>NZ_JARWNW010000267.1 GCF_029868325.1 Nocardia carnea
GTCCAGGACATCGAGGATGCCCGCGACCGGCTGCAGAACGTCGTCGTCCCGGATCTCGGGCTCGCGGGCCTCGCCGCCGCCCTCGCGGTCGCGGCCCCCGCGCCGCGCGCGGAACCCGCGCCCCCCGCGCCCCCCGCCCCCCCCCCCCCGGCGCCCGGCCGGCCGGAGCATTCGGGGCGGTGTCGTGCGGTGCCCGTTTTTCGAAGATTCCGGCTGTCCCGGAACCGGGCGCGGCGCCGGCGTATTCCGCCCGCTCAAAGGCTCCGCCGACAACCGGTTCGGGAAACGCGATGTCCGGCTGGGCCGCTCGGCGGCGGGATCCTCCGAACAGCGGAAGCCGCGTTGTCCACAACCTGCCCGCCGAATCCGCCGGCGCGGGCGTCCCGATCAGGGCGTCGGCCGCCGTCATCACGAAACCTTCGGCCGCCAGCTCCTCGGGATCCGGCGCGGACAGCGCTACTCCGAGCGCCGCGAACGCCTGGGCGATATCGGTGGCACGCACGCACACCGGCCGGTCGGGCGAGCGCTGGAAATACTCGGTGAATCCCGTCGATTGCCCGATGCGGGCCATGATCGTTTCTTCGCCTGCCTCCTGCGGTGGCCGGGTCCAGGTGATGCGTGACCCGGTTTTCGGGATCAGGACCACGAGCACATCGATCTGCTCGGGCACACCGGCCCGGCGGAATATCGTTGTCAGTTCGGTTCTTTGCCGCCGGGCCCGCTGCAGCGGATTGACGGCCCCGGCTCCTGTGCGCAGATCCGCGGCACGTTCACCGACCTGCCATCGGCCGGCCGGCGGTGTGTCCAGAACGCCGTGCTGGACCGACCCGAAATCCGCCAGTACCACCAGCGTGCACCCGTACGGGGTCCAGATCAGCAGGTCGGCCGTCGTAGTGGAGCGGCGACGCGGCCGCGGCAACGGGCAACCGAGCAGGGCGATCCCGCCGATACGCTCGGAACCCGCGCCCCAGTCACCGATCAACCGGAGCACGAAGCGCTGCACGCTGGACAATTCGGCACTCTGCACGCGTACAATCACGGCAACCCCTACTTCGGTGACCACGAAACCCACGCACACCACACCGGCGCCAGGGGATGATCTAATCCTCTGGCGCACAACGTGTTTGGATGCGCCGTCGCCAATGGTAGCAACCCGCGGCACACTGCACGAGAGGCTGCCCGCACGCATGCGTACGCATTTGTGCATATCAGCCGAGGCCGAACCGGCCTACGGAGTACGGCGCCCGACTGACACGCCCGGCTTTGATCAACACAGCCCGCGCCACCGGCACGCGCGGTACGTTTTATGCACCAGAGCCGATCTGGTAGTGCGGCCGGCCATCGGTGGTGCCGAGGCGGTGAACCGCACGCGGTTGCCCGTGGCCGCTCCGAGGAGAACGTCGTATGCCGCAGTTCGAAGTTTCCCAGGAAGTCGTCTCCACTTTCGCGGAAGGTGAGGTGCTGCGACTCGACGCCCAAGCCGTCGACTACGCGATAGTCGCGCTGTATTTCGTTTTCGTCCTCGGTATCGGCCTGCTGGCCCGCAAACGCGTCTCGTCGAGTATGGACTTCTTCCTGTCCGGGCGGTCGCTGCCCGCCTGGGTGACGGGCCTGGCGTTCATCTCGGCCAATCTGGGTGCCGTCGAGATCATGGGTATGTCGGCCAACGGCGCCGAATACGGTTTCCCCGCCTTCCACTACTTCTGGATCGGCGCGGTACCGGCCATGCTCTTCCTGGGTGTGGTGATGATGCCGTTCTACTACGGCTCGAAGGTGCGCAGTGTGCCGGAGTTCATGCGGCGCCGCTTCGGCACCGGCGCGCATCTGGTGAACGCGCTCAGTTTCGCGATCGCCCAGGTTCTCATCGCCGGGGTCAACCTGTACCTGCTGGGCACCATTCTCAATGTGCTGCTGGGCTGGCCGTTGTGGGTCGCGGTGATCGCGGCGGCGGTGATCGTACTGTCCTACATCACCCTCGGTGGTCTGTCGGCGGCGATCTACAACGAGGTCCTGCAGTTCTTCGTCATCGTGGCCGCCCTGCTGCCGCTCACCCTGATCGGCCTGCACCGGGTAGGCGGCTGGTCCGGGTTGCAGGACAAGGTGACAGCCTCCCCCGGTGGCCCCGAACAGCTGGATTCCTGGCCCGGCAACGCGTTGTCCGGTTTCGCCAACGATTTCCTGTCCATCCTCGGCATCGTTTTCGGCCTGGGTTTCGTGCTCTCCTTCGGCTACTGGACCACCAACTTCGTCGAGGTGCAGCGCGCGCTGGCCACACATTCGATCGCCGCCGCCCGCCGCACCCCGATCATCGGCGCCTACCCGAAGATCCTGATCCCGCTGATCGTGATCATCCCCGGCATGATCAGCGCCGTACTGGTACCGCAGATGGCCGAGTACAAACAGGCCGTCACCGCGAACCCGGATGTCGACAGCGATGTCACCTACAACCAGGCGCTGCTGTACTTGATGAAGGAAGTACTCCCCAACGGCCTGCTGGGGGTGGGGCTGGCCGGTCTGCTGGCGGCGTTCATGGCCGGGATGGCCGCCAATGTGTCGGCCTTCAACACAGTGTTCAGTATCGATCTGTGGCAGCAGTACGTGGTCAAGGACCGGTCCGATAAGTACTACCTGACGGTCGGCCGGCTGGCGACCGTGGGCGCCACCATCGCGGCGATTTTCACCGCGTTCATCGCGGGCGGGTTCAGCAACATCATGGACTACCTGCAGACCCTGTTCAGCTTCTTCAACGCGCCCCTGTTCGCGACCTTCATCCTCGGCATGTTCTGGAAACGGATGACCCCGACCGCCGGCTGGACGGGTCTGGTGGCCGGCACCGCGGTCGCGGTCACCATCTTCGTGCTGAACGAGACGGGTGTGTTCTCGCTGTCGGGCCAGGGCGTCAGCTTCGTCGCGGCCGGCGCCGCCTTCGTGGTGGATATCGCGGTCAGCGTGGCCGTCACCATGGTGACGGCACCGAAACCCGCCGCCGAACTCGTGGGGCTGGTGTATTCGGAGACACCGCGCGACATGCGTACCGATCCGGAAGCCGCCACCCTGCCCTGGTATCAGCGGCCGGTGCTGCTGGCGGGTATCGCGCTGGTGCTCGTGATCATCCTCAATATCGCGACCGGATAGGACAACCACCGTGCTCTTCGATATCCGCACCATCGTCGGCGGCCTGCTCGGCCTCTACGGCATCGTCCTGGTGGTCACGGGGCTGATCCACGACACCGCTGCCGAAGAAGCCAAAACCGGCGGAATCAATGTCAACCTGTGGGCGGGCCTGGGCATGCTCGTCGTGGCCGTTGCCTTTTTGACCTGGGCCCGGCTGCGCCCGGTGGCCGTCGACCGCCCCGCTCCCGAAGCCGAGAGCGAAGCTCCGCCCGGGCGGGACTGACCACGGTATTCGATGCCGGAACGACAGCTACCGGTCCGCCCGTAGCGAACCGGTAGCGTTTCGGGCCGGCCGAATCGATATCAGTCCGGCAGGCCGAGCGCGAAGCCGACGGCGATGAGCAGGCAACTGATTACTGATACGGCCACGATGATCCACATCGGCCAAGCGTACGAAATCGCGTGAGCACATCGATGACCGGGTCGGACACTTCCCGCCCGGGCGGCGTCCGCACTCCGGTCAGGGGACCACTTCGACCACATCGCCCGGGTTCAGATAGTGGTAGACCGCGATCGCGCCCGGTTCGGTCAACCGGATGCACCCGTGCGATTCGGCTTCCGTCGGCCCGATGTGGAAGGCGATATCGCCGTTGAAGAACACCGCGTAGTGCATCGGGGCGTGATGCATGGTGCTCCAGTGGTAGGGGCGTTTGAAGTCCACGTCGAATACACCGGGCGGGGTTTCGTAGCCGTCCATTCCGTGCGACATCGGCGTCGGCCCGTAGACCACCTTGCCGTTGTCCATCAGCCAGACCTCGTTCGTCGACAGCCGCAGGCAGGCCCGCGCCGCGGGTGAGCACGGGGCCTCGGCCGGGATGATCGCCGGTACCCCGGGGACGTTGGGCCCGTTGGGCCACAGCGGCTCGGCGAAGGCGGGTGCCGCCGGCGCCAGCACCGCCGCCGCGACCCCGGTGAGTGCGGCCATCCGGCGTATCCGGTGAAAGAAATATCCGTTGCTCATCTCGTACCGACCTCTTTTCTCGATCCGCCGCCGATCCGGCGGGGCCAGCAAATCCAGAGCGAAGATCAAGAGAACTATTCGACGGTACTGAAGTTCGATGATTCATGGGCCGCATTCGCCATAGACGCGCCGATTCCGGACCGAAATCCGCGGCGAATGCGGCCCACCGATCAGGCCACACTCCAGCTGTCGGAGGCCGCGCCACGTCGCCGGATACGCCGCCGACGCTGGTAGAACACCTCCTCCACCGACACGTTGGGGACCTCGTCGACGATCCCGGCCAGCCGGCCGTCCAGCTCGAGCTCGGCTATCCGCCGGTGCAGACCGGCGCGCCGCTCCGCCGGCAGCTGTGCCCACACCACGCCGATGCGCCGCTGCGCGGGCTCCTCGGCAACGGCCAGCAAACGCAGCAGCTCGGGCCACAGATCGTCGGCGTTGGCCACCGAGGGCAGTTCGGATATCTGCGCCACCGGCATCCGGGCCACCAGCCCGGCGACATACCGCTGCACATCGGGATGGCTTCGTTCGGCCAGCAGCAGCAGCCCTTTCCACGGGCCGGGTTTGAACGCGACGATCAACGATTCGACGATGGCGATCAGCGCGGCGGTATTGGCGAAAATCGGGTTCATCGCCATCCGCTGCAGCCCGGGCCGGCTGAATTTGGAGACGAAGGTCATCAGCTCCGGCGCCGCGCCCCGCTGGATGGTGTGCGCCGCGAGTTTGCCCAGAGATTCCGGTGTGGCCAGGGACAACAGGATATCGCCGATGCGGAAGACCACATCCGCTTCGGCGCGCGACATCACCGAGACCGCGGCCTCCTGCAGTTCCGGCGAGCCGGCCAGGACGTTCTCCATCATCCGCGGAATCCGCTGCGATCCACCATCCAGCAACTGGCGCAGTATGTTGCTGACGGCCGACGCCGAGTAGGCGTAGGCGGCGGAGAAGATGATGCCCTCGTCGTCGAGAGTTCCCCGTTCGACGGCTTCGACCATCTTCGGTGAGGCGTACTCGAGGAACGGCCCGGCGGTGATGTGGTCCTTACGGCGCAGGACCTCGTTCACGATCGCGACCAGCGGCTCGGCCGCCATGATGTCGCCCAGTTCGCCGAGCGCCTTGGGATCCACATACGGTGTGCAGTCCGCCGCGTACTCGGTCTTGAGCATCGTGAGCGTATCGGCGGCGGCGTGGGGGAACTCGACGCCGACGGCACCGGCGGCGCGTCCGGTCATCATGGGTGGCACGATGCGCTGGACCAAGGGCAGCGATACCTGCAGCGGGATGATCGGGATCAGGCGGCCGATCCGTTTGAACATTTCGCCGTGGTATTCGAAGATCCGCCCGGAAATCCGCTGTTCGAGTTCGTGCAGGTGATCGGCGCCGAGCCTTTCGAGATAGGCGATACGTTCGACGGGAACATGGAGTGTGCGCGCGAGCAGGATCATCTGCGCGCGGGTGACCAGATCGCTCATTTCTCGAGTAGATCCCCGAACATGATCCGGCGCGTGATCGTTTTGAACGGTGGCGGGAAGAAGCGGATCATACCGTTGACCGCCTCGATCAGCAGTTCCTTCTCCTGTTGCTGGGCGCTGCGGAACAGTCCGAGCAGATCCTCGATCTCCTGGTCGGAGAGCATCTCCGAGGCTGCGGTGGGCCCGTTCAGTTCGCGGACGAGTTCGGTTTTGGCACTCATTCTGCTCCTGTGTCTCACTCGCGGGCCGGCAGCCGCGAAACCACCGCCGGTCCCGTGTATTACCCGCACGACGATATGCCGAATCCTCATGACCGTAAGGCCATTCACATCTGGCGTTACCTGCCTGCAATTTGTCGTGTCTCACATCACGCGGGGTACGCGTGACGCTACCGCAGGTGCCGTTGCCATCCTGCGAGACGCCGTTGCTCCCGGCGCCCCGGCCGCAGCTGCGCCGGTGCGGTCACGGTCGGGAGTCGCCTGCCGCACGTCCGGATACTGTGGCCCGCTATGCCGACGCCGGTTCGGGCCGGTCCGGCGCCAAGTGCCGGCGCAGGAACGTCAGCTGATGATCCACGGCCGGCTCGAAGAAGCGGTTGCCCGGCCAGACCCCGAAATGGTCGCAGGGATAGTGCCGGACCTCGGCCCGGGCGGCGAAGGCGGCTTTCGCCGCGGCGTACGGGGGCGCACCGCGGTCGAAATCGGCGATCTGAACCAGAACCGGCAGCTGCAAACCGGCGGCGGCCCGGGCCGGGCGGTAGCCGGCCAGCTGCGGCAGCACACTCGCGTCGATCTCGTTACGCCAGGTGGGCCCGGCCAGGGCGCGGTAGGACTCGTACCAGCCCTCCAGCGCCAGCGCCGCCGCCTCCCCGGGCCAGCCGACCAGCGGGATGAGGCCCGGTCCGCCGGTCACCGCGTCCAGCTGCCGGCGCACGGCGGTGCCGGCACCCCGCAGTGTTGCCGCGACGCCGCCGGATCGCATGGCCAGCGCGGCCGCGGCGCGGCCGTCCACCAGCGGGGTGAGCGAGACGACCGCGGCGAGTGCGGCCCGTGCGGTGGCCCTTTTCTCCGGGGTGGCCCGGGCAGCCGCGGCCGCGGCGAAGATATGGCCGCCGGACAGCGAGACACCCCACAGCACGATCCGGCGCGCATCGACCCCCGGAAGTTCGGCGGCCGCGGCAATCGCCGCGCGATAGTCGGCGAGCTGATCGGCCATCCGGACCCGCTGCCGGGGGGTGCCGCCGCTGGCACCGAAGTACCGGAAGTCGAAGGCGAGTACGTCGATTCCGGCGGCGGCGTAGGCGCGGGCGAACGGTGCGAGACCGGAATCCTTCGTTCCGCCGAAACCGTGCGCCATCACCGCGACCGGCCGCCCGGCCGGGCCCGTGAGCTCGGCCGAACCGGCGGCGAAGTGCCAGGCGTGACACCGGTCGCCGCCCGAGCGGAAGGTCAGTTCGGCGGGTCCGGCGGCAGGCTCAGAGGTGTGGTGCACAGTCATGACGGTTCCTCGCGGTGATGGGTTGCGGGTGCGTAGATCGAGCGCAGCCATACCGTGACCACCGATTCGATATAACGTTCCCGGTCGAGCTCGGCCCCCAGGGTGAGGCGCTCGAGCAGACGCTCGTTGAGCAGGAGCAGCACATCGGCGAGCGTTTCCGCGTCACCACCGGCGGGGGCACGGCCCGCCCGGCGTTCGTCGTCGATCATGGCCGCTATCGAGGGGATGAATGCCTGACGTTCGGACTCCCAGATCTCGCGGACCGCCGCCGAGGCGCTGCGCGCGTCCAGGACGGCGCTGTAGAGATGCCGGTGGCGGTCCCAGAAATCCACCAGCCCGCGGATCGTGCGTTCGATACGGTCCGCCGGCTCCCCCGCGCCGACGAGAATATCGTTGACCGCGAACACTTC
>NZ_JARWNW010000268.1 GCF_029868325.1 Nocardia carnea
CGCGATGTGATGGACCACGAGGACCAGGATGTGATCGTCCGGGGCGACGACGAACAACCCGGCCCGCAAATACCCCACAGGCGCCCGGGGCTGGCCGCCCGCCGCCCCCGCCCCCCCGGCCCACGACAGCCGCCCCGTCGAGCAGCTGTGCGGGTGGCGGTGCTCGACGGGGCGGTATGGGAGGCGATGTGAGTGGCGAGGGCGCCGGGCACGCCCTCGTCGCCGCGGGGTGTCAGGCGGAAGCGCGGCCGGAGAGAGGTCCGCCGGCCGGCCGATCGAGGTGTGCCGGTGGCCGGGGTGTGCGGATCAGGCGACCACCGTGCGCTGCGCGACGCCGATGTACTCGCTCAGCGGGCGGATCAGTGCGTTCGATTCGCCCTGTTCGATGATGTGCGCGGTCCATCCGGTGATCCGGCTCATCACGAATATCGGCGTGAACGCCTCGGTATCGAACCCGAGCAGGTGATAGGCGGGCCCGGCCGGGAAATCGAGGTTCGGTTTTATTCCGGTGGCTTCGTCCATGGTGCGCTCGAGAATGTCGTATATGCGCACCCACTTGTGTCCGCCGGTCGCGGCCGCGATATCGAGGAACGCCTGTTTCATGGTGGGCACCCGCGAATCGCCGTGTTTGTACACCCGGTGGCCGAAGCCCATCACCTTTTCCTTCGCGGCCAGTTTGTCGCGCAGCCACGCCTCGGCCCGGTCCGGATCCCCGATTTCGCGCATATGGTGCATCACGGCTTCGTTGGCGCCGCCGTGTAGGGGTCCCTTGAGCGCGCCGATCGCCGCGGTGACCGCGCTGTAGATATCGGACAGCGTGGAAGTGACCACGCGGGCGGCGAAGGTGGAGGCGTTGAAACTGTGCTCCGCATAGAGGATCAGCGACACCTCGAACGCCCGCACCAGCTCCGGGGCCGGAACGCTGCCGAAACACATGTTCAGGAAGTTCTCGGCGTATCCCAGCTGTGAATGGGGTGCGATCGGGTCGAGGCCGTGGCGGCGGCGGTGGTCGGCCGCGACGATGGTGGGCAGGACGGCGAACATCCGTAAGGCCTTGTCGCGGTTGGCGCCGGCCGAATTATCGTCCTCGGCCGGATCTTCGGCGCCCAGATAGCTGATCGCGGTCCGCACGACATCCATGGGATGGCAGGTATCGGGCAGTTTGGCCACCAGCGACAGCAGCGATCGATCGGCCCGCCGGGCGGCGCGTTCCCGCTGCTGGAACCGCTCGAGCTCCGCGTAGCCGGGCAGCTCACTGTTCCAGAGCAGGTGGGCGACCTGTTCGAAGCTGCAGTGGGCGGCCAGCTCCTGCACGGCGTATCCGCGATAGGTGAGCGAGTTGGTTTCCGGTACCACCTTCGAGATCGCAGTGGTGTCCACGACGACCCCCGCCAATCCCTTGGAGATGGTGGGGGTCGCGGTCTGCGGTCCCACCGATGCGGGGCCACCGCCTGTCGCCGAACCGTCGAGCGATGCCGTGCTCATCACCGGCCCCTTTCCACTGTGAAATCGAAGATGCCGGAATCGAATTCGTTGTACCTCTCGTACCGCAGCAATTCGTAGAGGCGGCTGCGGTGCTGCATCCGGTCCAGCACACCGAATTGCGTTCCCTCGGCGAAGATTTCCCGCAGCCCCGCTTCGGCGGCATGCATCGCAAGCCGCAGGGTCGAGACGGGGTAGATCACCGCGTTGTAGCCGATCGACTCCAGCGTCGCGGCCGGAATCAGTTCGGATTTACCGAATTCGGTCATATTCGCCAGCAGCGGAATCGACAGCGCCGCACGGAACTTCTCGAACTCGGCGGGGGTGCGCAGGGCCTCGGTGAAGATCAGATCGGCGCCCGCGCCGGCGTAGGCTTTCGCCCGTTCGATCGCGGTATCGAGACCTTCGATCCCGGCGGCGTCGGTGCGCGCGCAGATCACGAAACCGGGATCGCGGCGGGCCGAGACCGCCGCATGCAGCCGGCGGACCATTTCCTCGGTGGGCACCACGGCCTTACCGTCCAGATGACCGCAGCGTTTCGGGTTGACCTGATCCTCGAGATGACAACCGGCCAGACCGGCGTCCTCGAGCACCGTCACCGTGCGCGCGGCACTCATCGGCTCACCGAAACCGGTATCCGCATCGATCAGTACCGGCAGATCGGTGACCCGGGCGATCTGATGACCGCGCCCCGACACTTCGGTGAGCGTGGTGAGACCGATATCCGGTAACCCGAGGTCCGCGGAAAGCACCGCGCCGGAGACGTAGACGCCTTCGAACCCGATCTCCTGGATCAGCCTCGCCACCAGCGGGTTGAATGCGCCGGGAAACCGCTGGATACGGCCGGATTCCAGACCGGCGCGGAACGCGGCGCGTTTCTGCGCCGCCGGGGTCGAGGCCGCGAACAGGCCGGTCATCAGAACAGTCCTTCCGGAGTACGGCCGGCCCGGGCGAGCACATCCGGCGATACGGTGAAGGTGAGTTCCCCCAGCTCACCGGCGGACAGCTCGCCCGCACGCTGGACCACTTCGAGGAAGCGGTCCTGTTCGGCCGGATCGATTACCCCCTCGGCCAGCGTCCGGAACTTGGCGATGTACTGGTCGCGGGCGAACGGCCGGGCGCCGAGCGGATGCGCGTCGGCGACGGCGAGTTCGCCGACGATCACCTCACCGCTTGTCAGGGTGATCTCGGCGCGGGCGCCGAACGCCTTCTCGGCGGGATCGATCGAGTGGTAGCGGCGGGTCCATTCCGGGTCTTCGGCGGTGGAGATCTTGTGCCACAGCGCCACGGTGTCCGGGCGCTGCGCCCGCTCGGGTGCGTAGGAGTGTTCGTGATGCCAGGTGCCGTCCTGCAACGCGACCGCGAAGATGTACATCACCGAGTGGTCGAGGGTTTCGCGGGACGCCGTGGGATCGAACTTCTGCGGGTCACCCGATCCGGTGCCGATCACCACATGGGTGTGATGGCTGGTGTGCAGCACGATCGACGCGATCCGATCCGGATCGCCGATACGTTCCCGCATCCGGCGGGCCAGGTCGATCGGCGCCTGGCTCTGGTATTCGGCGGAATGCTCCTTGGTGTAGGAATCCAGGATCGCGCGCTTGGGCTCGCCCGGGCCGGGCAGCGGGACCGAGTACTCCGCCTCGGGACCACCCAGCAACCAGGCGATCACACCGTCTTCGCCCTCCCAGACCGGGGCCGGTGCGCCCTCTCCGCGCATTGCCCGGTCCACCGCTTCCACCGCCATCTTCCCGGCGAATGCCGGCGCGTAGGCCTTCCAGCTGGAAATCTCGCCCTTGCGGGACTGCCGGGTCGTGGTGGTGGTGTGCAGGGCCTGGCCGACGGCCTGATAAATCGTGGCGGTATCGAGCCCGAGCAGGGTGCCGATACCGGCGGCCGCCGACGGCCCGAGATGGGCGATATGGTCGATCTTGTGCTCGTGCAGGCAGATCGCGCGCACCAGATCGATCTGGATCTCGTATCCGGTGGCCAGACCGCGGATCAGGTCGCGACCCGGCCGCCCGGCATGCTGGGCGACCGCCAGGATCGGCGCGATATTGTCGCCGGGATGGGAGTATTCGGCGGCCAGGAACGTGTCGTGGAAATCCAGTTCCCGTACCGCGACCCCGTTGGCCCACGCCGCCCACTCCGGGGAGTACCGGCCGCCGGTGCCGAAAACGGTCGCTCCCGGCCGGTACGGGTGCGCGAGTGCCTGGGCCCGGGCATTGGCGACCGGACGCCGGGTCAGCGCCGCCGCGGCGACCGCCGCATTGTCGATGATCCGGTTGACGATCATCTCCTCCGTCTCCGGCGCCACCTCGACCGGGTCGCGGGCAACCTCCGCGATTCGCCATGCCAGATGCTGTTCGCGCGGAAAATCCGCGGCGGATCGGTGCGTGCGGACGAGGTGATTCTTCACAGGGGTCCTCCGAGGCTGGGCGGAAATTCGCTTGATTCGCACGCTACTCACGCCGGGTAGGTGTTCCAATACCTCGCATTTGTCGATTTGTGCGTAGGGTGACCAGCAAATTTGCGGAAGTTGCGAATACCACGCGTGCTAGATTCGCGACCGTGCAGAAGATGTATGCGGGAGGCCGGCTGCGTGCATTGCGGGAACAGCGCGGATTATCGCAGTCGGCGCTGGCGAAGGAACTCGGGTTATCGGCCAGCTACGTGAATCAGCTCGAAAACGATCAGCGCCCGCTGACGGTCCCGGTGCTGCTGCGATTGAACTCCACCTTCGATCTGGAGATGGGTTTCTTCGCACCCGATACCGATGCCCGGCTGCTCGCCGACCTGCAGGAGGTGTTCGCGGAGGATCCCGACGCGGCCGCCGTCACGGGCAGCGAACTCGATGATCTGCTGTCCCGGATTCCGGCCGCCGCGCGGCTGCTGGTGAGCCTGGACCGGCGGCTGAAAGCGGCGACCGGCAGCCTCGAACAGTTCTCGGCCGGGGTCGATACCGCGCCCGGTGAACGGGGCGCCGCGATGCCCTACGAAGACGTCCGGGATTTCTTCTACGACCAGCGCAACCATATTCCGGCCCTCGATACCGCCGCGGAACGCCTGTTCGCCGATAACCGGCTGACCATCGGCGGCCTCGATCTGCAACTGGCGCGAATTCTGCGCGAACACCACGATATCGCCGTGCGGATCCGGACCGACGACCCGAACCGGCCCGGGCCGAAACGCCTCTACGATCCGGGCGCCCGCCTGGTGCTACTCGCCCGGCGGCTCGCACCCGGCCAGCGCGCCTTCCAGCTCGCCACCCAGCTGGCCTTCCTCACCCAGGGCCCGGCGCTGGACGCGATACTCGCCGGGGCCGAAGCGATGCCCGCCGAATCCCGCCGCCTGCTGCGTATCGGGCTGGCCAACTATTTCGCGGGCGCGCTGATCCTGCCGTATACGCTGTTCCGCGATGCCGCCGAAGCGCTGCGCTACGATATCGACCTGCTCTCGGCGCAATTCGAGGTCGGATTCGAAACCGTCTGCCATCGGCTGTCCACCCTGCAGCGGCGCGGGCAACGCGGCGTCCCGTTCTTCTTCGTCCGCACCGACCGCGCCGGTAATATTTCGAAACGGCAGTCCGCCACCGCTTTCCACTTCTCCCGGGTCGGTGGGAGCTGCCCGCTGTGGGTGGTGCACGATGCGTTCGCGACCCCCGGCCGGATCCGCACCCAGATCGCGGAGATGCCCGACGGCCGGACCTACCTCTGGCTGGCCCGGACCGCCGGCGAAAGCGCACCCGGATATCTCGCGCCCACAAGGGAGTTCGCCATCGGTCTCGGTTGCGATCTCGCTCACGCCCACAAACTTGTGTACTCCCACGGCCTGCCCCTGCACGACAGCAGCGCCGCGGTCCCCATCGGGGCGGGATGCAAAGTCTGTGAACGCACCGACTGCGCGCAGCGTGCGTTCCCGCAACTCGGCCGCCCGCTCGCCGTCGACGAGAACCGCGCCGCCGATATTCCGTACCTGCCCGCATGGGGAAGTGCGCCGCGCTGAACCGGCATCGGCGTGTCACCGGTCCGGGCTAGCATCGAGGGTCATGGTGACCGACGCAGCGGACCGGGCCGGGCCGGATTTCCAGATCCTGGTGATCGGGGCCGGTCAGTCGGGTTTGTCGGCCGGTTATCACCTGCAGCGGCGCGGGCTGGTTCCCGGACGCGATTTCCTCATCGTGGATCATGCCCCGGGCCCGGGCGGCGCCTGGCAGTTCCGCTGGCCGTCGCTCACCCTCAGCACCGTCAACGGGGTGCACGATCTCCCGGGTATGCCGTTCGCGGACAATCTGCCGCCCGGTGCCACCATGACCTCCGACGTACCGGCCGCGACAGCCGTCCCGTACTACTACCGCCGCTACGAGGAACGTTTCGATCTGCGCGTACACCGGCCGGTGACCGTCCGTGTGGTCTGCGATCGCCGCGAACGCGACGGGCTGCTGCACGCCGAAACCGATACCGCGGGCACCCTGCGCGTCCGGGGCCTGATCAACGGCACCGGCACCTGGGAACGCCCGTTCATACCGCACTATCGCGGTGCGGAAGTCTTCGCCGGCCGCCAGCTGCACACTCGCGACTATCGCGATGCGCAGGAATTTGCCGGGCAGCACGTCGTGGTCGTCGGGGGTGGTATCTCCGCGGTCCAGTTGCTCGACGAGATCTCCCGGGTCACCACCACCACCTGGGTGACGCGGTCCGCGCCGGTCTTCCGCGAAACCCCGTTCGACCAGGACGCGGGCCGGCGCGCGGTGGCCATCGTCGAAGACCGGGTGCGCCGCGGGCTACCGCCGGGTTCGGTGGTCTCGGTGACCGGGCTGGTCCTGACCGAACGCCTGCGCGCCGCCCGCGACCGCGGCGTCCTGCACCGCCTGCCGATGTTCGAACATATCGAGCCGGACGGTGTGCGCTGGGCCGACGGGACATTCCAACCGGCGCAGGTGATCCTGTGGGCCACCGGTTTCCGCAGCGCCCTCGACCATCTGGCCCCGCTGGCGCTACGGGGCCCGGGCGGCGGGATCACCATGACCGGCCGTTCGGCAACCCGGGTAGCGGCGGACCCGCGGATCCATTTGATCGGCTACGGCCCGTCCGCCAGCACCATCGGCGCCAACCGGGCGGGTCGTTCGGCTGCCGTCGAACTCACCGCACATCTCGGCCTCGAAGGCGACCGAGCCCGGGTGTGATCGCCAGGTCGCCGGCCGCAGGCAACGGTCAGGTACTGCGATCCTGTGCCGCGATATTCGCTCGCCGGGTACCCCGGCTGTTGTGCCGGGCGGGGGACTGCCGATCGCGGGCGGGCCCGGCGGCGGTATCGCGCGGTTCATGGACGAGGCGCAGCGTCGCAGCCTGCAGGAATTCCATGACAACCAGGCGATGCTCCGGTCCCAGCTCCGAGTAGGCGGGCTCGAGGAGGGCGGCGAACTCACGGTATGTCTCGGAGATGACGCCGCGGCCGATATCGGTGAGCTGTATCAGAATCCTGCGACGATCGTGCGGATGTGGTTCGCGGACGATCCAGTCACGGCGCTGCAGCCGATCGAGAAGATCGGTCGTCGATGCGGTGGTGACGCCGAGTGTGTGCGCGAGTTCGGTCGGGGTGCGCGGCCCCTGCACCAGCAGATGCCCGAGTGTCACGATATCTATCACCGCGACGCCGCCCGCGGCCTCGGCCCGGACGCCTCGATAGGTATCGACCGCGTGGACCAGTTCACGCACTGCCATCGCGAGCGCCATCGCGCCGGTCGCCTCATCCTCCGCCACTTACCAAGATTACCTTGTAGCTAGGCTGCCTAGTTAATACGATGGGTTCGTTGCGCGTCACAGCGGCGGGCGATATGTGTGCGGTGACAGTCGGCACGGCCGGTCGGCCAGGTGCCACAGAGAGCCGGCGACCAACGGTGGGCCGGCTCTTCCGAGGGTCTGATAATTCTGGAGAAATCGACATGACCCGTACGGTGAGCTCCGATCCGGGAGCATTGCGATCGAAGATACAAGGTGCGGTTCTCTGCCCGGGCGATGCGGGCTTCGACGAAGCGCGCGCGATCTGGAACGGGGGCATCGACCGCCGGCCCGCGGTGATCGCGATGTGCCGGACCGCCGATGATGTGGCCGAGGCGCTGCACTATGCCGGGGAGCAGGGGCTGGAGGTGGCCGTGCGCGGTGGCGGACATTCCTACAGCGGGGCCTCGGTGGTCGACGGCGGAATGATGATCCACCTCGGCCGGATGAACGATATCCGGGTCGACCCGGCGGCCGGGCGTGTTGTCGTCGGCGGCGGGGCAACCATGGCGGATATGGACGCGGCTACCCAGGAATACGGTCTTGCCGTGACCGGTGGGGTGGTCAGTCACACCGGGGTCGGCGGACTCACGCTCGGCGGCGGTATGGGCTGGCTGGCACATTCGCTCGGACTGTCGATCGATAATCTTGCGGCCGCCCGGGTCGTCCTGGCCGACGGCCGGGTGGTTCGCGCGTCCGCAGCGGATCACGCCGATCTGTTCTGGGCCCTGCGGGGCGGCGGCGGGAATTTCGGTGTGGTGACCGAATTCGAGTTCCGGGTGCATCCGGTGGGGCCCGAAGTGCATTTCGGAATGTTCTTCTGGCCCTTGGAACAGGGCGCGCAGATGCTGCGCCTCGCCCGCCGGTTCGTCACCACACTGCCGCACCGTGCGGGGATGATATTGGGTGTGGGGCTTTCGGCGCCGCCCCAGGATTTCGTGCCCGAGCGGTACCGGCTGATGCCGGGGCACGCGATGATGGTGGCCGGGTTCGGCAGCGCCGCCGAACACGCGGCGTTGGTGGCACCGATACGCACCGAGTTGCCGCCGTTGTTCGAATTCGTTACGGCCCTGCCCTATACCGCGCTGCAGAGCCTGCTCGACGATGCCGAACCATGGGGTGTCCACGGTTACGAGAAGGCATTGGATCTCGACGAGATATCCGACGAGGTCATCGCGGTGCTCGCAGCACGGGTGGGGGAGAAGGTATCTCCACTGTCGTTCCTGCCGGTTTTTGTGCTCGACGGTGCGTTCTCCGAGGTGGGCGCCGACGATACCGCTTTCGGTGGCGCACGCGCGCCGCATACCGTCTGCAATATCACCGCGGCTGCGCCCGACGCCGAGACCCTGGCCCGTGATCGGCTGTGGGCGCGGGAAACCTGGCAGGCGCTGCTGCCGTATGCCTCCAATTCGGGTGGTTACGTCAATTTCATGGCCGAATCGGATCCCGATCGAGTGCGCTGCTCCTACGGAGCGGACAAGTATGCGAAGCTCGCCCGGATCAAGTCCGCCTACGACCCGGGCAATGTGTTCCATCGCAATATCAACATCCGGCCGGGCACCCCGTAACGGCACACCACGCCGCGAACACGATCCTCCGGACTGTCGGATTTCGGGTGGCGCCGATCGTCTAATGGGTGAAGGAGGTGTTCGAGCATGAAATACGTGCTGATGTTCTGTGAAACCGAGCAGTGGGAGAAGGACTGGGAGGCCATGGACGATACCGCGCGCGAACAGGGGTTCGCCCGGGTCCAGGCCTGGCTTTCCGAATACGGCGACCAGATCCTGCACAACCGCAAACTCGCCGGCGGCGATACCGCGACCACGGTCCGGCTCGACGCGGCCGGTGGGCCCCTCGTCACCGACGGCCCGTTCGTCGAGGGCAAGGAGATCGTCAGCGGATACGTGGAGGTGGAAGTCGCCGATCTGGACGAAGCGCTCGCCATGGCCCGGGCGTGGCCGGGCTGCCCACTGGTGGAGATACGACCGGTCCTGATGTGACCGGCGCCGACCCCGGCCGGGTCCTCGCCGCGGTGCTGCGCGAGCACGGCAGCCGGCTGGCCGCGTCGCTGGTCACCCTGCTCGGTGATTTCGCCGCCGCCGAGGACCTGGTGTCCGACGCGGTCGAGAAGGCGTTGCGCACCTGGCCGGTCGACGGCGTCCCGGACGATCCGCAGGCGTGGTTGTTCACCGTCGCCCGGCGCCGCGGCCTCGACATACTGCGCCGGGAAGCCAACTATCGCGACAAACTGCGGCAGTTGCGGTGGCCGGTGCAGGCGGCGGCCGACGACCGGCTGCGACTGATGTTCATCTGCTGCCATCCTGCGCTTCGGCGTGAAGCGCAGGTGGCGCTGACTCTGCGGATGGTGTGCGGGCTGGACACCCGGCAACTCGCGCGGGCATTCGTGGTACCGGAGAGTACTGTCGGCCGGCGGATCACTCGCGCCAAGCGCAAGATATCGCAGGCCGGTATCCCCTTCCGCACGCCCTCCGACGCCGAACTCGCCGAACGCCTGGACGAGGTACTGGCGGTGATCTACCTGCTGTTCAACGAGGGCTACCTGGCGACCGAAACCGCCGGCGACCCCGGCCTGGCCGCCGATGCCGAATGGCTGGCGGCATTGCTGGATCGGTTGCTACCCGGCGAACCGGAGGTGATGGGGCTGCTCGCGCTCATCCGATTGCATCGGGCGCGTGCCGCGGCGCGTTTCGACGATGCCGGCATTATCGTGCTGCTCCGCGACCAGGACCGCGCCCGCTGGGATCATGCGGCGATCGGGCGGGCGATCGATCTGCTCCTCGCCGCCGGCCGGCTGCGGCGGCCGGGCCCGTACCAGGTGCAGGCGTCGATCGTGGCCTGCCATGCCGAGGCGCCGGACTGGACCGCCACCGATTGGCCGCAGATCGTGGTCCTCTACGACCTGTTGTCGGCGATGACGCCCTCACCGGTGATCCGGTTGCATCAGGCGATAGCCCGCGCGCAGGTGGAGGGTCCGGAAGCGGCATTGGCGACGGTGGACGAACTCGCCGGGCGACTCGGCGGCTACCACTTGTTGCACGCCACCCGGGCCGAGTTGCTGCGCGAACTCGGTCGCGCGGACGATGCCGAGGCGGCCGACCGGCAGGCGCTGGAACTCACCCGGAATCCGGCCGAACAGGCCCTACTGGAACAGCGCCTGCACCGGGCTCACACGTCGCAGACGGAAGGACAACCAACATGAACGTCATGACTATGGCGCGCGCCGAACGCGACGATATCGCCGCACTGCTGGCGACCTTGACACCGGATCAATGGGAGGCGCCGACCCTGTGCGCGGGCTGGCGAGTGCGCGATGTCGTCGCGCATATGGTGAGCTATGACCACCTGAACGTGCGGGGTCTGGCGGGGCGGTTCGTCAAAGGCCGTTTCGTGTACGCCAACGAAGTGGGGGTCGACGAGTTCCGCGCCTACAGCACCGGCGAACTACTGGAATTCTTTGTCCGCCACCGGCAGCCGCGGGGACTGACCGCGGGCTTCGGCGGAATGATCGCGCTGGTCGACGGCCTGATCCATCACCAGGACATCCGCCGCCCGCTCGGCTTACCGCGCACCGTTCCCGAGGATCGATTGCGTTATGTGCTGGCGCGGACACCGGGTAACCCGCGGCTCGGTGCCCACCGGCGGATCCGCGGGCTGTGGTTGTCGGCAACGGATCTCGAGTGGTGCCACGGCCGCGGCGCCGAGATCTCCGGGCCGGCCGAATCGCTGCTCATGGCGATGGCCGGACGGCACGGCATCACCGGTGAACTCGCCGGCCCGGGTGTTCCGGTCCTGGCGGCCCGGCTCGGTGACTGACCGGTGCGGACACTGCCGCCCCGGACGTCCGAATCCGGCAAAAGCCGCCGAAATTCGCGATTACGCAGTGCTGTGAGCCGCTGAGCGCTACTTTTCCGTGGCGCCGCGAACTGCCGTCCGTCTCCGCGGACCGTCTGCGGATGGCGCACTCGGGACGCACTACTGCGTTCGCACGACATAGTTCGCAAGGTCTGTGTAGTGTCTCTGCAATCTGAAATACGTATGAACAGATTGAGGCGCAGTGATCGGTATCGATGGATGTCTGGAACGAATCATGGACATCCCGGGGGCGCGCAGCGTGACCTTGGTCGACGGGGCGAGCGGGCTGGCAGTCGCCGGGGCCGGGCGCCATGAACTGGTCGACCAGCACGAGGACGCGGCCACCACCACCGATATCGTGCGCGCCGTACTCGGTTGCCCGGCGCTCGCGACGGGTGCGGACGAGGACGACATCACCGAGATCATCGTGTGCGGCACCGGCGGATACCACCTGATCGACCTGGTCCGCGGCGATTTCGAGGGCCGTCTGTTCGTCCACGCGCTGTTCGACGAGGATTCGGGCAACCTCGCTATGGCGCGATTCCGGCTACGCGGCATCCTCGCGGAACTGACCGGGGGCGGTGGGACGGAACCGGACCGGGGCGAACGTGAGGCGGCGGAACCGGACGCGGGCGTTCGGCCGGCGGCGGCGACCGGGGGCGGGCACAAGGCGAAACCGGCGCAGGGCGGTCGCGAGGTGGAACCGGCCGAGGGCGGTTATGGGAACTGAGCTCGCGGACGAGCTGCGGCGCCTGGAGGACGAGGGAAGCACCGGCGTGTTGCACGCGGGCGACGGGGTTTTCCATCTCGCGGACGGTGCCATTGCCTCCGCCGAATGCCGCCGCACCACCGGGCTGGATCGGCTGGCCGCGGAAGCCGGGGTGGCCGGTGCCGAGGAGTGGCAGCGCGCCGCCGCGGGCACCGCCGGGCCCGCGCTCGGCGGCCCATTGTTCGAGACTTTGGCGCTGCTCTCGGTTTTCGACGCCGCCTATTTTCTGCTGTCCGCCCCGGTCGTCGCCGAATTCCGGCCCGCGCCGCCGCATTGGCTGGCCCCGGTCTGCCATATCCGGCCGCGGGTCTTGGTCCGCGAATGCGCACGGCGCGGGGACCCGCATTCCGGGCCGTGGCCGGCGCAGCTGGTCGATCGGGTGCCCGTGGTGCCGGTCCGGCGGGTACGCCGCAATCGTGTCGTGCTCACCGGAGGTCAAGCCGAAGTGCTCGCCGCCGCCGATACCCACCGCAGTGTCACCGTTATCGCTCGCGACCTCGGTCGCACCGCGTACGGCTGCCTGGAGGCGGTCCGCGACCTCACCGCGGCGGGGTTGATCGAACCGCCGCAGGACCGGCGCGCGCAGGCCGGGCCCCGGCACGCCGCCGAACCGGCGCTGCGCCGGCGGGCGCGGCAGACGGTGCCGGTTCCCGAGGACGGCGAGTGGGAGCCGGTGGATCAGCAGCTGCTCCTGCGGCTGCGCACGGCACTGGAGGACCTCGCGTGACAGCGCGCAGGAAATTGCTCGGCGATCTGAGGGGGAGGTTGACGAAAGTGCCGATGCCCGAACCGGACCCGGCGGTACACGCGGAGCTCGCCGGGCTACGGGCCCGAGTGCCCGGACTGATCGGTGCGCTGGTGGCCTCCAGCGACGGCCTGCTGGTCACCCACGACCTACCCGGGCATATCGAACCCACCGGAATGGCGGCGCTCGCCGCGGCACAACTGTCACTGTCGGACCGGCTGGCGGGTGTCGCGCACGGTGGCGGGTTCCAGGAGGTCGTGGTGGACGGATCGCGCGGGCATGTCGTCATCTACGCGGCGGGCTGGGCATCGCTCACCGTGCTCGCGGAACCGGACGTGAACATCGGCCGATTGCATCTCGAATCCCGTCCGGTGGCGCGCAGTATCGCCGAACATCTTGCGGGCAGCGCCCGCGAATCCGGCCGGACCGACGGAAGACCCCGATAACCCATCGAAAGGAAACACCTGTGTCCGATATGGACTTGGCGCTGAAGGACATGATGTCGATCGACGGCGCCGTCGGCGCGGCGGTCGTCGACTACAACAGCGGTATGGCGCTGGGGACGCTCGGCAGTTCGAAAGCACTCGACCTGAATGTCGCCGCCGCCGGTAACACTGAGGTGGTGCGCGCGAAACTGCGGACCATCGAACAGCTGGGCCTGCAGGAGGATATCGAGGACATCCTGATCACGCTGAGCTCCCAGTACCATCTCATCCGCCCGATGACCGGCCGGAAATCGAAAGGTTTGTTCCTCTACCTCGCGCTCGACCGCGGCCGCGCGAATCTGGCCATGGCCCGTCACAAGCTGCGCGGTATCGAAGAAGACCTCGAGGTGTAATCCGTCACCGGGTCGCGGTGCCACCGCGACCCGGCAATCGGTCCTACCGATCCGCCGGTGCCGCCGCGGGTTCGCGGACCTCGCCGGGTGGTTCGGTGCGGTAGAGATCGGCGATCCGGCCGGCGTATTTCTCGGCCACCACCGTGCGTTTCAGTTTCATGGTGGGCGTGACCTCGTCGCCGCCGGCCTCCCAGAAGACCGGCAGGACGATGAAGCGTTTGATCTGTTCGACGCGGGCCAGCCGTGCGTTCCCGGCGGCGATACCCGCGGCGATCGCCGCCAGTACCGCGGGGTCGGCGGCGAGTGCGGCGGGCGAGGCATCGGTGAAACCGTGCTGCGTGGCGTAGGCGCCGGCGGTTTCGGCGTCGAGGACGACGAGCGCAGTGTTGTAGGGGCGGCCGTCTCCGATCACCGCCATGGCACCGATGAGCGGGGTGGCCGCCTTGACGGTGTTCTCGATATGCGTCGGCGACATGTTCTTACCGGACGCGTTGATGATGATGTCCTTCTTGCGGTCGACGACGGTGAAATAGCCGTCCGCGTCGACGGTTACGATATCGCCGGTGGCCAGCCAGCCGCCGGTATCGATCGCCTCCGCGGTTTTCTCCGGCAGTCCGCGGTATCCCTTCATCACCAGTGGCCCGCGCACCTGGAGCTCACCGTCGGGCGCGGTCCGGGCTTCCATACCGGGCAGCAGCGTCCCGACCGTACCGAGCCGGACATTGCGGGGGTGACTGACCGTGCAGATACACGACAGTTCCGACATCCCCCAGATCTCGGTGATCGGCACCCCGAGGCCGGCGAAGAAACCCAGTGTCCCCGGCGGGATCGGCGCGGCGCCCGACATCGCCCAGCGCATCCGGTCGAAGCCGAGTGCCGCCCGCAACCCGCGCAGGACCAGTTCGTCGGCGCGCTGCCAGTCGGCCGCCAGATCGGCGGGGAGTTCGCGGCCCGACAGGGCGTATTCGCCGCGGGTAGCCGCCACCGACAGCGCCCACTGCAGGGCGGCGCGCCGCTCGGCGTCGGGCTCGCCGGCAACCTTGTATTCCACTGCGGCCCGGATCTTCTCCCAGACCCGGGGCACCGCGCCCCAGATGGTCGGGTGCAGCTCGGCCAGCGCGGCCGCGATCCCGGACGGGTCGGGGACACAGGTCACCTGGACGCCGAGCACCTCCTGCGCGTACAGCGCGGTGAGCCGATCGGCGATATGCGCCGACGGCATATACGAGGTGATGGTGTCGCCGAATTCGATCCCGAGCACCTCGGCGACCCCGTAGACCTGGAACAGCAGGTTGGCGTGGGTGGTCTCCACACCCTTCGGGGCGCCGGTGGTGCCGGAGGTGTAGATCAGGGTCGCCACATCGCCGGGGCGCACTGCCCGCCAGGCCGCGTCGAAATCGAAATCTGCTGCCCCCGCGGCGCGCAACCCCGCCACCGGCAGAGTGCCGGCGGGGGCGTCGTCGAGGCAGATCAGATGCTCGAGCGTGACCCCGCAGTCGCGTAACCGCGGAACGTACTGCGGTTCGCAGATGACCACCCGGGCACCGGCATTGCCGAGAACGTACCCGAGCTGATCGGACGGCAGGGTGTTGTACACCGAGAACGAGGTCGCGCCCAGGTGCTGGGCGGCCACCTCGAGCGGGTAGAAATCCGGCCGGTTACCCATCATCAGCGCGACCGTGTCCCCGCGGCGGACGCCGAGCGCGGCGAGCCCGGCGGCGAATTCGCGGACCTGTTGCGCGTATTCACCCCAGCTGACCGTGCGGGTATCACCGGGTGTGCGGAGTGCGACGGCGGCCGGGTCGACGGCGGCGATATGCTGGAACGCGGCGGGCAGGGTATCGAAACGCACTGTGCTCACGGGGAGTCTTTCGGATCAGACCGCGGCTGCGGTGGTATCGAGAACGGCGGCGGCGAAACGGGCCGCGGAGCGGTAGGCGAGCCGCGCTTCCGGAACGAGAACGGGCAGCACCTGGAAGGCATGGATCTGGTCGGGCCACACCTGCAGTTCGCAGACGGCGCCGGTGGCGGTCCACCGCCGGGCGAGGGTGACGGCGTCGCCACCGAAGAATTCGGTATCGCCTGCGTGGATGAGCGCCGGTGGCAGCGGTGTACCGCGGGCAGGCAGCAACTCGTAGGGGTCGGGGGTGAAATGGGTGACCGCGCGACGCGACAGGCCGGCCGACAGCAGGCCACATGCCCGCGCCCCCTCGTAACCGGTGGCCACACCGAGGCTCAGATCCGCCATCGGCGAGAACAACACCACGCCGCCGGGTGCGGGCAGACCGGTGCGGGCCCGGGTGAGGACGAAATCGGCGGCGAGGAATCCACCCGCGGAATCGCCCGCCACCAGGATCCGGCCGGGGGCGTGACCGTGACCGGTGAGCCACCGGAACGCGCGGTCGATATCCTGCGGCGCCGCCGGATACGGGTGTTCGGGTGCGAGACGGTAGTCCAGGGTGAGAACCGGCAGCCGGGTCGCGGTGGAAAGTCGCGAGGCCACCCCGCGATACCCGGCGGCGGATCCGGCGACGAATCCGCCGCCGTGCACGTACAGCACGACGGCGTCGGTCCGTCCGGCCCGCGGCCCGCGCACCCATTCCCCGGCGACCCCGCCGTCACGAATCTGTTCGACCGTGGTGCCGGACAACGCCGGTGCGACCGTACGCAACGCCTGATCGATCAGCGTGCGGGCGAGCGGGAGCGTACAGGCGTTCACCGGCGCGGCCGCGGCCAGTCGGCGCGCGGTGAGCGCCGACACCTGCCGGACGGTGCGGGCCTGCCACGAACCCCGCACCGGTGGTGCGGTCATCGCCTCTTCTCGATCGCGCGCACGATATCGTGCACCGACGAATCGGCGGCCAGCCGGCCGTCGAGAACGGTATTGATCACCCCGCGCAGCAGCGCGTAGGGCTGCCATCCGCTGGGCGCGATGGTGCGCGGCGCGCGCCGCGAGATCCCGTCGGCGATGGTGCGCGCGGCCTGCGCGGCGGTGATCCGCACGCTCAGCGGCCACGGCAGCAGATCGTTGATGCGGCGGCCCAGATCGTCGGCGTCGAGCACGGCATGGGTCATCGGTGTCTCGACGAGACCGAAATAGGCGATCCCCGCGGTGGCGCCGGAGGCGGCCAGTTCGACCCGCAACGCCCGGCCGAGCTGCTCCACCGCGGCCTTGCTGATCATGTACGGCGAACCACCCATCCCCGGTGCGAACGCCGCACACGACGACACCACCACCACATGCCCGCCGCTACGGACGATCTCGTCCAGCGCCGGATGCACGGTATTGAACACCCCGGTGAGGTTGATGTTCAGCACCCGGTCGAAATCGCCGGGTTCCATGGTGCGCAGTGTCGCCGGTACCGGGGTGACCCCGGCGTTGGCGACGACGATATCGAGCCGGCCGAACCGGCCGGTCACCTCGCCGATCACCTGTTCCATCCGGTCCCGGTCGGTGACATCGGCGCCGATACCGCAGGCCCGCGATCCCAGCTCGTCGGCGGCGCGCCGCGCGGCGTCCGCATCGATATCGACCGCCGCGATCACGGCACCACGCCGGTGCAGAATACCCACGAGTTCGCGGCCGATACCCTGCCCGGCGCCGGTGACCAGCACGACTTTGCCCCGGACATCGAATGCCGGGCCGGTGAGCCGGTCCAGCGGGGCGGGTAGCGGCGGCTTCATGTACTCACCTCGTACGATTCTGCGTCGAAACGTTGTGTGCGGCGGCGGTATTCGAAACTCCAGCTCGGGTACAGCCCGGCATTGCGGCCGTCGGGAGTGGTGTAGTAGGTCTGGCAGCCCCCGGTCAGCCACACCGTATCCGCGCTGCGCCGTTCCATTTCCCCGACGAAGGCGTCCTGGGTTTCCCGGCGCACCTCCACCCGGCGGGCGCCGCGTTCCCGCAGGGTGCTCAGTGCGTCGACGATATAGGCGATCTGCGATTCCAGCATGAAGATGGCGGACTGGTTACCGGCCGCGCCGAACGGTCCCAGGGTGCAGAAGAAGTTGGGGAATCCGGCCATCGCGGTGCCCAGGTAGGTCTGCGGTTCCTCGTGGTACAGGTCGGCAATGGAGCGGCCGTCGCGGCCGGTGATCCGCTCGAATGCGGTCGGGATGGGGGTGAATCCCGTGCCGTAGATGATCGTATCGACCTCGATCTCGTCGCCGTCGCGGGTGACGATCGAGCGCGGCCGCACCTCCGCGATACCGTCGGTGACCACCTCGACGTTGTCCTTGTCCAGTGCCGGTAGGTAGGCGTCGGAAAAGATCGCCCGCTTACAGCCGATGACGTAATCGGGAGTGGCCTTGCGGCGCAGCCGCGGATCCCGGATCTGGCGCAGCAACTGGAGGCGGCCGAGTACCTCGAACGGGTGCCGGAACCGGTTGTCGACGAAGCCGACCAGTCCGAAACTTTCTATCAGGCCGTACCAGGTACCGCGAACAGCCTTCTGCGCCAGCGGAATCCGGCGCAGCAGCCGCCGTTCCAATCCCAGGGTCGGCCGGTCCATCCGGGGCACGATCCACGGCGCCGACCGCTGGAACACCGTCAGTGCGGCCACCCGCGGCTGGATCTCCGGAATGAACTGCACCGCGGACGCCCCGGTGCCGATCACCGCGACCCGCTCGCCGGTCAGATCGTGGTCGTGATCCCAGTGCAGGGAATGGAACACGGTACCGGTGAAACTGTCGCGGCCCGGCAGATCCGGATACTTGGCTTCCGCGAAGATACCGGCGGCAGAAAGGAAATAGTCCGCCGTGAGCGAACCGCGGGAGGTGTCGATCCGCCAGACGGCATTCGCCTCGTCCCAGTGCGCGCCGGTCAGTTCGGTGTTCAACCGGATAGTGCGCACCACATCGTGCTCGGTGGCGACGCGGCGCAGGTACTCGAGGATCTCCGGCTGCCGCCCGTAGGTCCGCGACCAGTCCGGATTCGGAGCGAAGGAATAGCTGTACAGCTGGGACGGGACATCGCAGGCGCAGCCCGGATAGGTGTTGGCCTGCCAGGTACCCCCCAGATCGGCGGCCCGTTCCAGCAGCACCACATCGTCGAAACCGGCCTGCCGCAGTGCGATCGCCAGCCCGATACCGCCGAACCCGGCCCCGAGCACGACGATGCTGTGATGTTCGGATACCGCGCCGGACGCCGCTGCGCTCATCGTCGCGCCCCCACCGCGTCGCGCCGGACCCGGCCGGTGATGCCTTCGGCGATGGACTTGGTGACCAGGCGGTTCACCGGGCTCGCCGCGGCCAGTACGGGCCGCAACAGCGGAGCGGCTTCGAGGGCGAAAGTCCAGACCAGCCGGGTCGCGGTGCCCAGTGACAGGAGGGTGAGGTCCTCGGCGAAACGGTGCAGGCCCGGTACGGACGCGGAATCGACGGTGAACGTCATCCGGGTGTTCTCCTCCCAGCGGTAGAAACGCTCGTCGAGGCGGAGTGCGCCGGCGAGGGTCACCTGCCGGGTGGTGCCGGCGCCGAACGGGCGCGGCGAGGTCCAGCGGGCGGATGTGATCACCGGCGACCACGACACCAGGGCATCGTCGGCCGTCAGGGTTTCCCAGACCTGCGCCCGCGAGGCGGGAATATCGACGATATGGGTGTAGCGCCGGTCCGTGGTGTTCAGGAAGGTGTCATCCGCCGGTTCGAGCGGGAAACTGGGAGACATTGTGCTGGTGGACCTTTCGCTTCAAAGATCGAGAACCAACGGCCCGCCCGCGGACCGGGAGACACACGGAAGCATGTGGCCGGGGCGTTCGGCGTCGGTGAGGGTGCGGTCGCGATGGTCGATATCGCCCGCGAGGACCCTGGTCTTGCAGGTGCCGCAGAACCCTTGGCGGCAGGAGAACACGGCGCCGGGATGTATCCGGCGGATCGCGTCGAGCGCGGATTCCGCGGCACCCACCCGCACCTGCTTACCGGATGCGGCGAGGGTGAGATCGAATTCCCGGCCGTCGACGATCGGTGCCGCCGAGAATCGTTCCGTGTGCAGCGAGCCGGTCGGGTTCAGTGCGAAGAAGCTGCGCTGCGCGGCTTGGAGAACCGGCGGCGGGCCGCAGACATACACCGCGGCCCCCGGGGGCCCGTCCGCGAGGATCGCCGGGATGTCGGGGGTGCCGAATTCGTCGTCGGGCCGGATATCGGTGCGGGTAGGGAGTTCGCCGAGGAACGGCATGGTGTCGCGGGATCGGCCCAGATACACCAGCCGCCCGCGGTCGCCCGCTGCCCGCGCCATGGGCAGGATCGGGGTGATACCGATACCGGCGGCGACGAACAGGTAGGCGGGCGCGGTCTCCACGAAGGTGAACGCATTACGGGGACCGCGGATCCGCAGGACGTCACCGGGCGTGAGCGTATGCATCTCCATCGACCCGCCGTCACCGCCGGACAGCCGGCGCACGGCAATGCGATACCGCGAGAGATCCCGCGGGTCACCGCACAGGGAGTACTGGCGCTGCCGCCCGGAAGGCAGGAATACATCCAGATGGGAACCGGGACGCCAGGCGGGGAGCCGCTGCCCGTCCGGACGCCGCAGGGTCAGCGACACCACGTCCGATGCCTCGGCGTGGACCCCTTCCACCGTGACGTCTATATCGAAACCGCTGCGCCGCACCGGGTTCGGCGGAGAAAGCGCCGGTGTGGTGAACACCTTCTTGTAGACGTCCATGACAACGCCCAGTACGTGCAGGCTGCGCGACGGCGCCGGTCCGGTGGTGTTCATCGGCGGGCCGCGGGGGAGTGCGCCAGATAGCGCAAGGCGTTGTCCATCGACCCCAGTTGTGACGGATGGAACCCCGGCCGCAGGTAGCGCGGCATCTCGGTGAAGAACGTGGTGAAACTGGGAATCACACCGCGCACCGTCGCGCTGAGGAACTGCTGTCCCCAGAAGCGTCCCTTCGCCGGGCTCGGATCCTTGCGGTAGAGGTAGGCGGTGGACACCACGAACAACGGCAGCAGCAATCCACTGGCGAGCAGACCGGTGCGGACCCGGCGCGAATAGCCACCGTCGAGATGCATATAGGCGTCGAACACCACGCTGCGGTGCTCGACTTCCTCGGCGCCGTGCCAGCGCACCAGGTCCAGCATGGTCGGGTCCATCCCGAGTTCCTCGAGTACCTTCGATTCGAGGAGCCATTCACCGATCACCGCGGTGAAATGCTCCATCCCGGCGAACAGGCCCATCCGTTCCTTGAGCCACTCCTGTTCGGCACGGCCGGTGAGCCCGTGGTCGCCGAGTACCCGGTCGACCAGCCAGGCGACCTTGGCGACATAGGATTCGACATCCAGCCCGATCGACTGCAGATGGCGGCGTGCCCCCTCGTGGCTGCCCGCGTGCATCGATTCCTGGCCGATGAATCCGGTGACCTCCTCGCGGAGTCGTTCGTCGTCGATATGTGGCAGTGCCTCGGCCAGGCAGGCCGCCATGGCGCGTTCGCCTTCGGGGAGCACCAGGTGCATCACATTGGTGACATGGGTTGCCAGCACTTCGCCGGGGATGTAGTGCATCGGGACGCCGGAGAAGTCGAAGTGCACATCCCGCGCATGGATCGCGTGGGCTTCCTCGCGATAGGTGCGCGGCGGTGCGCTGTCATCAGCCATGCCCTGAACCGTACAATGCAACATATTGTCTTGCAATGTGGTCGCAACAAAATCTTCTGGATTGTTGCCGACCGGGTGCGCACTGCTAGCGTGTCCGGCGTGCCCGCTACCGCCCCCACCTCGAAAGACCCCCTTCCGGACGATCTCGAAGAACGTATCCTCGACGCGGCGCGACGACAGTTCGAACGACTCGGCGTGAAGAAGACAACGATCGGAGATATCGCCCGGGAGGCAGCTGTCGACCGCGGCACGGTCTATCGGCGCATCGGGTCACGCGACGAACTGGTCCGTGCGGTCACTACGCGCGAGGTCCGCGCACTGCTCGACGAACTACACGGCATCCCCGCGCGGCACACGACGGTCGACGCCGTCGTCGCCGACCTCTTCGTCACCGTCATAGACCGGTGGCGCGGCCACCCTATGGTCAACCGGGTACTCGCGCTGGAACCCGGCCGG
>NZ_JARWNW010000269.1 GCF_029868325.1 Nocardia carnea
GAACGGACCATTGCGTGGTTGACCGGATACCGGCGCCTGACGATCCGCTACGAACGACACGGCCACCTCTTCGCAGCATTTCTACAACTCGCCGCAGCTCTCACCTGCTACAAGAAACTCACCACGTAAGACGTCCTCTTAGCCCTCGCCGAGTGAAAGGTCTCCGTCGAGGGCTTTCGATGCCCTGGTAGGTGCGGATGTCACGCGAACAGAGCGGTGAAGCGCCAGTCCAGTACCTGCTGTGGCGGTGCATCCCGGCGATGGGAGAAGACGACCGATCGCAGGTCGAGGGTTCCGCCTGTCGGCAGTATCGAAGTGCCCTCGACGTACAGGTCGCTGGTGAGGGTGTCTCCTTCAGCGACTGGTGCCGTGTGATCGCAGGATTGCCAACCGAGCACGGTTACCAGGTTCGGCAACGCCCGTGCCGCCTGATCGAGAGCGATGCCGATGGTGTGACCACCATAGACGAGGCGACCGGTTGCGCTGGTCCGTTCATCGTGGTGTGTGGCGGCGATGTTGAGGGTGAGCCGGGCCAGTTCTGGTGCGCTGCTGACCACATCGCCACTCGAGGTGAACCTGACCCCGGCCAGTGAAGGGTCGAAATGCGGTCCTGGCACTGCGGAACGGTAGGCATCGAGATCGATTCCTTCGGGCACTGCCCAGTCCGCTGTGTTCGATTCGCCGATCGTGGACAGATCATCGGTGCGGGTTACCTCGGCCGGATCGACCGCGGGGTCGATCGGCAGCATGGCGCACCGGTGGAAATCCAGCACGGTACGTCCGTGCTGGTCCGTTGTGCTGATGCGCAGTACGGCCAGACCCGTGGCCGGGCGCCCGGGTCTGATCGAGTTGCTTTTCAGGCCGACGACTTCGGTGGTGGTCGACAGCGTGTCACCGATCAGTGGCAGGCGATGCAGCCGCAGGCCACGGTAGAAGAGGTTTGCTATGACGTGATGGGTGGCCAGAGTCGATTGCCCGATCGCGATATCGGTGACCAGCCCGGGGTGCGCGACCGGGCCACCGGCGACCGTTGCCGCCAGCGACCTGTCGAGCGTCAGGCGTAGCCGATTGCCGACGATCGCTCGGTGCGCGGCAGCAAGCCCGTCGGTCAAGGTGACAGTGGGGGCAGCCTCGAAGACCTGCCCGATGGACAACCGGTCGAAGTAGGGGCCGCCGACGACAACAGTCCGTTGGTGGTCGAGAGTTCTCATCGTCAGGTTCCGATCTTGGTCAGCGTACGACGGGCCGCAACAGCGAGAGCTTCGTCGAGCATCCGACCGTCGAGTTGAACGGCTCCCGCCCCCTGTTCCTCCGCTTGTTGGAGTGCGGACAGTACCCGCCTGGCGAAGTCGGCCTGTGCAACGCTCGGAGTGAACGATTCCAGCGTGGTGCCGGCCTGCGCCGGATGAATAACCCATTTGCCGTCGAACCCGAGATCCGCGGCCCAGTGGCAGGCGCGGCGGAACGCCGGGTCGTCGGTGATTCCGAGGAAGGGGCCGTCGATTGCCTGCACTCCCGCCGCACGCGCAGCGTGTAGTACCCGGTCCTGAACATAGAGCCACTGTTCGGGCGGGGCCGCAGGCGACCGGCCCAGTGCGGCACCCAGATCGGCGTATCCGATGATCACGGCCTCGATCCGGGCACCGGCAGCGATCCGGTCGATATGGTGAATTCCGGCGGGGGTTTCCACAAGGGCCTGCAGCCGCACGTCCGCGCTGCCGGCCTCGGCGAGTATCCGGTCGGCGGCCTCGAGATCCGCTGTCGATTCCACTTTCGGAATCACGATCGAAGCCAGGGCATCCGCCACTGCACAGAGCGCGGACAGATCACGGCCGAACCATCGGGTGTCCGGTCCGTTGACCCGGACAGAGACCGGCCGCCGGGGTCCGTACTCGCCCACCAGTCCGGCCACGAACTCCCGGGCCTCGTCCTTGCGACCGGCAGTGACAGCATCTTCGAGATCGAGGACGACCTCGTCGACAGATGTATCGAGTGCCTTACGAGCTTTACGCTCATCCGAACCGGGCGCCACCAGAGTTGCTCGTCGGCATGTAGCAATCACGATGAATCCTGCCGATCACTTCGCGACACGTGTCGGCGAATCGATGGTCACTGCCTCGATCCGTGATTCGCGCAACCGCAGGCATTCTGTGCGGTCCAGCGCAGGCGAGGCGCACAGGTAGAGCTGATCCCCGTGTGCACCACCGATCGCGCAGGCCAGGACGAGTTGACCGGACCGTACCCGCTCGATTTCCCGGCCCTGCGCGTCGATACGAACTGCGGCGCGGCCGAATACATCCGATACCCAGATGTATCCCCATACATCCATTCCGATGCCGTCCGGCGCGAAGTCGACGAACAGCTCCTTTCGCTCGGTGAGATTGCCGTCGGGCGCAAGGCGGAAGCGAGTCAGCCGCGCGCCGAACGACTCGGCAACGAAGAGATACTTCCGGGTTTCGTCGACGACGATGCCGTTGCTGAACGCCAGCCCGGAAGCCACCTCCCGGTATGCGCCGTCCATTTCGACCAGAAAGAGCCGGCTGGTTGCCGGCGGGGTGAACCTGCCGTGGCATACGTTGTCGATATCTTCCGGATCGGAGAGGTAGGCGTGGGGGTCGAAACCGGTTTCGCCGACGTAGCATCGGCCGGCGGAGTCCACTGCCAAATCGTTCAGTGTCGATGCGACCGAATCGGCGAGGTCGGCGTGCACGACCAGTTCATCATTGTCGAGCCGGAGGATCTTTCGCTCCTGCATGAGGACCACCAGGAGACGTCCGTCGGGCAACCACCCGATGCCTCCGGGCGCGCTCGCCACCTCGATCCTGCGTGTATCCGAACCGTCCGGCCGAACCGAGATCACTTGGTTCAGATGCATATCGACAAACCAGACCCGACCATCGTGGTAGCGGGGGCACTCGGTGAACGAATATCCATCGGCGACGACGTCGAAGGAAGAGTTGCCAGTCATCTAAAATACTCCATTTCCTGGTTCAGACTTCGGAACGCGCGGCCGTTCCATCGGCATCGGTGACAACCCGCACTTGCGGGCGTCGCGGAATCGCGGCAGCGAGTATCGCGCCGAGAATTCCGAATCCCGCAAAGACGTAGAAGCTTGTTTCGACACTGCTACCGGCGGCGACGAGGAATCCGATCAACGTCGGACCGCCCAGGGCCCCGACTCGACCAGCGCACGAAATCCACGACAGTGCCGCGACTCGGGAATTATCCGGATAGTCCGTCGCCACAAAACCGGACATCAGCAGCTGCGCTCCGAGAGTTCCGGCGCCGGCGACGAATACAAGGACGTAAACAAAACCCAGCGGAAGCGCGATGCTCAGCGCGAGAATGCTTGCTGCGGCCGCGAGAAAAACTGCGATCATCACCGTCCGCGGCCCCGAGGCGTCGGCACGCCTGGCGAGTAGCGGCGGAATTGTGGCCGCACCCAGATTGAGAGCTATCAGGAAGGTCAATGCCGACCCGAGTTCGTATCCGTTCGCCCGCATCAACTGCGGAAGCCAGGTATTCAATCCGTAGGTCAGCACCAACCCACTCGCGCTCATCAGCCCGAAGACGATGGTCCGCACCCATACTCCGTCGACGAACAGCGCTTTCGGGCCCCGCGCAGTGCCGGAGCTCCGGTCATCCTCCGAGGCATCTGCATAGTCGGCAGGCCGGCGCGTTGCCGAGGATTCGGGAAGGGCGAAATACATCAGTGGCACCAGTGTGACCAAAGGCAGAGCACCGAGCACGAAGAGAAAGCGCCAGCCCAACGGCTCCAGCGCCACCACGCCGACGAGCGCGGCAACAACACCTCCGACGGGGTATCCGGACCAGGCGATGGCGCTGTACCGGTTCCCCTTCCCCTCCGGCGCGAACTCGACCGCGAGCGCCGCCGCGAGGGGAACGAACGCGCCGATACCCAGCCCTGCCATGAAGCGGGCTCCGCCGAGCGTTTCTGCCGTCGGCGCCACAGCGCAGATTGCCATCCACGCGGAGAACCAGCCGCACGAGGCGATGGTCAGCATGCGCCGGCCGATGAAATCGGCCAGTGCACCTGAGACGAGCGAGCCGATCAACATACCTACGACCGTGAGAGTGCTGATCAGCCCCGCTATCGCCGGCCCGATATCCCAGCCCTGTGGGGACACCAGCTGGGGCAACACTGTCCCGTAGGAGACCAGGTCATACCCTTCGAATGCCAACCCGGCGAAACACAGTGCCAGTACCGGGATTCGGAATCTGGCGTTGACTCTGGACATGGTGACTCCCTCATATCGATGACATTCCGCGCTCCATATGCCGAGGCGTGCCGCGCGGTCGTCGCGGGCTTCGGCCCCCGGCGGCCGAATCGGCCGCACGGGCGGGGAGGCTGGGATACCTCGCCGACGAACCGGTTCGAATCGGAGACTCCGGCCGCATATCGAGTAGCGCGTTGCGGTATCGGTCGGGGTCTCGGCTCGCGGCGATCGGCCGGGTTGTCTGCGCGGCGACCTGCGTGCACTGGCAAGTGCGTATGTCCGGAAGCGAGCCTAAGCACGACAGGGCGTTGTGTCAACCATCACTATGTCGAGTCAGCCGGAAGCGGTCCGGTTACATCAGCCACCAGGGCGTCGACCGACGCTGCGTCATGTCGGCAACTCCCCCCGGGGCTACGCTCGCAGCATGGACAACACTGCATCGACTGAGACGACAGAGCTGCTCCCGGTGCGTGAGCAGCAGCGGTTGATGACACGCCGGCGAATACTGCATGCGGCACGCACGGTTTTCGAAGAGCGCGGTTACGGGGAAGCGTCCATCGGAGATATCACCAAGGCCGCGAAGATCAATCGATCCACCCTCTACCTTCACTTCGCCAACAAAGCCGAGGTTTTCAACGAGGTCTACGAGGCCGTCCGCGAGCAGCAGAGCGCACGCTACTGGTCACTGCTGAACGTCGCACTCGAGGAGGGCACCGAGTCCGCACTGCGAAACTGGCTCGACAACGCCTTGACCTGGTGGGAGGACCACGCGAAACTGCTGCCCGCGATCCACGAGGCCATGGCCGGAGACCTGGAGGTCGCCGCGCGCTGGAAGGACCAGATCGACCAGCTCGCCCATGAACTCGACGGATACCTGCAGACGGTTCCGCCGGAGCATCGCGACGAACGGCAACTGCGCATCGAACTACTGATGGTCCAGCTCGATCAGCTGTGCTTTCGATGCATCGTGCAGAAGGTCTTCGTACTGGAGCGCGAGGCCCTGCTCGATGTAGTGACCGGACTGTGGGGCGACGCGCTGAACCTGAAGAAGGACTGTAGCTCCTGACCGCCGCGCCGCCCAGGATCTTCGGCATGCGGACACATCACGCTCGACGAGTCCCCGCACTATCACGTAGTCGAGAACCGGAGCCCAGTTCACCCACACGACGATCAGCCCCCTCCGTCACCACGGCGTGAGACCGAGACCGGCATACCGCCCTGGCGGCCTGCCGGTTATCGGCGCCTATTCGCGGAAGCAATCGCCCCGCACCCCCGGCAATTCACTCAACATACTGTTGCTTGACACACCATCCTGTTGCGCGTAACGTCCCTCACAGATGGTGAAACGGTAAAAACCGCCGCCGGACCGGCCTTTCGAAGCCGGGTTCCTGTTGCGCGGTTACGCCGATCTCCGCGCGGTGCCATCGATCCGATGACGAACCGCCTCTCCGACCGGTGGCATGCCCACCGATGTGCTCCGCATCCGGAAGACAGGACCAGTCAAGTGAACGAGATCCAGATGGGTCGGCCCGAAACCTTCCCCGAGGCGATGGCCGCGCTGGCCGCATCATTCGCCGATACAGAAGCCGTGGTGGCGCCGGAAGGGCGACTGACCTTCGCCGAATTGAATTCCCGCTGTGCCGATTTCGCCGGATCTCTGGCCGCGGCCGGCCTGCGACCCGGTGAACGGGTGGGAGTACTGCTACCGAACGGTCTGCGCTGGCTCGTCGCCGTGCTGGGCGCCCAGCGCGCGGGACTGACTGCCGTCCCGATCAACACGTGGTATCGCTCCAACGAACTGGCACATCTGATCGCCTCCGCGGACCTGCGGTTGATCGTGACCGAGCACCTCGTCTTCGGCAAGGACATCCCCGCCGAACTCGCCGCCGCCGGATATCCCGGAACATACACATCCGCCACACGCGGAGAGCCGTACCTGGGGGCATTACTGTGGCCGGCCACCGAACCCTTTCCGCCTGCTGCACAGCGCGGACCTTGCCCACCGCAGACCTGTGGACCGTCGGACCCAGCGATGATTCTCTACACCAGCGGCAGCACAGCACTTCCGAAACCGGTTCCACTCGAGCACGGCAAACTGCTGCGAAATGGTCGCGCGATGGGTGATCGCATGCGTGTGGTGCCCGGTGATCGACTGTGGTTCGCGATGCCGTTGTTCTTCGGGTACGGCGCGTGTAACGCCCTTCCTGTCGCGCTGGCCCACGGGATCACTCTCTGTATCCAGGAGAAGGTGGAAGGCGATGCGGCCCTGGAATTCATCGAGGCCGAGCGCTGCACGGTGTTCTACGGCCTGGCCACCGCCGTGCGGGCCCTGCTGGCTTCCCCCAGTTTCGGACGACGGGATATCTCATCGCTGCGGACGGGGCCCGTCGGATTCAATGCCGAGGACAAGCGACTGGCGATCGAAGGCCTCGACATCACCGAAGCGTGCAGTGCCTACGGGCTGACCGAGTCATACGGGTTCGTCACCATGTCCGACGCTTACGACGATCTCGCCAGCAAGCTCAATACGCAAGGGAAATCCCTTCCCACCCAGGAAATTCGGATCATCGACCCCACTGGCGCCCCGTGCCCGCCCGGGTCGGTGGGCGAGATCGAGATCCGCGGTTGTGTCATCCCCGGCTATCTGGGCGGCGCCGAGATCAACGCCGGCACACGGACCGCGGACGACTGGTTCCGCACCGGTGATCTCGGTGCGCTCGACGCCGACGGCAGATTGTCCTTCGGCGGGCGCTGGAAGGAAATGCTCAAGATCAAAGGCATAAACGTCGCACCGCTCGAAGTGGAGGAGATCATATCCGGCCACAGCTCGGTGGACCAGGCGTACGTATTCGGGTTGGAGACCGGGGAAGGCGACCAGGAGATGGCCTGCGTTGTGGTGCCGGCCGTCGCCGTCGGTGACCATGAAGCGTTTGCCCGCACGCTGACCGAGTACATCCGCGCTCGTGCCGCCAGTTATAAGGTGCCCGGCCGTTTCGTCGTGATGGAGTCGGCGGCGGTACCGCAGACCGCCACCGGCAAGGTGAGCAAGCTGAAACTGCGCGACATGCTCACCGAGGGCGTGCGATGAGCACGGCCGAAACAACCCGGCGAACGCCGCGCTTCGCCGAGCTTCCGGTACTACCGGACCGCGACGAACACCACGGCTGGGATGTATGGGGCCGCCACGACGAAATCGGCACGCTCAACCTCATCGGACCCCGGCAGCGGCTCGCCGCGGCCCGCACCGTCCGGACCGGCGAGATGATCTCGTTGTGCCTGCCGTTGGACGAGCCGAATCCAGGCTTGTTCGGCGAACGCAGCCCCTACGACCACATCGTCGAAGACACCGCCGCCGGGCACGACGATCGGCTCGACCACTTCTATCTGCAGGGCTCCTCCCAATGGGACGGGCTCAGGCATATCCGTGCCGGGCGGCACGGCTACTGGGGTGGCCGGCAGGAGTCCGACCTCGCGACCACCGACACCCTCGGAGTCGATCACTGGGCAGCCCACGGGTTCGGCGGGCGCGGAGTTCTGGTCGATATCGCCCGCTACCTCGCCGACATGGGAACCCCGATCGTTCCGGACGAACCGGTCGTGATCACCGCAGCCATGCTCGACGCGGCAGCGGCCGCCCAGGGGACGACCTTCGAGTCGGGCGACATACTCGTGATTCGCACCGGTTGGACCGAGTGGTATCGCACGCGCCCCCTACAACACCGGCTCCGTATGCGGGACACGATCGGTGCCGGGTTCGCCTGCCCGGGGCTGGATTCATCGAAACAGATGGCCGGTTATCTCTGGGACAACGAGTTCGCCGCGGTGGCTGCCGACAACGTCGGCGTGGAAGTCTTCCCGGTCGACCGGCGGAAAGGATTCCTGCACCGCCGCCTGATCGCACTGCAGGGCATGGCGCTGGGCGAGTTGTGGAATCTCGAAAAGCTGGCTGCCGCGTGCGCTGACCGCGGTCACTACGAATTCCTGCTGGTATCCGGAGTCCTTCCCTTGCCACGCGGAGTGGGCAGCCCCGCGAACGCCCACGCCATCATCTGATCCGCCTTCACCGAGGAAAGGAACTTCCGCTGTGCCACTCGGTCCGCTCCGACAGGTAGCCATAGTCGGGATCGGGATGACCGAAGTCTCCCGGCGCTCCCCCCGCACCGCACTGGATTTCGCCGCCGAAGCCCTGCGGCTGGCACTCGATGATGCCGGCGTGCGCGTCGACGAAGTCGACGGGCTGTTCACCAATGTCGGCTATCCATTGGCCGTCGACTACGACCGGATGGCCGAAGCGTTCGGGCTCGGAATCCGGGCCGCGGTGCAGACATGGACCCATGGACGCTTCGTCGGGCCGGCTCTGCAAGCGGCGGTGCAATCGGTTGCCCTCGGAATGTCCGATATCGCGGCATGTGTGGCGGGCGTGTCTTTCTCCGGTCTCGGCATGGTCGGTGGAGCCGGAGATCTCGAAGGTATGCGCCAAGGTGGCGGGTCGCACGGGGAACTGCCGCACTACGGTATGACGGCCCCCGGCGCCGGTGCAGCGATGGCCTTCCAACGCTATTGCGCCCGATACGGCTACGACCCGGAGCTCATCGCCGCGGTGCCGATCGCTTTCCGCAAGCACGCCCGGCTGAACCCGGCGGCGCAGATGACCGATGCCCTGGGAGCCGACGACTACCTGCGCCAGCCCTTCGTCGTCGAACCGTTGCGCCGGCCGGACTTCGCTCTGCTCAGCGACGGCGGCGGATGTCTGCTCGTCACCACCGTCGAACGTGCCCGCGACCTGCGCCGGCCCGCTGTGGTCGTGGCCGGAATACAAGGACTGCACGCCGGTCGAAACGAGTTCATCTTCGCACCGCCCGGACTCGGGGTCTTCTCGCAGAGCGACACCCGGCGCGTCGAGTACAACACCGTCTACAGCCAGGCGGGGTTGACGGGGCCGGCCGATATCGACTCATTACAGCTGTACGACGCCTTCTCACCCAACCTGGTTTTCGTGCTCGAGCGCTTCGGATTCGCCGGCGAAGGACAGGCCCTCGACTGGCTGCAGAACGGCCGGATCGAGCTCGGCGGTGAGCTCCCGGCCAATACCGCCGGCGGTCTGCTGTCCGAGGCACATATCTGCGGGTGGGGTCACATGGTCGAGGCGGCCCGCCAGCTGCGTGGTCAGGCCGGGCCCCGGCAAGTGGCCGACTGCGAAACCGTCCAGTGGGCCACTCCTTTCGGGGATTCGCTCATTTTCACGAAGGACAGGTGATCAGACAGTGTCGGACCGACGCCCACTCCCCCTCCGCTACCCCGAGGACATCGAGCACCTCGACAGGGCGGCGAATTCCCTACTGCGTATCCCCCGATGCGGCACCTGCCATCGGCGATTCTGGCCACCCGGGCCGGTATGTCCCCACGACTTCAGCAGCGATATCGGCTGGGACACCGATCCGGGAGCCGGTCGTGTCAACAGTTGGATCCGGTTCCACAAACAGTATTTCGCCGGTGACGACGTTCCCTACATCGTGGTACAGGTCCGGCTCGACAGCGGACCCAACATCACGACGACATGGGCCGGCGACACGGACCCGGTTATCGGCGAAGCTGTTTCGGTGTTATTCCGGCCGGTGGGCGAGAACACGGCCCTGCCGGAGTTCGGACCGGTGGTCAGCGAATGTTCGCGATGAGTACCGCTGTGATCGAGGACCTGCGCCGCGCGCTTCCACCCGGCCGGACCATCGACGACCCCGGCATTCTCGACAGCTACGCACACGACCAAGCCGTATGGGCCCCGCACAGCCGGCCGGCGGCCGTCGTGCGGCCGCGGAGCGCAGAAGAGATTCAGCAGATCGTTCGCGCCTGCCTGGAACACCGTGCACCGGTGGTGGCCCGTGGCGCGGGAACCGGTCTGTCCGGCGGCGCCAACTCGGTCGACGGCGCCATCGTGCTGTGCACCGAACAGATGACAACGATCAAAGAGATCGACAAGACAGAACAACTCGCCGTCGTCGAACCCGGTGTCGTGAACGACGATCTCCGGAAGGCATGCGCCGAGCACGGCCTGTGGTACCCGCCGGATCCGGCGAGCGCCCCGTGGTCGACCATCGGCGGGAATGTCGCGACGAATGCCGGGGGTCTCTGCTGCGTGAAGTACGGCGTCACCCGCGATTACGTACTCGGCATGCAGGTGGTCAACGGTCGCGGGGAGCTGGTGCGGCTCGGCCGCCGCACCGCCAAAGGAGTCGCAGGTTATGACCTGGCGGGTCTCATGGTCGGTTCAGAGGGAACACTCGGCATCATCTCCGAGGTAACAGTACGTCTGCGCCCGGCACGCCCGCCGGAACGCACGATCGCCGGCTACTTCGGCTCACTGGCCGCCGCCGGTCGCGCAGTAGCGGCGGTCGGGATGGCAGGTCTCATACCGTCGGCGCTCGAACTCATCGATCGCCATACCCTGCTCGCCGTCGACGCATGGAAGAATATGGGGCTGTCCGACGAAGCGGATGCCGTATTGCTCGCGCGCACCGATACCCCGGGGGCCGGCGGCGACGAGGAAGCCGCGGCAGTTCTGGCCTGTTTCACCGAGTCGGGTGCGAGCTGGGCGGCGATCTCGTCCGACGTCCAGGAGGCCGAAGCGCTGTTCGCGGCCCGCCGGCTCGCGTACCCGGCTCTCGAACGACTCGGGCCCGTCCTCACCGAAGACGTCTGCGTACCCCGTGCCTCCGTTCCCGAGATGCTCACCAGAATCGAGGCCATCGGGAAACAGGACCGAATCACCATCGCCAACGTTGCCCACGCCGGTGACGGGAATCTGCACCCGCTACTGATCGTCCCAGCCGACGACGCCGACGCGCGGCGACGAGCCGAATATGCCTTCGAGCGCATACTCGATTCCGCGATCGAGCTGGGCGGCACGGTCACCGGCGAACACGGTGTCGGGCTGTTGAAACGCAACGGGCTGACCCGGGAGTTGACCGAGCCGGTTCTGGGCATGCACACAGCGGTGAAACAGGCGCTCGACCCACACGGCATTTTCAACCCCGGAAAAGTGATCGCACCGTGCGCGCCGCAGTTCTGACCGGCCGACAAGGTTCCGGCCCGCCACACCCCGCCGAATCGACCATCCAGTAATCGATCACTCGAGGAGAGATATCCATGAACAGCACCGAACTCGACCGCACCCGCTTCTACATCGAGGGACAGTGGGTGACACCGCGGGCGGGCGATACTCAGGTATCCCTGGAAGCTGCCACCGGAAAACCGTTGGGGACGGCAGCTCTCGGGTCGGCAGCCGATATCGACGTCGCCGTCCGCGCCGCCGAACGAGCATTGCACGGTCCGTGGGGCAGCACGACAGCTGCTGAGCGAGCAACCATCATGCGCCGGTTCGCCGACGCGCTCGCTGCCCGGGCCGACGATACCTCGGCCCTGGTCAGCCGGGAGAACGGTATGCCCATCGCGCTGTCCCACGCCTTCAACGGTGCAGCGCCCGCGGGACTGCTCCAGATGTATGCCGACACCATCGAGTCCACTCCCCTGGAACGGGCCCGGCCCAGCCAGGCCGGGTCCACCCTGGTGCGTCGTGAACCGGTCGGTGTCGTCGGGGCGATCACACCGTGGAACTATCCGCAGGTTCTGGCGATGATGAAGATCGCTCCGGCGCTCGCCGCGGGCTGCACGGTCGTGCTGAAACCGGCTCCGGAAACGGCGCTCGACGGCTACGTTCTCGGCGAGGCCGCCACCGAGGCGGGTCTGCCGCCGGGCGTGCTGAACATCGTGGTGGCGGGGCGGGAGGCAGGTGCGGCGCTGGTGTCGCATCCACTGGTGGACAAGATCGCCTTCACCGGGTCCACCGGTGCCGGACGGCTCATCGGCGCCGAATGCGGCCGGCTGATCCGTCGCTGCACCCTGGAACTCGGCGGTAAGTCCGCTGCCATCGTGCTCGACGACGCCGATCTCGCCACCTTCGTCGCCGGGCTGGGCGACGCCACATTCCAGAACAACGGGCAGACATGTACTGCGCAGACGCGCGTGCTCGCGCCGCGTTCCCGCTACTCCGAAGTCGTCGACGCTGTCGCCCAGTACGCGCGCGATATGGTGCTGGGCAACCCCTTGGACCCCGCGGTGACCTGCGGACCGATGGCCAGCGAAGCACAGTTGGAGCGCGTGCTCGGCTACATCGACCTGGGCAAGAAATCCGGCTCGCGGCTTGTGGCCGGCGGTGCCCGGCCGGCCGGCCTGCCGGATGGCTGGTTCGTCGAACCGACCGTCTTCGCCGATGTCGACAACTCAGAGCGCATCGCACAGGAAGAAATCTTCGGGCCGGTTGTCACCGTGACGCCCTACGACGATGACGACGATGCCGTCCGGCTGGCCAACGACAGCGAGTACGGCCTCGGCGGATCGGTGTGGACTTCCGACGAGGACCGCGGTATCGCCGTGGCACGCAGGGTCCGCACGGGCACCATCGGCGTGAACTACTACATGCAGGACCTCGGTGCGCCCTTCGGCGGCATGAAGAGCAGCGGCATCGGACGCGAACTCGGACCGGAAGCCCTGGACGGTTACCTCGAGTACAAGTCGATCTACGCCGGCGCCGCACGAGTCGGTTGAACCGGCTTCCGAAGGAGGAACAACGTGCTTGCACAGACTGCGGGACTGTCCGACGTCCAGACCGAGATTCTGGCCACCGTACGCGCTTTCGTGAACAAGGAAATCATTCCCAACGCACCGGAGCTCGAGCGAGCCGACCGCTACCCCGCGGAAATCGTCGAGGCCATGAAGAAAATGGGCCTGTTCGGCCTGACCATTCCCGAAGAGTACGGAGGGCTGGGCGAGTCACTGCTCACCTACGCGCTGGTAGTCGAGGAGATCGCCCGCGGCTGGATGAGCGTCTCCGGGGTGATCAACACACATTTCATCGTCGCGCATATGATCGCTCGGCACGGCACCCCGGCACAGAAGAGCAAGTATCTGCCGCTGATGGCGGCCGGCGAGATCCGGGGCTCGTTCTCGATGTCGGAACCGGATCTGGGCTCCGACGTCGCGGCCGTCAAAACCCGCGCCCGGCCCGACGGCGACGACTACATCATCGACGGCGCCAAGATGTGGCTCACGAACGGCGCCTCGTCCAACCTCATTGCGCTGCTCGCGCGGACCGGCGGGGACGACCCGAAACCCAGCCGAGGACTGACCACCTTCCTGGTCGAGAAGCCCGAGGGTTTCGGCGAGGTCGCACCCGGCCTGACAATTCCCGCAAAAATCGAGAAAATGGGATACAAGGGCGTGGATACGACCGAAGCCGTCTTCGATGGTTTTCGGATCTCGGCCGCCCAGATCCTCGGCGATGCACCGAATCGGGGATTCGCCTTCATGATGGACGGCGTCGAGGTCGGCCGCGTCAATGTCGCGGCGCGTGCCTGCGGGGTCGCTATCCGGGCATTCGAACTGGCCATCGACTACGCGCAGCAACGCAAGACTTTCGGGAAACCGATCGCCGAACACCAGGCCATCGCCTTCAAACTCGCCGAAATGGCATCCAAAATCGAGGCCGCACACCTCATGATGGTCCATGCCGCGCGTCTGAAGAGCGCCGGCGAACGCAACGATATCAGTGCGGGTATGGCAAAACTACTTGCCAGCGAATACTGCGCCGAAGTCACCCAGGAATCGTTCCGAATCCATGGGGGCTACGGATACTCGAAGGAGTTCGAGATCGAACGGCTGATGCGTGAAGCGCCTTTCCTGCTGATCGGTGAAGGGACCAGCGAGATCCAGAAGACCATCATCAGCCGGGGCCTGCTCCGCGAGTACCGGCCCAGAAACTGAACGCAGAGCACCGATACATCCACGGCTCACGCTGCAGCCCACGACCGACAGGATGGAATTTCATGTCCCTCGACTCCGAAAAGCTCCCCCTATCCGGACTTCGAGTCGTGGAGGTATCCAGTTTCGTCGCCTCGCCGCTGTGCGGGCTGACCCTCGCACAACTGGGCGCCGATGTGATTCGTGTCGATCCGCTGGGAGGTGCGGCCGACCACACCAGGTTGCCGGCCACCGGCAACGGCACCAGTATCTACTGGACCGGCCTGAACCGGGGCAAACAATCCGTCGCCTGCGATATGCGCAGCCCGGAAGGGCAGCGCATGATCCAGCGGCTGATCACAGCACCGGGCGACGGCGGCGGCATCCTGGTGACCAACACCAGCGGACGGGAATGGCTCGGACACGACGTCCTCGAACGGGACCGGCCGGATGTCATCACCCTCGAGATCCTCGGCCGGCGCGACGGCACACCCGGCGTCGACTACACCGTCAACGCGGCCGCCGGGTTCCCGTTCCTCACCGGCCCGGCCGACAATCCGGAACCGGTCAACCACACACTGCCCGCATGGGATATCGCCTGTGGCTTCTACGCCGCATTCGCGCTCACCGCAGCAGTGCTGCACCGCACGAAAACCGGTGCGGGCACCCACATCACACTTCCTCTCGAAAACATCGCCTTGTCGCTTGCCGGAACACTCGGGTACCTCACCGAAATTCAGGTCAACGGCACCGAACGACCCCGGACCGGCAACCATGTGTACGGAACCTACGGAACCGATTTCGTGGCCGCCGATGGTTCCCGGTTCATGATCGTCGCCCTCACTCCGAGGCATTTCCGCGGGCTCATAGCGGCGACCGGCACCACCGCAGCCGTAGCGGCGCTCGAGTCGGCGCTGGGCGCGGACTTCACACAGGACGCCGACAGGTTCCGCTACCGCGATCTGCTCACCGCGCTGTTCGCCGACTGGTTCGCACAACACACCGCCGACCGGATCACCTCCGCCCTGCGTAGATGCGGTGTCCTCCACGAGCGCTACCGGACCTTCGCCGAAACCTTCGCCTCACCGGATGTCCAGGACAACCCGCTCTTCGCCGAGCTCGACCAGGCAGGCGTCGGGAATTACCTGGCGGCCGGCACGGCAGCCCTGTTCGACCACCGGCACCTACACTGCGGAGCCGCACCGAAGCTCGGACAGGACACCACAGACGTCCTCACCCGGGTCACCGGGTTGCCGGAGTCGGAGGTCACCGATCTGGTCGAAGCAGGAGTTCTCGGCAGCGCTGCGCAGGGATGAAGTGAGCACTGCGTGGTCACGTCGGAGGGCCCTCCGGGGGCACCGCCATCGGTGGAGTCGTCCGTGAGTCCGCGAGCGCGGATGCTGCGCTCGACCGTGGGAGGCAGGAAAGGTGCGCGGGCACGGGCCCTCGGAACCGTCCGACGCAAGCGCCACACCGCCCGATTCAATCGTTCTGCCGTGGGAACCGAACTCCACGAACTGCCCGCCGCGCGGTACCAGTTCAGTGCCGCTGTCATCGCCCCGGTCCTCGTCGCCGAGCGAACTGTTCGCAAGAGACCAGCTGTGCAGCAGACCCTGTGATGCCTTTGATGTCGTGCACCGAACCCCCGGTTTGGTGCATTCTCCAATTCACATAGTCAGAGAAACAAATCGGGTACGAGGTTCGTCGCGGTCGCACCGTCGTGAAGGTAGCGGTCCAGATTCGAGATTCCGGCCTCGGTGAGAACATCCTCGTCGATGAAGCACCGCCCCGTGGCCTGGGCCGCGGTGAGACCGAGGACGATCGCGGCCGCATCGGCCATTATCTCAGGGCGGCGGGCCGCACGCATCCCCTCGGCACCGGCGACGATATTCTGTACCGCGGCGGTGGCGATCAGGGTGCGCGGCCACAGGCAATTCGCCGCAATCCGCTCACGGTATTGCTCCGCGACCCCGAGGGTCAGCATGGTCATACCGTATTTGCTGACTGTGTAAGGCGCATACTCGGCGAGCCAGCGGCGATCCGGGTTCAACGGCGGAGACAGCGTCAGTACATGAGGGTGGCGAGATTCCAGCAGGTGTGGTAGCGCCGCCGAGGTCAGGGCGAAGGTTCCGCGGGTATTGATGTCCTGCATCAGGTCGTAGCGTTTGAGTGAGAGCTCTCCGATGCCGCTCAGCGTAATTGCCGAGGCGTTGTTGACGACTATGTCGATACCGCCGAATCGATCGACAGTCTGTGTCACCGCCCGAGTGATCGTCTCGTCGTCGCGGATATCGCCGATGATCGGAAGTGCTCGGCCACCAGCGCTCTCGATCTCAGCGGCAGCGGTGTGGACGGTGCCGGGCAATCGTTTATCCGGAACGTCGGTCTTGGCGACGAACGCAATGTTTGCGCCGGCACGGGCTGCACGCACGGCAATGGCCGATCCGATACCGCGGCTGCCACCGGACATGAGAATCGTCAGGCCGGACAGCGAAGGTTGCGACTTCATGAATGTTCCTCTGTCGACAAGATCTGGTTAGTGCCCTCTCCATCAGCTCTGGACGGACGTGAATTCCCCGTACACCTTGATCTGCTGAAACTGCTCGAGTGCGCGCGGACCACAGAGGAACCCTCCGTTGCTGCTTGCCTTGTATCCCCCTTGCTCGAACTTCTCGTTGAGCAGTCCCCACGTGTTGATCCACACGCCCGCAGTCTGCAATTCACGGCCGATCGCGCGCGCACGACCGGAGTTCCGGGTGAAAATCGCTGCTCCCAGCCCATACTCGGTGGCGTCCGCTCGATGAATTGCATCCACATCGGAATCGAATACCTCGAATGTCTGCACCGGTCCGAATATTTCCTCTTGGACTACGGGGATATCGAGCCGCTCGACCTCGAGTAGGGTGGGCCGGTAGAACGCGCCGGCGGCCAACGGCCCGTCGGTAACGAGTCCACCTCTGACCAGCGGTACTGCATGGGCCATGGCAGCTTCTACCAGCCGGTCGACCCGCACGGCACTCGCCCTGTCGATCAGCGGCCCGATCTGGCTGGCGGGGTCATCACTCGGACCCGGTTGTACTGCCGCCAGTGCCGCACTGAGCCGAGTACGGACTTCGTCGGCGATAGCGCGGTGTACGAGTACCCGTGACCCGGTGACACAGAACTGACCGTTCAACATCGTTGCAGCAGACACCACGGTGGGAATGGCCGCATCGAGATCTGCGTCGTCCAGGAGTATCAGCGGCGTTTTTCCGCCCAGCTCGAGATTGAGTCTCTTCAGCCGGGGGGCGCTCGCCTCGACGATCTTACGGCCGACCGACGTGCTGCCCGTATAGCTGATAACCGCAACATCCGGAGAGCTCACCAGCAGCTCCGCGCCCGAGCTGCCGGACTCGGTGAAGATGTTCACCACGCCGGCCGGGAGAATAGAGCTTTGCGCGACTGCTTCCGCGAAAAGAGTATTGGTCAAGGCTGTCTGTGCCGGCATCTTGACGACAGCTGTGCACCCTGCGGCCAGCGCTGGGCCCAGCCCCCGCGCGGTAAGGGTGATCGGGGCGTTCCAGGGGGTGATGATCCCGGCGACGCCGAGCGGTTCAGGACTGGAACGGAAGTGGACGTCCGGGGTGATATCGGCATGTCGGCCGGTATCCGAGTTGATGAGGCAGGCGGCAGCGTTGTAACGCATCCACTGAACTGCGGTATCGACTTCGAAATTGGCCTGCCACAGGAGTTTGCCGTTCTCTTGGCTCAGCCTGGATGCCAGTTCCCGGGACCGCGCTTCGATGCCGTCGGCGATCTGAGATATCGCACGCGCCCGCAGATTTACGTCGCGGGACCATTGCCGTGCCGTGAAGGCGGCGCCGGCGGCGGCGATGGCGGCGGCCGCCTCGTCGGCACCTCCGTCTCGGAATTCTCCGACCACTTCCCCGGTTGACGGATTGACGGACTGCCCCGTAACGGCAGATTCGGTCCATTCCGCGTTGATCCAGTGCCGGGCGGGAACGGCCGGTCTGGCTGTGATCTCGATCGCGGTCATATGCGTACTCCTGTCATCGTTGGCAGTAGCCGGGATGGTGTGATGTCGATCGGCTGGTTACCCGGCTGCCGATATGTGTTCGAGGATTGTTCGAACCGCTTTCTTGTCCGGCTTTCCCAAGCCGGTCAGCGGTATGGAATCGACCACCACGAAACGCTTCGGCGTGTGCACCGGGCCCTTGCGACCTCGCACGTTCTCCCGGAGCTCGGAACTGAGAACCGGAATGAACTCGTCGTCACGGCGAGCGCTGGGGCGGAGCACGAGCACCGCGGTCACTGCTTCCCCCCATTTGTCGTCGGGGGTTCCGACGACACAGACCTGTTCCACGGCTGGGTGTTCGGAGATGATGTCCTCCACCTCCCGTGGGAAGACATTGAAGCCGCCCGTAACGATCATGTCCTTGATCCGGTCCACGATGTACAGGTAACCGTCGCGGTCTTCGCGAGCGAGGTCTCCAGTGTGCAACCAACCATCGCGGAAGGTAGCCGCGGTGATCTCGTGCTGATTCCGATAGCCGTCGCTGAGCAATGGACCGCTGACGCAGATCTCCCCCACTCGGCCTCGGCGCACCGGCTCGCCGTCGTCGCCCAGCAGGGCGCATCGTACGAACTGTGTCGGCCGGCCGCAGGAGCTGCGCCGTCGTTCGTCGTGCTCGGTCGTGGACAAGTAGGTGATCGCCATCGGAGCTTCGGATTGGCCGTAGAACTGGGCGAGTTTCGGACCGAAGCGGTCGAGCGCCTCCGCCAGCCGTGCCGGGTTGATTGCGGATGCACCGTAATAGATGATCTCGAGCGACGAGAGGTCACGCTTGTCGAGATCGGGATGATCCAGCAGCGCGTAGATCATCGACGGGACGAGCATCAGTGCTGTTATTCGCTTCTTCTCGATTGTCTCCAGCACGGCGGCTGCGTCGAACTTCGGCAATAAGAGGAACGTTCCACCGTTCACCAATACGGGGGTGACGAAGGCCGCACCAGCATGCGAGAGAGGCGTACAGCTGAGGAACCGGGGGCGGCTGGGCCACTCCCATTCGGCCAGCTGGATCGTCGTCATACTGAAGTAGCTCTGTGCAGTCAGCTGGACGCCCTTCGGCTTCCCGGTGGTGCCGCCGGTGTACACCAGGCTGGTGACGTGATGCGGTGACAACGCGGCGGCGACCAGCGGTTGCGGCTGGAATGTCGCCGCGTGGCCGACTATGTCTGTCGCGACATGCGCCAACTCCCGCGGCACCGGGCCGAACGTCAAGATCTGGCGCAGTGATTCGACACGATCCATGAGGGCCAGCGCGCGCTGCACGTACTCGGGTGTGGGGTCGACGATCAGTGCGGTGGCACCGGAGTCCTCGAGAATGTAGGCGTGGTCGTCCAGCGAACCGAGCGGATGCAAGGCCACGCGCCGATAGCCGCGAATATGCATGGCGGCGATATCGATCAAGACCTCAGGGCGGTTTCGCGAAAGCAGGGCCACCGACGAATCGGACCCCGCACCCAGCGACTCGGATGCTTGAATATAACGGCTGACTTCTTCACCTAATCGACGCCCCGACAGCGTGGTGGACCGGGACGAAAGCATCGGCGAATCCGCATAACGGCGCAAGGCCCCGACAAGAAGGTGACCGTTATGGTTCGGCTGGTGTAGGGCGCTTGTTTTCATAGCCAGTTGAACTCCTTCGGGAGCGCGGCAGCCTTCCGGGAAGTGTTCGCGTCGGAGTTAGGCATGACGCTCCAGTGATATGGCACCGTCCACGACGAGCGAGCGGCCGATGTAGCCCAATGCTGTGGGCCATCCGAATCGGCGCACGTCCAGAGTCGCACTGCCGGACAAGGTCAACTGCTCGGCATCGATGCGAACTGCTCCGCGCAGAGGTACTTCGACACCTCGATCGCGGACCACGAGGCGTCCCGCACCCGTAAGCGATGGACCGTGGAGGCGGATGTCACGTGATATGAAAGTGATAACGGGATAGTTGCCGGAGTCGAGAAACAGCCTGTTCTGCAGATGTCGATCTCGTAGCCGAATACCGGTGTTCACGCTGGACGGGTCCATGGTCAGTTCTCCGTCCAGCGACCCGTCGTCGTGCAGTGCTGCCCATCCAGCGAATCGCTCGAAAGCTCCGCGCGCCATCCGCGCCCCGAACATCCAGCGGGCTTCGAACGAAATCCGGGATGTGGCCGGGTCGACCCGCCACCGCGATGCGCCCGCGCCCGACGCCCGGTCGCGCTCGTCGGTCACCGCGCGAGGACCGTTTCAACCGCAGCGGTGAGAGCCGCGACAGGCTGCTCGTTGCTCGACATGCTACGCCAGGCGACATGGTTGTCCGGGCGGACGATAACCACACCGTCATCCTCGATTTCACGCACAGCACTCCATTGCCCGTCCACGTCGCGGTGCGTTGTGCCTATTTGAGCTGTCGCGATGGTGATGGCCAGCTTCTCGGCCACTTCCCTTGCCGCGTCGACCCACGTACCGCCCCGGCTCCCCGTGATCAGCGCGACGGCATCTTCGGGACCGACGAGGTCATGGGTCGAAATCCGCTCGCCGGCGTGCTCCAGCCAGGAATGGGGAAGCCGATGTCCCGGGCGGGTCGTGGGAGTATAGACCTGCCCGAGAGGATCACCGGGTGTCGATGCGGACCCGTCCGGTACCAGGGCCCCGGTCGCATAGTCGTAGCCCATCTCGAGTTCTTGTGCGCTGAACTCGATACGCTGCGTTTCGGCGACCGTGCGGAAGCGGGAGCGACGCGCCTCACCTACCAGACCGTCGGCGAAGAATCCGTTGATGATCAAATCGTTCACTTCGGGTGGCAACGGAAAGGGGATGAGCCCGAACCCGGCGTCGATGGCGAGGTGGTTCTGTGCGGCGAACATGGCCCACTCGACATTGCGGAGGCCGACTGGCTGACGTTCTGTCCCGTAGCTGTCCAGGAGGCGTGGCGAAGCATGGCCGCGACGGACAGCCGCGAGTTTCCAGGCGAGATTGTGCACGTCTTGGATCCCGCTGTTGAGGCCGAGGCCCGTCGTCGGCGGAAGACGATGAGCGGAATCGCCGACGAGAAGAATGCGGCCGTCCTGATAGCGTTCCGCGAGTACGGATTCGGCCCACCAGTGGCTGATCTTCTTCACCGAGATGTCTATATCGGCACCGACCAGCTCACCGATCTTTCCGACGATCGCTGCGTCGTCGGGTACGGGCTCGCCCGGGAGAACCGCGAAGTGCGCAGTCCATTCCTCTGATTTCGGGCCCCACGAGGGCCCCATCGGGACCAGGCGTCCACCGCTGGGCAGGAAGTGGGAGATGATGACTCCCTCGTTCCACCAGCGCGAAAGGTCTGCGGATATATGCGCGGTGACGGTCTCGAAGATCTTGGAAGCACCGACCATACCTATTCCGAGGAGCCGGCCTATGGTTTTTCCACCGTCGGCACCGACGACATAGTCCGCGTGTACCGAGTATTCCTCGCCGCCGGCGCGGTCGTGCACCAGCGCCTCGACGCCTTGACCGTTGTCCGCCAGGCTCAGTAGTTCGTGCCCGAATTTCACTGCTCCGGAACTTCGGTCATGTGCTGCGGCTCGCAACAGCGGTTCCAGGCGAAGTTGCGGAAGATTGGTAGGCGGACATACAGAATTGCGCCGGTACTCTGCGGTGGAACTGCCGGCACCGAAGCATTCCATCTCGAATATCTGTTTCCCGTTGTGTGGACCCGCGCCGGTCAGCGTTGTCCGCCACTCGACCTTGGACATGTCTTTCAGTGGGATACCTTGCGCGTACACGGCGTCGGCTATGCCGAACTGCCGGAATATCTCCATCGTGCGCGGATTCAGGTAGTGAGCTTTGGGAAGATCGGATGTCGAATCGTGGCGCTCGATGAGCATATGCTCGATTCCGTAGTCCGACAACATGATGGACATCATCAGTCCGGTACTACCGCCGCCTACGATCAGTACTGGTACATCACAGCGTGGCACTACATTCTTCCTTTCGGGCGCCGAAACGGCATGGGTAGATCGATATATGACCGGCCGCCGACATCAGAGGCCGTCGATGACGAAAGCCGGCGTCAACTTGCGTTGCGCAAGGCGCCAGCGTCCGTCCTTTTCGAGTCGGTACACGTCATCGACATCGCCGATGATCACCTGCGGTCGTTCGGCTTCGCCGATTTTCCGGTAGATGGTCATGATGATCGTTCCCCGGACCTGGTCGGCATCTTCTCGGGTCAGCCGGATATTGGACACGATATGTCGAGACAGGATGTCCTGGTTGTGCGCACGCTGTTCCAGATGCCGGCGAATGGCGACGATCCCGCTGACCTCACTTCCCGCCACGGACATGACCGCGTCAGAGGTGAAAAGATCCGCTGCTCGGTCGGCGTGTCCATGGTCGACGAGCCAGGAGTATTCGGTGGTTAGAGCTTCGATCGCACGACGTGTTTCACTGTCTACGACAAGGCCGGGTTCGTTGCGCATACGATTGCCCCTCATATCGTGCGGACGGCATCGAAGCCGCCCGCTCCGGTGTCGGGCCGCTTGCGCAATTCGAATTCGGGAACCCCATCGTGGAACCTTCGTACGAAATCATCGGCGTCGATCTCCACACCGATGGGATTCTTGGGGAATTCCACGGCAAGAAAGGCGTTGGTCTCGTCGATAGTGGCGAAATTGTCTACCTGCAGCTCGATCTGATTGCTGTCCGGGTCTCGGTAGTAGAACGAGATCGTCGGCCCGTGGTTGATCGTCCAATACGGCTCGATTCCCAGCGCTTTGAGTCTTTCGTAGGTCGCCACGAGGTGTCCGAGTGTGGCGTAGGTGAAGGCAACGTGCTCGAGGCCTGCGGACATCGCCGGGCGCTCCACCAATGTCGGCACATTGGCCACTGCGACGCGGTGATGCTCCTCGTCGTAAGTCAAGAAGCACAGCGCACCCGGCGCCTCGAATGTCGTGCGAGCAGCCAGCACCGTCTTGTACCAAGTGAGCATTTCTTCGTAGCGAGTCGTGCGCAGAACGACGTGCGCGAGCCGTGCCGGACTGATCGGCGCCGCGGCTTCCACGGCGTGCGGCGAAGCCTCCTGTGACACTGCGATCTCCCGTTCTCCCCCGAGTTTGTTGACCATATCATTCTTCTTGATAGTACTATCAATTTAGGACGGCTTGTCCACGGCGTCAACCCCCGAGCGGGCACGCGCCACCCGAAACGGCCCATCACCAACCGCCTGGAAGACAGGGAACAGATGCACCTCTACAGAACTTCTCGAGGACTCGCGCGCAACAGCGACGACGGCCTACTACTACTCGACCTGCCCTACCCGGACGTGGCAGCGTTGTTCGAAGCAGGCCCCGAGCAGGCCGCGACAGCGCCCGTCCGGGCACAGGTCGCGTTCGACGAAGTCGAACTGTTGGCCCCGATCGGCAGGCCGTGCCGGATCGTTGTGGTCGGCCTGAACTACCGCGCCCATGCGTCGGAGACCGGCGCGGAGATTCCGGCCTCGCCGACGTTCTTCTGCGTCGACGGTGGGCCGGTGACGGGCCCCGGGGACCACATCGTCCTGCCGCCGGCGGCACCGGATTTTGTCGATTACGAAGGAGAGGTAGGTGTAGTGATCGCCCGTGCCGCATACAACGTGCCGGCCGAGGATGCGTGGAACTTCGTCGGCGGGCTGACCTGTGTCAACGATGTATCGGCCCGAGACCTACAGGCAGCCGCACTTCGGGAAGCGGGCTCGGCGGGCCTCGGCTTCTCGAAGGCGCTGGATACGTTCAAGCCGATCGGTCCCGCTGTGGTGACGACGGACTCCTTTTCCTTACCGCTGGACGTCGGCTTGACGACCACAGTGAACGGAGAAATCCGGCAACAGGGCAGGACGAGCGATCTGATTTTCGATATTCCGACGCTTGTGTCGGCGGTATCGCGAATGGTCACGTTACTACCGGGGGACTTGATCTGCACGGGTACACCCGCCGGGGTCGGAGCGGCGACAGGCCGTTTCCTCGAGCCCGGCGATATCGTCGATATCGAGGTCGAGGGGATCGGCACACTGAGCAACCGTGTCGTCGCACACCCGCCGGCGGATATCGGAGCTACGCGGCCATCCTGATCAATCCTGTTCGGTAGTCAGAAGCCCCTTCAATGTCAGGTCGATCGTGACCCGGGTGTACGTCTCGACGGCATCCGGGTCGGCTGTGTCGATACCGTACATCCGCTCCATCAAGGCACTCGTCATGAAGAACGCGGAGGCGCTGCCGACGATGAAGCGGGCCACGAACGGAATCGGAAGATCGTCGCGGATCCGGCCGTCTCGCCGACCGAGCTCGATCAACTTGGACAGATGCTGTTCCAAAGGAGCGATATAGGTGTCGGTCAGCCAGTTGACCCTATCGGTGGAGAACTGGGCCTCGCTCGCCAGCAATGGCGCGACGTTGGGGTGCCTGGCGAGGAAGGAGATATGCCGGCGAATCAAGACCTGCAACGCCGAGACGGGATCCAACTCCTCCAGTTCATGGTTGAGTTTTTGCTGCACCAGCATCTCGCTGAACGCCTTGCTGATCGCGGCTCGCCAGAGCTCATCCTTCGACGCGAAGTAGTAATGCATCAACGGCTGGGCGACGCCGGCACTCCGCGCCACGGCCGACATGGAAGTGCCTTCATAACCGGAGCGCGCGAAGCAGTCGATGGCCGTCTCCAAAATCACGTCTCGCGTAGCGGCGCCCCGCTGCGACGGCTCCACCGACTTCGCCAGTTTGCCGCCTCGACCGTTTCGACGTGACGATGCAGCTGACATGGATCTTTCCTCCTAGGTTCGGCCACTCTCAGCATTGCACAGCCGTTATCGCGTCGGCGGCTCGGACTACGCCGGGCGGTCGTAGCAAAGTTGTTTACACAATCCATTTTCTTGATTACCCTATCAATCATGAAATCGATGCGCGTCATCACTATCGAAGAACACTTCCACCACCCCGAGGTCAGCGCCGAAGTGCGGGCGCTATCGGGACCGCTGCCGGTGGAGCCCGATGACGGATTCGCCGACTTCATCCAGGCAGAGTTCATGCCCGATCGGGAGTCGGCCGAACAGCTCGGCGGTAAACGCCTTGCCCATATGGACAAGGCCGGGATCGATGTCCAAGTCGTATCGCACGGCGCGTTCAGCCCGAACAACCTGGACCGCCCCGAGGCCGTCGATCTCTGCCGTCGGGTCAATGACCGTCTGGCACAGCAGATTGCAGAGCATCCGACCCGGTTTCGCGGATTCGCCACGATCCCCCTGCACAATCCGGCGGCGGCAGCCGACGAGCTGAAACGATGCGTGAACGAACTCGGTTTCGTAGGAACTCTGGTCACGGGGACCTGCGGCGGGCGATTCCTGGACGACGAGCGCTTCGATCCGATCCTGACCGCCGCCGAGGAGGTCGACCTCCCGATCTATGTACATCCTGGTATGCCGGGCAATCCCACGTTGGCCGGCTACTACTCTGGAAACTGGCCGGCATCAGTCCAATTCACCTTGGCCACCCATGCCTTCGGCTGGCATATGGAGGCCGGGATCCACATACTCAGGCTCATCTTGTCCGGAGCTCTGGACCGTCACCCCGGGCTCAAGCTCCTGAGCGGCCACTGGGGCGAATTCGCCGCAGGGTGGCTCGACCGCCTCGACGGAACTTTCGCAAAGACCGGCCACCTCGAACGCACAGTGAGCGATTATTACCGCGACCACGTGTGGGTGACTCCGTCGGGTATGTACACCCACAACCAGATGAACTACATGCTGGCCGAAGTCGGCGCCGACCGGATCATTCACTCCGAAGACTTCCCCTACCTGGTGCGAGACGATGTATCGGAGTTCCTGATCCACGCCGATCTCGACGACGATCAGCGGAACGCGATCGCGCACCGCAACGCAGAGCAGCTGATGCGAATCTGACTATCCGTGACAAGCAGCCCCGCGCAACGGCATCCGGAGGTTACGCCCGCGCCTGCTCAGCGGCTGACCTTATGCATTTCTTCTATGCCCGACCAGGAAAACCCGGCGCATTCTTCGCCGCGCCGGCAGCCACGAAAACCAACTGTCGAATAAACAGGAGAACGACCATGAAGGCAATTTTGATGACTGAGACCGGCACCGCCGACGTACTGGAGTACGTCGAAGTTCCAGACCCGGTACCGGCAGCCGGTGAGGTGGTGATACGCGTCCAGTCGGCCGCGGTGAACTTCGCCGACATCGCGCGTCGTCGTGGCGATCGGTATCCCGAGCCCACACCGATGCCGTTCACTCCTGGCATGGAGGTGGCCGGCACTGTCGCCGCTATCGGCGAGAATGTGGCAGGACTCGAGGTCGGGACACCGGTATTCGGAACAGTCGGGCGGTACTCCAACGGTGGTTACGCGGAGCTGGCGGTCACACAACAGGCCAATGTGATCCCTCTTCCTCCAGGAGTCGATTCCGACCTGGCGGCCGGCCTGCTGGCTGTCGGATCGACCGCGACACTGATCCTGACCGAGGTGGCTGGACTCGCGGAGGGGGAGACTGTATTCATCCCGGCCGCTGCCGGTGGAGTGGGTAGTTACGCAGTCCAGATCGCAAAAGCTCTCGGCGCCAAGAAGATAATCGCCGGTGCGTCGACCCCGGAGAAACGTGAAATCGCGCTGAGCCAAGGCGCGCACCATGCCATCGACTACCGTCGGCCGGACTGGCCCGATCAGGTTCGTGCGTTGACCGAAGGCAAGGGCGTCGACGTGGCATTGGAGATGACCGGCCCGAAGCACCTCCCGACAGCCCTCGCAGCGCTCGCCCCCTTCGGCCGACTGATCACCTACGGAGCGGTCACCGGGCTGGAAGGGCATCACCTCGACGGCGACGCCCTCACCCCGCTGATCTACGACCCCGCACCCGGCCAGTCGCTGACCGGGTTCAACTTGGGCGTGTGGTTTGCGCTACGCCCCGAGGTGACGATCGGCGCTGTGGGGAAACTGATAGGCTGGATCGCCGAGGGCACGATCTCGGGACCCCCGATCCATACCATGCCCCTGGCCGATGCCGCCGAAGCTCATCGCCTCCTCGAAAGCGGCTCATCGACAGGCAAGCTCATTCTCAAGCCCTGATCACAATCCGACGGACGGCCCGTCGATCACCACGACCTCGTCCGGGCTATCCGGGCGCACGCCCTTGCTCACCCGCATCCGGGATCACGTCGCCATGGAGGGCGAGTCGACACGGCGTTCGTAGCGGTTCCTATGTCATTCGAGGTGCAGCCGCCACAACCGCCGGCGTTCGAAGCCTTGTGAGGATCCCATCGGCCATCCAGCCGGCCCGAGGCCGTCCGGGCCGAGAGAGTGGAGCAATACGGCATGCGTCGGCGCACATTCGTGCAGATTGCCGCGGTCAGCGGTGTAGTGATGACCGGAGGATGCGCCGGCGCAGAACTTGCGCGCAGCGCTGGTGGCGCAAATCGCTCACGCGAAAACGGGAGAACGTGGATGATGCCCGAGGAAAGTGGGCTGCACGCACGGACGTGGATGGCCTTCGGCGCCGACGAACGCATCTGGGGTGGCGAACTGATGCCGGAGGTCCAACGCAACCTCGCCGCGATCGCCACCACAATCGCCCGGTTCGAACCCGTGTCGATGCTGGTCCGGCCAAGGGAGCTCGAACTGGCGCAGAGCTTGGTGAGCGGAACGAACGTCGAATTGATCGCTGCGGAAATCGACGACCTGTGGATACGTGACACCGGGCCGGTGTTCGTGACGGGCAGCACCGGGCGCGCCGCTGCCGACTTCAACTTCACCGGCTGGGGCAACAAGCAAGAGCACCGCCGTGACGCGGAAGTCGCCCAGTGCGTTATCGAGCACGCGGGTGTGGCACCACTGCGCACCGAGCTCGTCTTCGAAGGTGGCGGCATCGAGGTCGACGGTCAGGGAACAGCGATCATCACCGAAAGCTGCGTGCTCAACAACAACCGCAATCCGGGCTGGAAAAAACACGACGTCGAAGAAGAACTGGCCAACCTGCTCGGGATCGAGAAGGTGATCTGGCTGCCCGGCACGATCGGCAAGGACATCACGGATGGGCATACCGACTTCTACACCCGCTTCGCCCGCCCGGGTATCGTGGTCGCGGGCCTGGACAACGATCCGGACTCCTTCGACTACGACATCACCCGCCGTCACCTCGACATCCTGCATCGAGCCACGGACGTACACGGACGACCGCTACAGGTCGAGGTCCTCGAAGGGCCCTCGATAGTGCGTGGATCCTTTGCTGACAACGATTTCGCCGCCGGCTATACCAACTTCTATGTCTGCAACGGCGCGGTCATCGCCCCAGAATTCGGTGATCCCACCACCGACCAGGCCACTCGCCACACCCTGCAGCGGCTGTTCGGCGATCGTGAAGTCGTGCAGATCAATATCGACGGAATCGCCGCAGGAGGCGGAGGCATCCATTGCACAACTTTGCAGGAACCCGCTACATGAGCGTGGGCACTCCGAAACGCAATCCTGTACGTCGTGTGCGGACAGCCCGGACCCATCCTCTCCCGGACCTGGCGTACCTCCACCGCTACTTGTCGGCAGCGCCTCCTGGGACCCGGCTGAAGTCGGCTCGTCGCAAGCTGAGTAGGTCGTCACAGTCCACCTCCGCCGGCGAGTTCGATCGCTCAGGTCAATGCGTCGGTGGGATCGCCGGTGAGTCCGCGAGCGCGCATGCTGCGATCGACCGGGTGAGGCCGGTGAAGGTGCGGGCGTCCCAGCCGGTCAGTTCGCGCCAGCGGCCGAGTCGGTAGACAACCGTGTTGGCGTGCAGGTGACTACCTCGCGCACAGTGGGTTATCGACATATCGGCCTTCGCGAAAGCAATGACTGTCTCACGCAGGGAGGGATGTGCGTCGGCGACCTCGGCGGCATGGTAGACATCGTGATCGAGGAGGTCGGCGCGGCTCATCACACAGTTGATCAGCCAATCCGCGCCGAACCTGCTGACGGCGTTGCGGGCAGATGTCGCGGACAGGGCCAGCTGAGCCTGCCGCAAGGACCGTGCGGCTCCGGCGACCCCGGGATGACCGGAACCGACACCGACTCTGAAGGCGGCGGTCGCGAGCGACTCCGCCACGTGAGCAATGCTGTTGTCGTCGGCTTGGACCACAAGGACATGGACAGCACCGATCCCCCCGCGAGCGATGGTCAACCCGTCCGCGAACTGCGGTCCGGTTTCGGGGGCGCTGTCCGATCCTCCGCTCCCCGGGACGTACGCAAGCCCGATGAAGGGCCGGGCGGAGTCGAACCCGAGATACTCCGCCAGCCGGGTGGCTTCGGCATCGGGGGTATCGGTGTTGAGCAGGTCGATCAGCCGCTGCGACACCGCCATCTGTATTCGATCACGGGCACGGGTCTCGGATCCGTGTGCCAGGGCAAGGGTGGATGTCACCGATTGCAGTGATTCGAGCATGAGGGAAGCCAGTTCCGGCAGCAGCTTTTGTACCTGCCCGGGCGCCGTACTCAGGTGCCGCCAGAGCTCTCGGTCACCGACGTGGTATGCCCTGATGACCACATCGAGGGCGATCGCCTGGCGAGCGCGACGCCGGGCCAGCGCCCGCACCTCGCCGAGATCGTCCTGGTTCCAAGTTCGCCGTTCCCCGAACGCTATGAGCCTGCGCCGGAGCTGCTCTCGGACGGCTTCCCGGTGCTCGTCGTAGGGAACCAGGGCGAAGTCGGCGAGTTCGGTGCGAATCCGGGCGACGGCGTCATCGGTGATCGTGTCGAGCCGGTCGAGCACCGAGTCGACAACACCGGCCACCGGCCCCCAAGAAGCTTGACTCACGATTACCTCCTTTTGTGTAACTCTCACAATCATAGCGGTCGCGCACACCGATAATTCGCGGATTTCGCCGTGGTATCCCACCGTGAGCCACGGAAGAATGTCACAAAGATATCCAAACATCCGGGCAGTGCGGCTCGGCAGACAGGAGGCGGTTGTGACCGAGTTGCACACGCGAGATTTCACTCTGAGCGACCGATACAACATGGCGGACGGAGAGCTGTTCCTGACGGGTCTGCAGTCGCTGGTCCGCGTGCCGTTGGAGCAGAGCCGCCGGGATACCGCGGCGGGACTGCGTTCGGGAATCCTGATCAGCGGCTACGAAGGCTCACCACTCGCCGGCTACGACCTGGAGCTCATCCGGCAGCGTGAACTCCTCGACCAGCAAGACATCGTCTTCCGGCCGGGCGTCAACGAAGAGCTGGCAGTCAATGCCGTGCAGGGTTCGCAGCTGGCCGCCGCCTCGCCGAACTGCGAATACGACGGCGTGATCGGCGTCTGGTACGGCAAGGCGCCGGGACTGGACCGGGCAAGCGATGCGCTGCGCCACGCGAATCTCGGCGGGGCCGCACCCAACGGCGGAGCCCTCGTTCTCGTCGGCGACGATTCGATCGCGAAATCGTCCACGGTACCGAGTAGTTCGGAGACAGCGATGGCGGAGCTCGGCCTGCCGACCTTCGTTCCCGCGGACCCTCAGGAGGTACTCGACTTCGGATTACACGCGATCGCGATGTCGCGATTCAGCGGCTTGTGGGTCGGTATGAAACTCGCCACGAATGTCGTCGACGGCGCAGCGACGGTGCAACTCGACCACACGCGAGTATCCACGACCACGCCCAGCCGGGTCGTCGACGACACCGAGTTCACACACCGGGTTTCCGCGGATTTCCTGCAGCCGAATCTCGCTCGGCTGGAAAAGAGCCTCATGTATGAGCGGTACGAACTCGCGACGCGGTATGTCCAGGTCAACAAGATCAATCGAGTGATCGGTGACAGTCGAGCGAAGCTCGGCGTGATCACCGCCGGCGCGCCCTTCCGGGATACCCTCCAGGCGCTCGAGCGCATCGGGATTTCCGAGGCCGATCTCGAACGATCCGGTGTCCGGATCCTCAAACTGGGCGTGATCAACCCGCTCGACCGAAATGCCGTACGCGACTTCTGCACCGGCCTCGATGAGGTCATCGTCATCGAGGAGAAACGGGCATTCGTGGAATTGGCCGTGAAGGACGTGCTGTACGGAACTCCCGGCGCACCTCGAGTGATCGGGAAGCGAGATGAGAACTCTCGTCCGCTCCTTCGCGCGGATTCCGATCTGCCGCCCGAAGTGCTGGCGCAGACCCTGGCGCAACGCATCCGTACAGTGATTCCGGGAAAAGTGGCAGGGCTCGGGTTGATGAACGCCGAGCGACGGCCGACACGGCTGACGCTGCCCTTGCTGACCCGCACCCCCTATTTCTGTTCGGGCTGCCCCCACAACCGTTCCACCGTCGTACCGGAAGGTTCGATAGTCGGCGCCGGTATCGGCTGCCACACACTGGCCAAGCTGATGCCCGAAGATCGTGTGGGCGATATCGCCTCCCTCAGCCAGATGGGCGGCGAGGGCGCGACATGGATCGGGATGGAACCATTCGTCAGCGATAAACATATGTTCCAGAATCTCGGTGACGGCACATTCCACCATTCCGGGAGCCTTGCTATCCGCGCCGCGGTGGCTGCCGGGGTGAATATCACCTACAAGCTGCTCTACAACGATGCCGTGGCCATGACCGGCGGACAGACGGCCGTGGGAAAGATGTCCGTCCCCCAGATCGTCCAGGAGCTGCTGGCCGAAGGAGTCTCTCGTGTCGTGATCACCACCGACCAGATCGGGAAGTACCGCAAGATCAAGCTGCCTCGTTCGGTGAAGGTGCTCGACCGGGCAGAGCTGATCCCGATCCAGGAGAAGCTGGCCGCAACACCAGGGGTGACAGTACTCATCCACGACCAGGAATGTGCAACCGAGTTGCGGCGCAAACGCAAACGCGGACTTGTCGCGGAGCCATCGACGCGCGCATTCATCAACGAACGGTTGTGCGAGGGCTGCGGGGATTGTGGGCAGAAGTCGAATTGCATGTCAGTGCAGCCCGTCGAGACCGCGTTCGGGCGAAAGACCCGCATCGATCAAGCGTCTTGCAACAAGGACTACTCCTGCCTCGACGGCGACTGCCCGTCGTTCGTCGCTGTCGAACCCGGCACCTCCTCGCGAAAGAAAACCCCCGAGCCGGGTATACCCGAACTGCCTGAACCGGCACCGAAGGTGAGCCCGGAGGCATTCAACGTACGGATCACCGGTGTCGGGGGCACTGGAGTGGTCACCGCGGCGCAGATTCTCGCGACCGCGGGCGCGCTCGCGGGCCTGCATGTCCGCGGCCTCGATCAACTGGGGCTGGCACAGAAGGGGGGCGCGGTCGTCTCCGATCTGAAATTCTCGGCCGACCCGATCACCGGAACCAACAAACTCGCCGACGGTGAATGCGATCTGTACCTCGGCTGCGATCTGCTGGTGGCAGCCGACGAAAAAAATTCGACCGCCGCGGCCGGCGGGCGAACGATCGCGGTGATCTCGACGGCACAGGTGCCCACGGGCTCGATGATCCTCCAACCGGGCACCGACTTTCCCTCGGTGGAATCGATCCGGCGATCTCTCGACGCAATCAGCCGCGCAGACGACTCGGTCTACGCCGACGCGCGCGATATCGCACACCGCGAATTCGGAACCGACCAGTTGGCCAACATGGTGCTCATAGGGATAGCGCTGCAAGCCGGTGCCCTGCCGATCCCTCTGGCGTCGATCGAGAAGGCAATCGAACTCAACGGAGTCGCGGTGGCCGCGAACCGGAGGGCGATCGCAGTCGGTCGCAGACATGTGCTCGAACCGAACACCGGCACGATTGCGGAACCCCGGCCGAAGAAGTCCCGAAAGGCCGGCGACTGGGATGAATTGCGCCGGGCACTCACCGGGCTCGACGGCATCAGCGAAGCATTGAAGGATCGTGTCGGATTCCTGGCGGCCGACCTCGCGGACTACCAGAATGTCGCATACGCACTCGCCTTCGTCGCCTTCGTCGACAGCACTGCGGCTCGAGAAGCTCGAGCACTGGGGACTCCGGGCGCGCTGACCGCGGCGTCCGTGGAGTCGATGTTCAAACTGATGGCTTATAAGGACGAATACGAGACAGCACGTCACTACCTGGATCCCGAATTCGACCGGGCGGTGCGTGAACAATTCGGTGACGACGCGACCTACCGATACAAGCTCCATCCGCCTGTTTTCCGCGCGATGGGACTGAAGAACAAACTCTCGCTCGGGCCGTGGTTCAAGCTCGCGCTGCACATTCTGCGCCGCAGCCGCGGGCTCCGGGGCACTCGGCTCGATTTCTTCGGCTACGCCCATGTGCGGAAGGTCGAGCGAGCACTGATCGAGGAATTCACGGCACTCACCGCGGAAATAGTACCGCTCGCCACACCGGAAAATGCCGACCACATCGAGGCCATTCTGACTATGCCTCAGGAAATCCGGGGATACGAACACATCAAGCTGGACAGCGTCGCGGAGTATCACCGGAAAGTGCGAGAGGCACGCGACCTCATTCCGACTGCGCCCGCGTAACCCCGCCTCGACTGGATCGCCGCCGGGCCGAGAAATCGCGACCCGACAGCCCCGGGTTCGGTGCGCGCCGTGCCGTGCGGACCGAACCCGGGGCGACCGGCCTTTTCGATCACGGCGCCCCCGTGGCCGGAATCAGGACCGCGCGTCCGGTCACCCGGCGGTTGTCGAGATCGCGGAACGCGCGACCTACATCGTCGAGCGGGTACCGGGCCACCAATGGGGTGATCCGGCCCGCCGCGACCATCGCAAGCGCTTCGGTGAATGCGTCCATCGAGGTCGAGCCGGACCCGGTGATCACCGCATCCTTGGCGAAAACGAAAGCAGGGTGTACTCGTAGCGGGGAGGCGCCGACCTGCCCGGTCAGGACATAGCGGCCGCGGTCTGCGAGCGCGCGGAAGGCTTGTCGGAAGACCTCTGGATGTCCCACGTTGTCGAGGACGACGTCGGCTCCCCGACCGTCGGTGACGCCGAGGATCTCCTGCCACGCGGTGTCCCCCGTCGTGATGACCTCATCCGCACCGAGCTCGCGAAGCGATGCGGCCTTCTCGGCGTCGCCGGTCAGCGCGACCGGACGGGCACCGAGTGCCGCCGCGATCTGCAGTCCGTGCAGCCCCAATCCGCCACCCGCGCCCGTGACCAGCACTGTCTCCCCTGGCCGCACCGCGGCGCGGTTGCGCAGCGCCTGCAAACCGGTGCCGACCGCACAGGCCACCACCGACGCGGCGACGAGATCGACCTCGGGCGGCACAGCGAGCAGGGAAGTCTCACGCAGCACCGCGTACTCGGCGTATCCGCCGTAGGTGAAAGTACGCTCCGGGCAGCGCAGCTCATCACCGTCACGGCAGGATGAGCAGTGCCCGCAAGTTCCGAATTGCTTGCCCGCGACCCGGTCACCGGGGACGAACCGGGTCACCCCGATACCGACGTCCGTGACGATGCCGGAGATCTCGTGACCCAGCACCGCGGGTAGCGGGATCTTCAGCAGGCCTGCCCGGTCGGCCTGATCGTGACCGCAGATCCCACAGGCGGTTACCTGTACGAGCACCTGTCCCGGCCCCGGGCCGGGGCGGGGCACCTCTATCACATCCAAGATCCCGGGCCCACCGGTGCGACTCAGGACCGCGGCGCGCACCGGATCGCCTTCCCTGGAAATTTGTCGAGGACGCCCGCAGGTGCGAGGTCCACTCGTTCAGAACTGACTGCCCCGGCCTGCCCGACCACCACCCGCGTCCGCGCGGCAAGCTCAGCAAGCCGGCTCTCGATCGGTCCCTCGTACCGGCTCGGCTCGAGCCGCCCGTCGACCAGTGCGGCAGCTACCGCGAACTGAAGGCTCATCTGGCGTGAGATCGGCGTCGCGGTCGTGGCCACCTGGGCAATCGCCTCGTAGCCGAGCACCACGGCCATCAGGACGTCCCCTCTGACGCACGGTCGGACAGCACGGCAGTGGGCATTCGGTCAGCGAGCAGCACCGTCGGCCGCCGGCGGCGGACCGCCAGCGCCGCAACCAGGCTGAGCACCGCACCGAGCATCACGAAGAAGGCCGGCGCGCGCTCGTCGCCCGTTGTTTCGATGAGGAATTGACTGATGTAAAGGGCAGGCCCGCCCAATAATGCGGCAGCCAAGGCGAACCCGACCGCGAAGATCGTGCCGCGCACCTCGGCGGGCAGGATCTCGATATAGGTCGCCGGAGCTACCGACGTATACAGCGCCGGCAGAATACCCAGTGCCACCGTCATCAGAATGAGTACCGGCACGCTCTCAGCCGAGGAGAGGCCGGTGAAAAGTGGATATACGACCACGATCATCGCGCCGGAAAGCCCCAGGAGCATCGGCCACCGGCCCACCCGATCAGCGATAGGTCCACCGACCGCGACAAGCACGACAGCAACTGCGATGCTGATTGCCGTTGCGAGCGTGGCCTGGCTGTGCGTAAAGCCCAGCTCGATGATGTAGGACTGGGCGTAGGTGAAGGCGACGTAATATCCGATCTGCTGAAAAGCCGCGACCCCGAAGACCAGTATGATCAAATTCCAGTGTCGGGCAAAGGCTTCCTTCGCAGGTGAGGACGGGACCTCACCGGCCTTCGCCATCGCCTGGAACTCCGGCGACTCTTCGAGCCGGGTACGAATGTAGATACCGAACAAGCCCATCGGCAGCGCGAGCAGAAACGGAATTCGCCAGCCCCACGCGGTCATCGCCTCAGCGGTAAGAACGGTGTTGAGCAGCAGTATCGCCCCCGCGGCCAGCAGCAAGCTGACCACGCTGCCGAGCTGGACGCGACTGGTCATCGCGCCGCGCCGGTTCTGCGGGGTGAACTCGGCAGCGTAGACCATGGCAGTGCTGTACTCCCCTCCCGCCGCCAAACCCTGCAACAGGCGCATGAGGACCAGCAGAACCGGGGCCCAGATCCCGATCGAGTCGACCGTGGGCAGCAACCCGATCATCGTGGTCGCACCCGTGACAAGCGCGAGTGTGCCGAGTAGTGAGGTGCGCCGCCCGAAACGGTCGGCGATTGTGCCGAACAGCAAGGAACCGAGCGGCCGCACAAGAAAAGCGACGCCGAAGACTGCGAATGTGGACAGCAGCGCAATGCCGGGCTGGGTGTTCGGGAAGAAGAGCTTCGCCAGGACGACGGCCAGAAACCCGTAGACGGCGTAGTCGTAGGTCTCGATCGTATTGCCTGCGGCGGCAGCCCACGTGACCCGTCGCATCGTTCGTGCGGATGGTAATGGGGATTCAAAGTACTCCGTGGACATCGGTGGCTCCCGAGTTGGCAGTGACGAAAGACCCGACCGGCAGCGGCATCCACGGCATTCGACCGGGGACGGCTGACAGATCTACGCGGCGAGACAGCGCGTCCGCCGCGTGCCTCCCTGGGACCACCCCCACCGGAGGAGTGATCCAGGTCTCACCGAAGTTACAGACATCACCCTGTCGGGTCAAGCATCACTTTGTCGATTCGAATGCTGAGCGCAACTCCCGAACGCCACAGAGCACCAACCCAGAGAAGCCCACACCCGCCTGTATCACTTCTGCAGTAGACAGCCCCCGCGCGGAGGCCACGTCGACGCGTGCCACACAACTCGGCCGGCAAGACGCCGGGAAGGCGAGGCGGTGGACCATACGGTCGAGGTCGGATCGGGCTGCTCGCCTCGAACGGGCACGGGCCGGTCGCTGCTCAGATCAGCGGGAGGAGCATTGCCGTCAGCACGACGGCGAGCAGACCGATATAGACCCAGGCATGCACCCGGTCAGGGATGCTCGGAGGGTGCCGACGCAGCACCACGATGATCGGGACCGCCCCCGCAAGGAGCAACGCTGCGGCGCCGAGATCGACGATCCCGACCACGAACACCGCACCGTGGATGTCCGCCGCGTGGCGGGCGGCGAGGAACACGACGGCAGCGGGGATACTGATCGCGAGAGTCAGCGGGTTCGCGAGCGCTACAGCCTGGCCCATCGGGAGACCGTTGCGACGCAGGAGCGGGACGGTCATCACACTGCCGCCGACACCGAGGAACGACGCGATCGTGCCGATCGGCGCGCCGAGTGTGGTCGGGATCGCGGGCCGCGAGACATCGTCGTCAGCGGTGCCGGCAGAGCGAAGGAACCCGGGGCGAACGAGCACGTCGATGATCGTGACCGCAACGTAGACCACGAATCCCCAGGAACTCACTTCTACCGGGACCGCCAGTGCGAGCACGGCACCGGAGAGCCCGCCCATGGCGAGCAAGCCCAGGAGCGAGCCCCGGCTACGGAGACGAGCGAGGATCGGGCGGGGTGTGGCTGCAGTGGCGACCGCCGCGTTGACAACCATGACGATCGCCGACGTTGCCACCGCCACCGTGCCCGCGGCGGAGCCGATAGCCGCATCGGCCCAGACGATCACGGGGACGGTGACGAACCCGCCACCGAAGCCGAACAGCACCGTGGTCAGGCCGGTGAGCGCGCCGATAAGGACAAGCACAAGAATTGTCACTGAACCCATCCCAGCGAACAGTTGCGTCACCCGCATTCGAGTGCCGGGCCCATAGCATCGAGTTTCGGCCATTAGCCTGAATCCGTGCGGAACATGACGCTCGCGGAGGTCGATGCACTGCCGGTGGCCGTGTTGCCGATCGCCACTGTGTATCCACCGGGCCACTTGCTGGTCTGGCATGAGCACCGTCGTGCGCAGTTCCTCTACGCAGCGACGGGAACGATGCTGGTCGAGACCGACCACGGCGCATGGACCGTTCCCGGCGAGCGAGCGGTGCTGATCCCGCCGGGCACGCGGCATCAGGTGCGGATGCTCGACGTGGAGACGAACAGCCTCTACATCGCCCCCGCAGCCGTTCCGTGGTGGCCGGACGAATGCCGGGTCGTCGAGGTCGGGTCCCTTCTGCGGGAACTGTTACTGGCCGCGGCCGACATCGACCCCCGCGGCGGACTGGGCGACCGTGACGGGGTGCTGCTGGAGATGATCCTGCATGAGCTGTCCCGGCTCGCAGAAGTACCCCTGCACATCCCGCTCCCGCAAGCGGCGCCCTTTGCCCAGTTGTGCCGACGCTACCTCGCCGGCCCTGGCCTCGCTGTCGGCAACGCTGAATGGGCACGCGATGCCGGGATGAGCGAACGGACCTTCACGCGCCGGTTTCGTGAAGAGAGCGGAATGAGTCCCGCCGCATGGCGCGCCCGCGCCCGGCTCCTCGCCGCCGTACCGCTCCTGCGCCACCAGAGCGTCACCGAGGTCGCCGGACAGCTCGGCTATGCCACACCGGCCGCGTTCTCCTACGCCTTCACCCGCGCCTTTCATACGGCACCGTCGCGGTTTCACGCATAAGCGCCGCGGGATTTCGCTGCCCGCCGATCATGGTGGGCGTCTCGGGAAAGTGCGGAGATGGCCAGAGGACGCGCCCCGGCTGAGAAGGACAGCAAGGATAGGTGGCATCGATCTGGGTGGCGGCGGTCAGCCGGCCTCGCCTCCTCGAAGCGCAGGCGTTCCGCAATCCGGTGCTCATAGAATTGGCGAGAAGCGGTCGTACTATGCGTGGTAGCCGTCGGTTCCAGCGCGGGACATCACGATATTCGGTACCACCGCGCGGGCGGACAGCCGCAGCAGCGCGTCGACCATCTCGACGACGTCGCTGACGGCCAGCATCCGTTCGGGTGGGATGCGGTCGTGAATCCATGCGCTCATCTCGGTGTCCACGTAGCCGGGTGCGATGGTGGTGGCCGTGACACCGTTGGGTGATTCCTCGGCGTTCAGGGTCGCGATGAGCGAGATGAGCGCCGCCTTCGCCGCACCGTAAATCGCCAATCCGGACTCGGCGTACACCCCGGCCATCGACGCGAGTGCGATCACCCTTGCGCCGTGTTCGCGGTCCGTCGCCGCACCGGCCCGCAGCATCGGCAGCGCACCTTGGATGAGCTGCACCGGGGCGCGCAGGTTCACGGAGAGGGTTTTGTCGAAGCGGCGCATCGAGGCATCGGCGAGTGGGCCTGCGGTACCGACTCCGGCGTTGAGGATGAGCGCGGACATGGCGTCGAAGCGCTGCGCATGTGCGGCCAACACCCGTTCGATCCCGGAACTGTCGGCCATATCCGCCGCGACCGTCACGATATCGGCGGCGCCGGCCGCGCGCAGCTCGATACCGACCGCGTCGAGGCGTTCGGAATCGCGTGCGGTGAGGGTCAGCGCGTAGCCCTGCCGAGCCAGCAGTGTCGCTGTACCGAGGCCGATTCCGCGGGTCGCGCCGGTGATGAGTGCGGTTTTCGGGGTGCCGCCGGTCATTTCCCGCCTCCTTTCAGTGCGCGCAATCCGGCCGCCATGAACTCCGGGGTGGCTTCGGCCGCTCGTCCGGCGGCCGAACCCGCGGCGGAACCGTGTCGTGCCCGGTGGGTGATCCCTTCGCCGATCACGCCGAGCTTGAAATTGGCGAGGGCGAGGTAGAAGCCCCAATGGCCGAGGTCGCGACCCGAGGCGGTGGCGTAGGCCTGGGCGAGCACGTCGGGTGCGGGCATCCGGTCGCTGGTCCAGGCGGCCCGGGAGCCGAGGACCAGGTCGAAGATCGGCGTCCGGTACACACACATCAGCGCGGCATCGGTGAGCGGATCCCCGAGAGTGGACAGTTCCCAGTCGACCACGGCGCGGACTCGGCCGGGGTCGGCCGCGTCGAGGATGGTGTTGTCGATGCGATAGTCGCCGTGCACGATCGACGCCGCCGATTCCGATGGCACCGCCTCCACCAGCGCCGCGTGCAGGGCCGCGACATCGGCGAGATCGCGGGTCTTGACCCGTTCCCATTGAGCGGCCCAGAGGTTGACCTGGCGGGTGAGGAATCCGGCCGGGCGACCGAACTTCTCCAAGCCCACCGCCGCGGGATCCACCGCGTGCAACTCGGCGAGCACTCGCACCAGCTCGGTGACACCGGCCCCGACCTGCTCGTCGCTGAGCGCCGCGAGATCGTCCTGATCACGGATCACGGCCCCGTCGACGAATTCGACGATCGTCATCGGCGCCCCGAGCACGGTGCCTTCCGCATCGAATGCGATCGTTCTCGCCACGGGCACCGCGGATTGCTGGAGCGCGTCGGTCACCGTGTATTCGCGTGCCATATCGTGGGCCGACGGGGTGAGCCCGGACACCGGCGGGCGGCGCACCACCCACCGCGAGACGTCGTCGGCCGCGCGGAAGGTCAGATTCGAGCGGCCACCGCTGATCAGTTCCACGTGCAGTTCACCGCGCACCTCGATACCCTGCTCACGCAGGAACCGCTCGAGCGCGGCGACATCCATACCGGGCAGGTTCATTCGCTGTCCCGCAGTGCGCGTTTGGCGGCGCCGACCGTGCGTTTGGCGATCGCCCACCGGTGCACCTCCGAGGGCCCGTCGTAGATGCGGAACGGGCGCACCTCGCGCGAGAGCCGCGCCAGCGGCAGGTCACCGGAAACCCCGAGACCCCCGCACATCTGCATACTGCGGTCGACGATCCGGAAGATCGCCTCGGCGGCAAAGGTCTTCGCGATCGAGGTGGCATCAGCGGCGGGTTCGCCGCTATCGAGTTCCCAGCAGGCGCGGGTCAGCAGCGCGCGGGTGGCGGCGATATCTATCTCGTTATCGGCGACCATCTTCTGAATCATGCCGAGATCCCCGAGTTTCGAACCGAATCCCTCGCGCCTGGCCACCTGGGCCACCGCCACATCATGGCCCCGGCGGGCGGCACCGAGCCACCGCATCACATGCGTCATCCGCGCCGGGCCCAGGCGCACCTGCGCATATTCGAAACCGCGGTCGACCTCGCCCAGGACCGCATCGTCCGGAACCAGCAGATCTTCGAAGAACACCTCGCAATGGCCGCCGACCATCGACCGGTCGAGAGTGTCGAGATGACGCCCCACCCGGATGCCCGGGGTATCGGCCGGGGCCAAGAACATCGTCGCACCGCCCCGCTCCCCCGGCTCGCCGGAAGTGCGCGCCATGATGATGAAGAAACCCGCACCGTCCGCGCCGGTGATGAACCACTTGGTGCCGTTGATCCGCCAACCGCCCTCGGCCCGGACCGCACGAGTGGCCAGCGCGGAAGGATCCGACCCGGCGCCGGGTGCCGGCTCGGTCATCGCGAACGCCGACCGCACCTCGCCGTGCGCGAGCGGCGCGAGATACTGCTGTTTCTGCTCCGGGTTCGCGATATGCGCGAGCATATGCACATTGCCCTCGTCCGGCGCGGCGATATTCAGCGCTGTCGGCCCGAACAGGGAGTACCCCGCCTCCTCGAAGACCGGCGCCCGATCCGACATCCCCAGGCCGTGCCCGCCGTACTCGACCGGCGCGTGTGGCGCGAACACTCCCGCGTCCCGGGCCGCCCGCTGCAACTCCACCCGGAACTCGTCACCACCGGCCGCGGCGATATCACCGTCGTGCGCGTCCTCGAGCGGAACGACGTGTTCGCGGATGAAGCTACGGGTCCGATCGACGAGCGCTTGCACTTCGCCGGGAAGGGACAGATCAATCGCCACAGGCTCCTCCATCTCGTTTGCCGAACGATCGCTCGGCCACCACCATGCCAGCAGAGTGGCATGCCTCGATTGGCGCTGTCAATTACCGGTCAGACCATAAGCCGACTGTTCAGATAAGCTGAACTCCATGCATGACCCGAATGAGGATCGGCACAGCGCGGGAGCGAGAGTGCGGCAGGCCAGGATCGCGGCCGGCCTCTCGCTGCGGGCGGCCGCACAGCGGCTGGAGATCAGCCCCGCCACCCTCAGTGCCGTGGAGAACGACAAGACCGGCATATCCATCCCGCGACTGCGCGCACTGGCGGCCGTTCTCGGCACCACCGTGGCCTGGCTGGTCAGCGAACAGGAATCGCCCGCTCCCGATGGCACTCCCCGGCCGAGCGGCCGGCGCGAAACCATGACCGAACCGGACGCCGAGCCGGACAACGACTGGCGGAAGTTCCCGCCCCTGGATATCGACCCGGTACTCGCCGCCGCTATCTCCTCGTTCGTCGAAACCGGCTACCACGGTGCCACCATGCGTTCGATCGCACGCCGCGCCGGCATGAGCGTGCCCGGCGTCTACCACCACTACCGCGACAAACAACAACTGCTGGTCCGCGCACTCGACCTGACCATGGACGAATTGCACTGGCGGGTGCGCGCGGCACGACGCGAGGCGGACACCGGACGAGCCCGCGTATCCCACGTCGTCGAAGCGCTCGCCCTGTACCACACCCACCGCCGCGAACTCGCCTTCATCGGAGCCAGCGAGATGCGCAGCTTGACCCAGGACAATCGGCAGCGGATCACCCACTCCCGCAACGAACTCCAGTACATCCTCGACGAGGACATCGACACCGCCCTGAACGAGGAGAACCTGACCACCACCCGAGCCCGGGTGGCGGGCCGTGCCATCACGACAATGTGCACGTCACTACCCCAATGGTTCCGGCTCGAAGGGCCCGCAACACCCGAACAGATCGCTGCCGAGTACGCCGGATTCGCCTTGGACCTACTCGGGATCCGGGTGCATGGAGCCACCCCATCTCGCGGACCGACGCCGTGACAACTTCTTCCCGGATCCGGCGCAGTCCGTGATCCTGCTGCGCGAAAGGCGGAGCAGGGGAAGCCGGACCACGAGCCCGGATCACACCTTGGACGAGGAAATGCGGGCGGTGAGATCCCTTCCACGACTCTCGGAGAGCCGCGAGAGGGCGAGGAGGGTGATGGCCGCTCCGACGATGATGAGAATACTCAGCGGCCGGCTCGAACCGTCACTGGCGGCTACCAGCGAGGTGGCGATGAGCGGGGTGAAGCCGGCGCCGATGAGGCTGGCGAGCTGGTATCCCATGGACACCCCCGTGTAGCGGACGCCGGTTCCGAACATCTCCGACAACATGGGTGCGAGCGGCGCGTACATCGCGGCCTGGAGCACCTGGGCGAATGCCAGGCCGGCGGTCAACAAAATGAGTGACCCGGTGTCGACCATCGCGTAGAGCGGGAAGGCGAACGCGATGGCCCCGACTGCACCGAGCAGGCTCACCGGGCGCCTGCCGAGCCGGTCGGACAGCGCCGAGAACAGCGGGATGAAGAGCAGCGGTACCAGTCCGGAAGTCAGCATCAGCGTGCGGACTACATCGGATGATTCGTAACCGATGCCCTTCGTGTAGGCCAGGATCTGCGAACTGACCAGCGCCGTGAGCGCGAACGGTCCGATGCCGACAGCGCAGGCCAGGATGAGCGAGCGTGGTCGCCGCAGCACCTCGAGCGCCGGGATCCTCTTCTTCGTCTCGAGCGGCGCGTGTTCGCTCGCCTCCCGGAACACGGGGCTCTCCACCACGCTCAGACGCACGTACAGGCCGACGGCGAGCAGCAACGCGCTGAGCAGGAAGGGCACCCGCCAGCCCCAGGAGTAGAAACTGTCGTCGGGAAGTGTTGTCACCAGCGCCACTACGGCCGTCGAGGACAGTGCCCCCAGTGGCGAGCCCATCTGCATGATGCCTGCCCACGTGCCCCGCCGGTGCGACTCGGCACTTTCGATGACCATCAGGGCAGCCCCGCCCCATTCACCGCCGACCGCGACGCCCTGAACTACACGCAGCGTCACGAGCAGGATCGGGGCGAGCACCCCGATCCGGTCGTAGGTGGGCAGAACTCCGATGAGGAAGCTGGCTGTGCCCATGAGCGTCATCGAGACGATCAACGTCGACTTCCGGCCCAGTTTGTCACCGAAGTGGCCGAAGAGAATACCGCCCACCGGGCGGGCGACGTACCCCGCGGCCAGGGTACCGAAGGCTGCGATCGTCGACACTGCCCCGCTCGAGCTGGGGAAGTACAGCGTGCCGAAGACGAGAGCCGCCATCGTGCCGTACAGCAGGAAGTCGTAGTACTCGATGACCGTGCCGAGCAGACTCGACAGCGCTACCCGGCGCAGCTGTCTGCGTTTTTCCGCAGCCTCGTCCGACGAACCGACTCGGCTGGGCCTGGCCGGGGAACTCGCGGTGTATTCGCTTTTCTTCATCTGAACTCAGCATTCATCGATGTGGTCGCGGAGGGTGTGCCCGGCATAGTGCGTCCGCAGTAGTCCCCGCCTCTGCAGCCTGGGTACGACGTTGTCGACGAAGTCCTCGAGGCCCACCGGCAGATCGGCGGGCAGGACGATGAATCCGTCCGCGGCACCGCTGTCGAACCATCGCTGCAGATCGTCGGCGACCGTATCGGCGGAGCCGACGACGGTGCGATGACCGATGCTGAGACCGATGCGCTGGGCGAGCCGACGGACGGTCAGCCCTTCGCGAAGCGCGATCTCGGTGAACAACTTCGGGCGGGAAACCCCCGCGTTGCCCGGCAGCGATTCACGAAGGTCGGGGAATGGTTCGTCGAGGTCGAAGCGGGTGAGGTCGATATCGCCGAAGGCCTGATTCAGGAATTTCAGTGTGGTCTGCTCGTCGATGAGCGAGCCCAGTTCGACGGCGAGATCGCGGGCCGCCTTGTCGGTCTCGCCGATGATCGGCGTGATGCCGGGCAAGACTCTGACCGCGTTTTCGGGGCGTCCCGCCGCTGCCGTCAGCGCGCGCATGCCGTTCGCGAAATCTATGGCCTCGTCCAGGCTGTGCTGGGTGGTGAACACGAGGTCGGCGACGCGGGCGCCCAGTTTCATACCGGTCGGAGAGGACCCGGCCTGGGCCAGCGGAATCTGTCCCTGAGGTGACCGTGGAATGGTCAGCGGCCCTGCGACGTCGAAGAAGTCGCCGTGGTGATCGATGCGGTGAATCTTGGTCCCGTCGGTCCACCTGCCGGATTCACGATCGGCGACGACAGCGTCGGCGTCCCACCCGTCCCAGAGGGCTTTGACGACGTCGACGAACTCTTCGCCACGTGCGTAGCGGTCCTCGTGGTCGGGCAGCCGTGCCGACCCGTAGTTCTGCGCCGCAGCCGGGATGGCCGTGGTCACCACGTTCCAGCCGGCTCGGCCGTTACTGAGATGGTCGAGGGTCGCGAACTGGCGGGCGACGGTGAACGGGTCGTTGTATGTCGTCGAACTCGTGCCGATCAATCCGATTCGCCCGGTGACGGCCGAGAGTGCGGACAGTACTGCGACGGGATCGGGGCGGTCGGTCGCGTCGGTGGCGATCGCCGGTGAAAGATTCAACGCATCGGCGACGAAAATCGCGTCGAAGCGGCCACGTTCGGCGGTCGCCGCGACCTCCGCCCAGTGGGCGAGGCCATGCATGCGTTCCGGACTGGTGCGAGGCGAGCGCCACACCGATTGCGCGACCCCGACGCCCTGTGCAAACAGCGCGAGATGCATCTTCCTGCTCATGATCGTGTTTCCTTCCGCGACAGCTGTGTGCTGCCGTCACAACGGCGGATCTGTTCGCATGGCCGGTGGTGTTCGCGTTCGGCTCGGCCCCGCGTCACGCCTGCCGGGGTTGATCGAGCGCAGCGAGCTCCTCGGGATCCAGGCTCAGTTCCGTCGCAGCGAACGAATCGACGACGGACTCCGGTCGCGAGGCGCCGGGGATGGGTATCACCACCGGAGATCGGTGGAGCTGCCAGGCCAGGGCCACCCGGTGGACACTGACCCCACGCCGGGTGGCGATCGCCTCGAAGGGTGATCCCGTGCCGCCGAGTGCTTTGGCGTGCCGCATCCCGCCGAACGGGGCCCACGACAGGAAGGCCAGTCCACGTTCCTCACATGCCCGGATCTCCGCTTCCGCGGTCCGGCACGCGGGCGAGTACTCGTTCTGGACCGACACCAGGGCGTCGCCGAGGATCTGATGCGCCGTGTCGATCTGCCCGGCATCGACGTTCGAGATACCGACCCGCATCACCAGACCTTCTTCCCATAGCGCGCGGAGTGCGAGTATCGACTCCTCGTACGGCAACTTCGGATCGGGGCGGTGATGCTGGTACAGCGGCAGCGGGTCCAGGCCGAGCCGGCCGATCGATGCGATGCACGCCTTACGCAGATGCCGGTAGCTGCCGTCGACCCACCACGTGTCGGTTTCGGGGAACCTGAGGTGTCCGCCCTTGGTAGCGACGATGACATCGTCGAGCGAGCCCGGCCGGCTCCGCAGGGCATCGATGAGCGCGCGCTCGTTGACGCCGTCGCCGCCGCCGGCGGGCCCGTAGACGTCGGCGGTGTCGAAGAGCCGGATGCCGGCGTCGAGCGCTGCGTGCACGGTTCGCCGCCCGCGTTCCACGTCGTAGCCCGGGAGCTGAGTGATCGTCATGGATCCGAACCCGATGGCCGGCAGCCGGAGATCACCGAGGCTGCGCGGTGCGCGAGTGCTCATTTTCCGACGGCCGTCCATCCGCCGTCGACGGGCATGCGCACCCCCGTGACGAAGCTGGCGTCGAGCAGCAGATGCTCGATCGATAGAGCCATCTCAGCCGGGCGGCAGAGGCGTCCGAGCGGACTGCGCTGCTCGATCCGGGAGATGTCGTAGCCCTGGTCGATCATCTCCTGGACCATCGGCGTCGAGGTGTGTCCGGGCGCGACACTGTTGACCCGGATGCGGGGAGCCCACTCGATCGCCAGGTTCTGGGTCAGCTGCCCGACCGCGGCCTTGGCCGTCCCGTAGTCGGCCTGCCGCTCCCACCCGCCGTAGGCGGTGGTCGAGGACACCGTCACGATCGAGCCCGAAGCATGGCGGGCCAGCAGCGGCCGCGCGAATGCGGTCGCCACCAGGAGCGTTCCCATCACGTGGACGTCGAAGACGCGCCGAACCCGGTCCGGATCCAGATCCAGCGCGGGCGCGAACGCTCCCCGAATTCCGTGGCTGGTCACCAGAGCATCGGGATCGATCCCGCGCGCGGCGGCCTCGGCCGTCGAGGTCTGCACCGCGTCCCGGTCGGTCACGTCCACCTCGAAGTACCGCACGTCGTCGCGTGGATCTTCAGGCCTGGTCAGGTCGAACACGCTGACCATCAGACCCCGTTCGATGAGCCGTTCGACGACAGCCGCGCCGATTCCACTCGAGCCGCCGGTCACCACCGCGTGTCGTGCTGTCATGAGAAAGTCCTCCCGTCGGAGCTGTCGTGAATTGGCTCAACGGCCGCCGACGCGATGTCGGACCGTCAGCGGCCGCGCCCCTACCTCAGTTACGCGCAGACACGTGCCGGGCGGCAAAGGCATGAATGCTGGCCACGACATGATCGAGTTCCTCGTCGCTCATTCCGTGGCTCATGCCCAGCGTCATACCGCGTTCGAAGACCTCGTCGGCGTAGGGCAGGCCATCGGCAGGAATTCGGTATTCGACGTTGCGCATCATCGGGTGGCGAGTCACGTTGCCGCTCCACACAGTCCGGGTGTCGATACCTGCGCTCTCGAGTGACTGCTGGAGGTCCGCGCGCTCGAAGCCGGCGTCTTCGCGGATCGTGACCGGATAGCACAGCCACGCGGTATGAAAGCCGGCCAGTGGCTTGGGCAGCCGGAACAGTTCCGGGTAGGCACCGAACGCGGCGGAGAACGCGTCGAAGATTTCGTGCCGGCGCTGGTAATTGATGTCCAGCTTGCTCAGCTGCACCAGCCCGAATGCCGCGCCGAGCTCTGACGGCTCGAAGTTCCAGGGCAGCACATCGAAGATGAAGTCGTTGTCGTAGGCGACACCGTCGAGGTCCTCGCGGAAGACACGACCGGTTCGGGCCGCTTGCGATCCGAACAGGTGCGGCTCGGAGCGGCGACCCCAACGGCGCAACATGAGACCCTTGTCGCGCAGTGCCTCGTCGTCCAGGCACACCATCCCGCCGTTGCCCGCGCAGGTGATGATGTGCGACATCGCGAAGCTGGTGACGGTGATATCGGAGCGACTACCCGTTTTGGTGCCACGCAGGGTGGTGCCGATGCAGTCGCAGGAATCCTCGATCACCTTCAGCCCGTGGCGGTCGGCGATATCGCGAATGGCGTCCCAGTCCGGGGCGTTGCCGGCGAGATTCGGCAGCAGGATCGCCTTGGTCTTGTCCGTGACCAGTGCTTCGATCTTTGTGACGTCGACGTTGTAGGTGTCGGGCTCGACGTCGACGAATACGGGGATCCATCCGCCCCGGACGATCGGCGACACGTCGGTCGAGAAGGTCAGCGGGGAGGTGATCACTTCCGAACCCCTCGGCAGATCGAGCAACTCCAGTGCCAGGTAGAGCGCCGAGGAACCCGAGTTGCACATCAGCCCCAGCTTCTTACCGTAGAGCTCGGCGACCTTGCGCTCCATCTCGGCGACGTTCTTGCCGATTTTCATCGCGTACGGTCCACCGCGGAGTACCTCCAGACATGCCTGGACTTCACGCTCGTCGTGGACACTGCGGGCATAGATGACCCTGGTCATTTCTCTCCTTCGATGAGGGCGCGCCGGCTGGGCGGCCTGCGAGGGTTCAGCGGATGGTCGAACCGGCGTCCACCGGAAGTGCGATGCCGGTGACATAGCGGGCGTCGTCGGAGGCCAGATACATCAGCGCATGGGTGACGTCGGATACCTCGATGCGCTCGACCGGCAACGAGTTGGCGAAGATCGGCGCGAGATCGGGTCGATCCTGGAGCAGTTGCGGGAGCACCTTCGAGTGGCCCTGTGGGGTGTCCACCCCTGTGGGGTTGATCATGTTCACCCGGATATTGCTCTGGGACAGCTCTAGTGCGAGCGAGCGGCACAGGCCGGTCAGGGCATGTTTCGCCGCGACATACGGCGTGTAGAAGGGCAGGCCGACGGTGCTGCCCGTCGATCCGGTGATGACGATGCTCCCGCCGCCGTTGGCGTCCAGGTGTGGGATCGATGCCGCGCAGGTGTTCCACACGCCGGTCAGGTTGACATCGATGGTGGTCTGCCAGATCTCGTCGGTCACCTCGTGGTGCGGTTGCACGGTGCAGATCGAGGCGTTGGCGACCACGATGTCCAGTCCACCCAGCTGCGCGACACCGTCCTCGATCGCCCGCTCGAGGCCGAGACGGTCCCGGACGTCGACTCGCGCCGTACAGACGCGACGACCGGTGGCCTCGATCATGCGCGCGGTCTCGGCCAGCGCGTCCTCGGTACCCATGCGGTAGGGAACGATGTCGAGCTGACGGCACGAATCGACCGCGATGACGTCGGCCCCCTCTTTCGCCATCTCGACCGCATGATTGCGGCCCTGGCTCTGGGCGGCACCGGTGACCAGTACGACCTTTCCCTGCATTCTCACGCTTTCATCACCACCAGTCTCGATGTATTCGACGCCGCCGGTCGACGGCCTCGCGCCGAGTCGTTCATTCACCGAAGAATCGCGCAGCCAGGCGTGCCTCGGTGCGGCGATCGAGTAGTTCGATCGTCACGCCGAACCGGTCCCGGTGATACGCGGTGCCGAACGGACACTTGTCGCCGTGCAGACCACCCACCCACAGCGGTGATCCACGCCGTGCGAGTTCCGCGGAGGCGCACGCCAGATCGTCGACCACGAAACCCAGGTGGTGAACCCCCGGAGCCGGCTGCCATACGGATGATCCGGGCACCGTGCGCAGGAGCTCGATATGAGGTGGGCCGTCCACCGTCAGCCCCAGCCGCTGGACAGTCGTATGCGCCACGCCGTCGATCCGGCAGCGATACTCCGACTCGTCGGCCAGGGCGACCGAAACCCCGTAGACCTCGGCGAAGTGCTCGGCGGCCGCCTCGATGTCGTCGACAACGATGCCTACGTGGTGCAGCCGTCCGAAATCGAGGTCCAGACCGTGTGCATTGACCGGGATCATCGGATTCCAGGTCCTTCCTGTTTCTCGCTACGCCCGCTCGAGCGGTGATTTGAATGATCGTTCAAACGCTCCGGTTTTGCAACCTTTTGGCCCAAATAGGTTGAAAATTCCCAGCTCGGAAACAGCAATTGAATGATCGTTCAATAGCCAGGTACGGGCACGTGATACCAAAGTGGTGCCGGAGACTGCGGACGCCGCGCGTCGAGCCGGGTCGCCGGGTCGCAGCGACGCGCTGGACGTCGGCGGGCCGGCTGGATACCCGACGCGATGCTGTCGAACTGTGGCGGGGTGAAAGACGGGGTTTCGCTACTGGTGCCGCAACGCCATACCGTCGAGGAACAGGGAGATGCAGTGTTCTGACAGTTCGTCGAGCGGGTCGTCGGCTTTACGCCAGTAGACACTGAACCACACGGCGTCACGCAGGAAGCGATGGAAGACCTTGGACGGAATGTCGGTCCGGAGGACTCCGGCGTCCTTGCCCGCCTCGATGGCATCGAGCCAGAGTCGCTGGATACTGTTGGTGAGCTCGCGGGCTTTCGCGTAGTCCTGCAGCATACGCAGATTCGCGAACTCCGTGTGATACACCTTCGTGGCGCCGGGATGCGCGGCCCCCGTGGCGAGGGAGACGTCGACGATTGCCTTCAGCCGGGCCCGGGGCTCGAGTTCGTCGAGGCCTGCTGCCCGGTAGTCGGCCAGCAGATCCGTCAGGTAACCGGTGATGAGTTCGTTGGCAATGGCGTTCTTGGATGGAAAATAGTGGTAGAGGGCGCCCGGGTTGAGTCCGACTTTGTCGCCGATCTCGCGCACCGATGTCGCATCGATCCCGCGGGCGGCGAACAGTTCAGCAGCCGCGGACAGGATCTCAGACTTGCGTCCATCGGCGGCCGATTCGACCGCAGTTCGTTCAACTGCCACCGGCACAGCCTAGTGCGTCTTCGAGCAGCACCAGGTAGGTGGAACGGGCTTGTGCACGTGATTCGCGTTCGCGGCTTGCCGCTGCGCATCGTCGAGAACCATCCTCACCGCATAAATGGGGAGCCCGGCACAGCGACGCCGAGTCCGGGTTCAGCGAATCCGTCGGATCACCACTCTCCTGATCCGGGTCTACTGTTCGCGGCGTAATCGTTGAAGGTGAAACACAGGACACATCGACAGAGAAGGCGGCGGCGGCCGTAGGATCATAGGCCGGGCCCGGCAGCCCGGACGCTGCGGGCGCCGATTTCCAGGTGGTAGATCGCCGGCATCGGCATCGCGCGGTGGAAATCCCAGTCGATGCCGGGGCAGCCGAACCCGAGCAGCGCGCGGGATATGAATGTGCCGTGGCTACCGACGAGGGCAGGACGTCCGGCACAGTCGACGAGAAGGCCGGTCAGGGTGCGGATCGCGCGCTCGGTGAGGTCGTGCAGGCTTTCACCTCCCGGGTGTGCCCGCCGCGGGTACGCCCAACTTTCCTCGTAGTAGCGCTCGTAGCCGGGACCCGGCACGATTCCCGAATCCCACTCCTGTAGCTGCGGGTCGGTGCGGATCGGCATGCCGAGAATCCGGGCGGCCGGTTCAAGGGTTTGTACAGCACGCAGATACGGGCTGGACACGATCACCCGGGGCTCGCGGGCAGCGAGATCATCAGCGAGCCCGGCGGCCTGCGCCTTACCGCTGTCGGTCAACGGCCGCTGATAATCGCCGGGCCCGTCCGGCGTGGGCGGTACGGACCGGGCATGGCGCACCAGGATGAGCGAGGACCTCACCTATCCAGTTTTCCAGCTGTCGGCCGCCGCGCTCACCGCGCTCGGACCATATGGTGGACACCGTGGATCGGGCGGTGAGACCGACCCTATTCGACAGTCGCCGGCCAGACCGGGGCGGTGCTCCACGGGTATGCCGCCTCGAGCTGGGAGGCGACCCGGAGCAGCAGGTCCTCCCGGCCGTGTGCGGCGACGAGTTGCGTGCCGAGCGGTAGCCCGGTCGAATCCTCGCCCAGCGGAAGGGAGATCGCGGGCTGGCCGCCGGTGTTGAACGGGCTGGTCAGGGCGCCGTAGATGCCGCCGTGCTGCCATATCGCGTCGACATCCATGGCGTCGAGCAATCCCAGCGGGGGCGTGGGTTTACCGAGGGTCGGGGTGAGCAGCACGTCGTAGCCGGCGAAGAACTGACCGATCTCCCGTGCGGCGCGGTCGAGTTCCGAGTAGGCGAAGGACAGGTCGGTGACGGACCGGGATTTGCAGCGCTCGTACTGCACGCGCGGCATCGTCTCGAGGTCGTCGTCGCTCAGGCCACGGCCGAGTTCGGCCAGGCGGTGGTCGATCTGCACCGACATCGGAGCGGCCATCAGATACTGCATCGTAGCCAGGAGGGCGTCCTGCGGGAACCGGAGATTCGCGGCCTCGACGCGGTGGCCCAGCTTCTCGAGCATCGCGGCGGCGCCGGCCGCCGCAGCAGCGCAATCGGCGTGCACCGCTTCACCGTTCGGCATGGTCGTGACCATTCCGATCCGGAGGGTGCCGGGATCGGCGCCGATCTCGTCGACGTAGGGCCGCACCGGCGGCGCGATGCCGATGGACGCTCCCGCCGCGGGGCCGGAGGTCAGGTCGAGCAGTAGCGCGGAGTCCCGCACGCTCCGGGTGATCGCATGTTCGACCCCCAGCGGCGCGGCCAGCGGCGTGCGGACGGGCATCCGCCCGCGGGACGGTTTGAGACCGACGAGCCCGTTGGCGGACGCCGGGATCCGGATGGAGCCGCCGCCGTCACTGGCATGCGCGGCCGGCGTGATGCCGACCGCGACCGCGGCCGCCGAGCCGCCCGACGAACCACCCACCCCGTGGGTGAGGCGGCGCGGGTTGCGGGTCGGCCCGAACAGTACCGGTTCGGTGCTGGCGTTCTGACCGAACTCGGGGGTGTTGGTTTTGCCGATGACGACGAGCCCGGCGCGCCGATAGCGAGACACCAGTTCGCTGTCGCGCTGCGCGACTCGGCCGGCGAACAGTCGCGAACCGTTGGTGGTCGGCATGCCCGCAACGTCGGCGTGCAGATCCTTGATCAGGAAGGGTATTCCGCGTAGCGGGCCGCCGGGCAGCCCGGCGTCGACCTCGGCCAGCGCCTCCTCGCCACGGGTGGCGACGACGGCGTTGACGGCCGGGTTGCGTTCCTCCAGACGTGCCAGGGAGAACTCGACGACCTCTCGGGCCGATACGTCACCGCGGCCGATCGCGGCGGCCAGCCCGGTCATATCGTTGTCGTCGAACAGGGAATCCATGCAGGTCTCCTCGGAGATGGGTGTCGGGGCCGGGGTCAGACGTGGTGACAGGCGACGAAGTGGTTCGCATCGACCGCCCGCAGTTGCGGCTCCTGGGCCGCACAGCGATCGGTGGCGAGGGGGCATCGCGTCCGGAACCGGCAGCCCGACGGCGGATTCAGCGGCGACGGCAGGTCGCCCTCGATCTGCTCGGCATCCCCCGGGGCACCACGATGCCGTTCGGGGTCGGGGATCGACGCCAGCAGCAGGCGCGAATACGGGTGCCGCGCCGCGTTCTCCAGGTTCGACGAGGGCGAGACCTCGCAGACCTTGCCCAGGTACATCACCATCACCCGGTCGCTGACGTTCTTCACGACCGCCATATTGTGCGCGATGAAGATCATCGTCAGCTCGAACTCGGCCTTCGTCTGTTCGAGCAGGTTGAGAATCTGCGCCTGAACCGATACGTCGAGGCTGGACACCGGTTCGTCGCAGATGAGCACCTTGGGCTCGAGCATCATCGCGCGGGCGATGCACACACGCTGGCACTGGCCGCCCGACAACTCACCGGGCAGCCGGTCCCACACCACGTCGGGGTCCAGCCCGACCGACCGCAGCAGGTCCCGGCCGAGGTCGTCGATCCGTTCCTTGTTGTGCTTTCCCCACATCCGGGCCCCCTCGGTCACCAGATGTTTGACCTTGCGGCGCGGGTTCAGCGACGAGATCGGGTCCTGCATGATCATCTGCATCTTCGCCCGGATCGATCGCAGCGCGGACGGACTCAGAGTCGTCAGCTCGACGCCGTCGATCTCCACACTGCCCGACTTCGGAGCGGGCAACTGCAGGACGGCGCGCCCGACGGTGGACTTCCCGCAGCCGGATTCGCCCACGATGCCGAGGGTCTCGCCCGCGAGCAGGTCGAAGCTGATGCCGGACACCGCGTGCACCGTCCGGCCCCGCCCGGCCGGGAACTCCACGATCAGGTTCTCGACGGACAGCACAGGCGTGGCCTCGCGGCGCAGATGGGCAATTCCACTACCGGCCATCAGATGCTCTCCACTTCCAGCTCACGCTCGCGGGCGCGCCCGGCGCGGGGTACTCCGAGGCCGGTGGCACCGCCATCGCCCAACGGGAAATAACAGGCCACCTCGTGCGGGTGGGGAGCATCGCCGGCGTCCGGCGCGGCGGTGAGAGACGGTGCCAGCTCCCGGCATTCGGACTGCGCGTACTTGCAGCGCGATGCGAACGAGCACCCCTTCGGGGACTTCGTCATATCCGGCAGACCCCCCTCTATGGATTCGAGGGGCGAATGCGGTTGCTGTTCGAGCCGTGGCACCGCCGCCAGCAGTGCCTGTGTGTACGGGTGCTTGGGGTTGGCGAACAGCTGCCGGGTCGGCGCCGTCTCGACGATTTGCCCCGCATACATCACGGCCACCCGATCTGTCTGCCCCGCAACGACTCCCAGGTCGTGGCTGACGAGGATCCCGGCCATGCCCATTTCGGTGCGCAGGGAGTCGAGCAGCTCCAGGATCTGCTTCTGCACGGTGACGTCCAGTGCGGTCGTCGGCTCGTCCGCGATGGTCAGCTTGGGATCGCAGGCCAATGCCATCGCGATGACCACACGCTGCCGCATACCGCCGGACAGTTCGTGCGGATACTGGTCGATCCGCCGCGCCGGTTCGGGGATACGGACCTTGCGCAGCAGTTCGATCGCGCGTTCCCGCGCCTGGACCTTGTTCAGGCCGAGGTGCGCGCGTAAGGATTCGGTGATGTGCGTCCCGATCCGCTTGAACGGGTTGAGCGCCGACATCGGGTCCTGGAACACCATCGCGATATCGTTTCCCCACAGCTGCTGCTGCTGTTTCCGGGTCAGCGCCTGCATATCGTGCCCCAGGAAGCGCACCCGGCCGGTGACGGTGGTGCTGCCGTCCTGCGATACCAGGCCCATGATGGTCTGTCCCAGAACGGTTTTGCCGGATCCTGATTCGCCGACCAGGCCGAGGGTCTCGCCGGCGGCGAGCCGGAGGGAAACCCCGTCGACGGCGCGGAGCCGGCCCCGCTTCGTGCGGAAACTCGTGGACACCCCGTACACGGTCAGAAGTGGTTCGCCGGTCACAGTTTCACCTCGCGGGTTCCGCGGGTGCGCTGCTGCGCCTTCTCACCGACCATGTTGAACGAGAAGACCGTCAGGAACAGGAATACGCCGGGCACCAGCACGATGTACGGGTGCTTCTCGAAAACGTTGCCTTGCCCTTCCGAGATCATGTTCCCCCACGTCGGGGTCGGCGGCGCGATGCCGAGCCCGAGGAAGCTCAGCGACGCCTCCGCGACGATCATCACCGAGATCATCACCATGCCGAGCGACGCGAGGGGCAGCGCGACGTTGGGCGCGATCTCCCGCACCATCACCCGCCACTTGGTGGCCCCCATCGCGCGTGCCGCCAAGACGAACTCGCGTTGCGCAAGCACCAGCGTGTTGGCTCGGGCGATCCGGAGCATGCTCGGAACCGCGAGGACCGCCAGGGCGAAGGAGATATTGCGCAGGTTCGGCTCGAGGACCGAGGCGAGCGCGATCAACAGGATCAGCGCCGGAATCGCGAGCAGCGAGTTCGTCAGGACGCCGACGATCCGGTCGATCTTGCCACCGAAGTAGCCCGCGATGATGCCGATCGCGCCGCCCACGATCATCCCGATCAGCACGGCCGCTACCGCGACGATGAGCGAAGACCGGGCACCGTAGACCGATCGCGCGAGCATGTCGAGTCCGAAGTTGTTGGTACCCAAGGGATGATTCGAGAACAGGCTCGGCGCGGCATAGCTGTCCGCCCCGAGCGTCTTGGTGGTGTCCTCGTGTTCGGCCAGCGGCAGCAGCGGGGCCAGTAAGGCAGCAGCGATCAAAACCGTCAGCCACGCGCAGGACAGAATGAATGTCAGGTCGAAGTCGGAGCCGAAGCGGGCCAGCCCCAGTCGCCGCACACCCATGTAGAGCGCGACCAGGCCGACGAGAAAGAGGACGACCCGTACCCCCATGATCAGCATGGGCGCCAGGCCCACGCCGACGGCGACCAGGCCGGCGGCGGTGAGGATCACGCCGATGCGGTACAGGTTACGGCGTTCGGCACTATCCGGCGCGTTCGCCTGCTTCTCCGCGTTCGCATCGTCGAGAACGCGGCCGGTGACAGCCGGCACCTCGACGTCGGCCGTCGTCCCGGAAGTGATCAGCTCAGACATGGGCTCGCCGGCTCCTTGGGTCGAGATATCCGTAGGAGAGATCGATGACGCTGTTGGCCACGACATAGATGACGGCGATGACCAGGACCGTGCCCTGGACCATCGGCATATCGCCCTGCTGAGCCGAGCGGACGATCAATGACCCCATACCGGGCAACGAGAAGAGGGTCTCGACGATGACGGTACTGCCGATCATCGACCCGACCGCGATGCCGAGCATCGTGATCAAGGAGAACGACGACGGGCGGAGTGCGTCGCTGAACAGCAGTCTGGTATTCGACATACCCTTCGCCTTGGCGACGAGGACGAAGTTCTCCTTCAGCGTCGTCACCAGATCGCTGCGCAGGATCCGGGTGAACATCGCCATCTCGAGCAAGCTGATGGCGATCGCGGGCAGGATCGCATGATAGAGGTTCTGCCCCAGCCCCTCGGAGACCCGCACCCACTGCGAGCGCGGGAACCACCCGAGGTAGTTGACCATCACCATGATCAGCAGCAGACCCGACAGGAAGCTGGGGACCGACAGCACACCGAAGGTGCCGGCGCTGATCGCGCGATCGATCCAGCCGCCCTGGTGGCGCGCCGAATACATGGCCAGCGGCACCGCAACGACCAGCGCGATCACCAGGCCCATGACTGCCAGCTGCACACTCACCGGCAGGGCTGCACCGATGCTGTCTGTCACCGGTCCCTGCGGCGGAACCATCGACCGGCCGAGGTCACCGCGCAGGGCACCCGACAGCCAGTCCCAGTACCGCGTCAGGAAGGGGTCGTCCAGCCCCATCTCCGCACGGGCCTGCGCGTATTCCTCCGGTGTGCGCCCCTCGCCCAGTATCGCGACAGACGGATCCCCGGGAATGAACGATACGAGAGCGAACGTGCCGAGACTGACGACGAAGAGCACGATAATCAGCTCGACCACCTTGTCGAGGACTGTCCTGGCCATCGTCGCACCGCCTCCTTCCTGAGATCCGGTCGGGCATCGCTGCGCGAGGCCGACTGAACGGGGGTGCTACGACGAGTGATTCGGGTCGATCCACGCATCGCCGAACAGCATGATGCCGTCGGCGCTCGGAGTGACGCCACTCACACTCTCACTCCATGGGACGAAGTACTTGCCGGAGCCGACCACCACCATCGGGGCGGTGGTGTTCACCAGCGACTGGATGTCCTCGACGACGCCGAGCCGCGCCTCGTCCGACGGTGCGGTCTGCAACCGAAGCAGCAGATCGTCCATGTCCGGGTTGGCGTAGCCGAGCACATTCGACGTGGAGGCGCTGCTGAGGTTGCCGTACATGCGGATGAACGGCGATTCGTCCAGAATGTTGAACCCGGCGTAGCCGATGTCGTAGTCGTGCTGGACATACATTCGTTTCACGAGGTCGTTGATGCTGTTGGCGTAGACGATATCGACGGTGAACCCGACGGCCTCGAGCATCGATTGGAAGGCCAGGGCGGATTGCTGCGCCCCGGGATCGTTCAGCCCGGCATAGGTGAGCCTGCCGTCGTACCCGTCCGCGACGGCTTCTGCGAGATAGCGTTCGGCGGCTTCGGGGTCGTAGCCCGAACCGGCCACATCGCCGTGCCACCGCGACCAGTTGGCGAACATATCGCTGCCGGGCCTTCCGTAGCCGCCCTCGACCCGCTCGTTGAAGACGTTCGGATCGAACGCCGTGACGATTGCCTTGCGCACCCGCTCGTCGGACGCGGCCCGGCCCTCCCGCTGGTTGATGTTGCCGACACCGCCCATGCTGACCGTGTAGACGTAGCCGCTGTTCCCGGCGGCGAGCGCATTGTGGACGACCTCGGCGTTGCGGAGGTACGCGGCCTGGACGTCGCCGCTGTGCAGGGCGTCCAGCTTCGGCTGCTCCCCGACGATAGCGGGGAACCGCAACCTGTCCAGGTACGGCTTGCCGCCCCAGTAACCCGGGTTGGCGGCGAGCACGAGCGCGTCCTGCGATGCGAAGCTCTCCACAGTGAAGGGTCCGGCGCCGATCGGTGTGAAGGTGCCGGAGGCCATCGACGACGGCGCCACGACCATGCCCGGTCCGGTGGTCAACAGGATCGGGAACTCGTTCCACGGCCGCTGCAGCGTGAACACCACCGTCGACGGGTCCGGGGAGACGACGCCGGCGACCGACATGTTCCACACCTGACTGTGGGTGCCCTTCTTCACCAGGTAGTGGTCGATGCTCCATTGCACCGCCGCTGCGGTGACGGGGGTGCCGTCGCTGAACTCGGCGCCGTCGCGCAGCTTGAGGGTCCAGACCGTGTTGTCCTCGTTCGGTGTCAGCGACTGCGCCAGCTGCGGCTGGTACTGCTTCGTCACCGGGTCGTAGCGGATCAACAAGTCGTAGATGGCGGCCATCTCGCTGCCACCGGTCGCGCCGCCGTCCTGACGGTCCGCCGGATCGAGACTGCTCACCGCGTTGTAGGTCGCGAAGGACAGGGTGCCGCCGGGCGTCGGCTCGCCGCCGTCGGACTGCTCACCCACCAGCCCGGTGGTGACCTCCGACGCGTCGGTCGCGGTGGTGGGTCCGCCGGCACACCCGGCCAAGAGCAGCGCCGCAGCGGTGAACGCCGTGAACAGTCGTGCGGTACGGGCGAATGGAGTAGCTGTCATCGCATTCCTCGGACAGGTTGATCGGCAAAGTAATCGACGCTGATGATTACGGGCCCTGGCCGGCGGCGGTATGGCCACCGATCGTCGTCACGATGCGATGGTCCGCCGGAAGGGTAGGCACACCGACGGCTTCGAGGCCTCGGAGTGGAAGTGCCGAGGGGTGACGACATTTGCGGCGGAACTCTTTTCCGCGTGCAATTCGTACACAACCCTCGGCCGAGAGCATTCGTGTACGGAATCCTGGGCCGGGGATATCTCTAGCCACCGGGGCACTGTGTCTGAACAAAATACGTCCCACCAAGTTAGGCCCCCGCCTCGGTTTCCACCGGGTTTTCGGCGAATTCATATCGATCTGCCGGGCTACCCACACCCCTGCCCCGCACGCGGTCGGCTACCACACGAATCGGCTGGGAGAGTGCGGATTCCATCCACCGGGCAATTCCTTGTGCAGCCCGTATTCAGACGCTACAGTGCCTCCGCACCGGACTCGTCCCGCACAGCAGTCGGGGCCTCGGTGGTATCTCGTGGCCTTTTGCCTCGCCCCGCCGCACCCCGAATTCGCCGCCACTCGAGCGGGTTGCGTCACACCGGCCGAACCGGCCGGGTACGCGTTGTCCGGCAGCTTGGAGGAATAGAGATGAGCAAGCACCCGAGAAGACTCGGCCCCACTCTCGCCATCGCACTTGCCGCGGCACTTGCGCTCGCCGGTTGCGCGAGCACCGAGAGTTCCCGAGACAGCGGCAGCACGGCCGCACCGGCGGCCTCCGGAATTCTGGGAAATCAGGACGGCGGAACCCCCGTACCGGGCGGAACGGTGAGCTTCGCAACCTACGCACCGGTCGTCAGCCTGGACCCGACGCGGACCCAGCCGGCAGCGGCGGCCGGCGGCACCGAGATGGCCGCGGTATACGACGTTCTCATGCGCTATGACTTCGGGTCGAAGAGCTTCGAACCCCAGCTCGCGCAGTCACTGGAGGAAAGCTCCGACCACCTGAGCTGGACGCTGCAGCTGCGTGACGGGGTGACGTTCAGTGACGGCACACCGCTCGACGCCGGCGCGGTCGTCGCCAGTATCGAACGCTACAACCAGCGCCGCGGCGCCAACTCACAGCTGTACCGGCACCTGGTGCAGAGCACGGTGGCGCAGGGTCCGTCCACGGTGGTGTTCACCCTGAAGCGGCCATGGCGTACCTTCCCCGTGATGCTGGCCTACGGGCACGGCATGATCGTCGCACCCAGCTCGCAACAGGGCGACCGGTTCACCCCGATCGGCGCCGGCCCGTTCACCGTCGTGAAGCTCGCCCCGCAGCAGGAGCTGGAGTTGAAGGCCCGCCCCGACTACTGGAACGGCGCACCGCACCTCGACGGCCTGAAGTTCGTCGCGATCGCCGGTGAGCAGCCCAAGATCGACGCGCTCGCGAACGGCGGCATCGATATGGCGTACCTGCGCAACGCGGAGACCGTGAACGCCGCGAAGGAGGCCTTCCCCGGCTTCATCGACACCACGAGCCTGTCGATGGTCGGCCAGCTCAACAGCGCGCCCGGCCGCCCCGGGGCGGACCCGCGGGTGCGGCAGGCGATCGCCCTCGCGATCGACACCGACGTCATCAACCAGCGGGTGCGCGGCGGGGAGGGTATGACCGGTACCGATATGTTCCAGTCCTGGTCGCTGTGGCACGGAGACGTCGCCGGCACCAGACCCGATACCACCGCGGCCGAAGCGCTGCTCGACAAGGCGAAGGCCGATGGGTACAACGGCAAGCTCACCTACGTCGGCGTGAACGATCCGGACACACAGAACCTGGCGCTCGCGGTCCAGGCGCAGCTGAACGCCATCGGTTTCGACGTTGCGCTCGAATACACCAGCAGCGTCACCGATATGGTCCAGCGGCTCTACGCCGATCGCGACTTCGATATGAGCTACGGCGCCTACAGCATCTCCGACGTCGCACCGGAGCTGCGCCTGTTCAGTTCCCTGCACAGCACCTCGACGAACAACATCCTCGGCTACAAATCCCCGGAGATGGACGGGTTGCTCGACAAGGTGCTCACCGCACCGGACGACACCGCGAAGCGGAAGGCCATCACGGACATGCAGTCCCTGGTCAACACCGACCAGCCCTTCCTCGCCTGGGGCGCCGGCGAGGCGTACACGGCGTGGTCGCCGAACCTCTTCGGCATCAACCCGACGGTCGACGGAACCCTGCTGTTCGACAAGGCATTCGAGAAGAGGTGACCACTCGGCGGGCATACCCGTCCGGTGTGGCAGGCCGCTCGCGCGCAGAGGCGGCCGAAGGGGTGGGCCCGGTCGAACGATCGCACGTGTCCACCCCGTAGCCGGCTCGGAACAGGAGGCGGTTCAGGGGTGGGCAGCCGGTGCAGTTGTTATAACGACAGTATGTATCCTTTCGATCATGGCCCCGCTCACCGGCCCACCGCTGTACACCCAGATCGAGAACGCACTCGCAGCGCGCCTCGGCGTCGACTTGTATCCCGGCGATCGCCTGCCCACCGAAGACGAGCTGATCGAGCAGTTCGGCGTCAGCCGGATTACGGTGCGCCGGGCGATCCAGAACCTCGTATCCCGCCAGTTGGTGGTCACGAAGCAGGGACGCGGAACCTACGTCGCGACACCGAAGATCAGCCAGCCCCTCACGGCATTGACCGGTTTCGTCGAGGATATGACGCGTCAGGGGCTCCGAACCCGCGCGCGGGTCCTCGTCGTCGAGGAGCGGCCGGCGCCACCCGAGGTGCGGACGGCGTTGGAGCTTCCCCTGGGTGCGACGGTCACCCGGATAGACCGGGTTCGCTTGGCGGCAGGTGTCCCGATCTCCTTCGACCGCACCTACCTCCCCTCGGCTCTCGGGCGGCTGGTCGCGCAGGACGACCTCGAAAACGAGCCGATCTTCGCGCTGCTGGAGCAGCGACACGGCACACCGCTGGTCGAGGCGGCGTACGCGCTCCAGGCGAGCACCGCGGACAAGGATGTCGGCCAGGCGCTCGATATCCCCGAGGGCAGTGCAGTGTTCAGGATCGAGCGCACCTCGTACACCACCGGAAACCGGCCGGTGGACTACGAGGTACTGCACTATCGCGGTGACGCGATCACGTTCACCACACGCCTGCCGCGCGCCGCTGCCGCGCCCGAGGGCGAGGGCGAGCAGTGACTCCCGAGCAGTTCACGATCCTTCTTGTGGGAGCCCTGGCTGCGGGCGGGTTGGGCAGCGCCCTGGGCATGGCGGGGGGCATCTTCGTCGTTCCGATGCTGACCTTGTACACCCATGTACCGTTCCCGGCCGCGGTCGCAGTCGGGCTGGTCTCGGTGATCGCCTGCTCCTGCGCCGGCGCGCCCCGATTCCTGGAAGCAGGATTGACCAACCTACGGCTCGCGGTCGTGCTGGAATCGGCCACCGCCCTCGGCGCCGTGGTCGGAGTCCTCATGATCGGGGTGGTCCCGGAACGGGTGCTGTACAGCATCTTTGCCGTCGTCTTACTGGTGTCGGCCGTGCAGATGTTCACCGGCCGACGAGCCAGATCGCCGGTAGGCGTATCGAGCGGCCACCTGTCGTTGGATGCCGCCTACACCGACCAGGACGGATCGGTCGTGGCCTACGGGGTATCACGCCTGCCGCTCGGGATGACGTTCATGTTCGGCGCCGGCACACTCTCGGCCTTGCTGGGCATCGGGAGCGGAGTGCTGAAAATCCCGGCAATGGACGCCGCCATGCGACTCCCGATCAAGGTGTCGTCCGCGACGGCCAACCTCATGATCGGCGTCACGGCATGTGGTGCCGCGGCTGCCTATCTCGTCTCCGGCACGCTCGACCTCACCCTCGCGGCGCCGGTCGCGCTGGGCTCGATCGCCGGATCAATTCTGGGCGCGCGCATCCTGGTGCGTGTTGCCGGCCCGGAGCTGCGTGTCGTGTTCACCGTGGTGCTGCTCGTCGCAGCTGTGCCCATGGCGCTCAACGCCTTCGGAGCGGGCTGGGTGGTGTCGTCATGAATGACACCTCAGGCCCGGCGTCGGACCGTGATGCGGCACTTGCCGAACGGCTCGCAACCCTCATGCGCGTGGGAACCGCTTCGACCACAGGGTTGCTGATCGTCGGTGTCGTCTTCCGCGCCGCCGGCGCATATCAACCGTCCACGATCGCTCTTGTCGCCGGATGCGGCCTCCTCGTGCTGCTACCACTGCTCCGTCTGGTGGTCATGCTCGGCGACTTCGCCCGGCAGGCGGACAGACAGTTCGTCGTGTGGACGGCCGTCGTGATCGGCCTCGTAATCGCCGGCGGCGCCATGGGCGTGTACCTGTAGCCGACGACAACAGTCCGAAGCACTGGGGGCATGTGCTCCGGAAGTCTCCGCTGTTCCGCCGGTTGGAGCAGCCTCGCCGGCGTCAATCGATGACGGCCGTGGAGAATACCGGCGGGTCCCCGAGGAACGGCCGGTGCGACGGCGGGTGCTGTCCCTGGGTGTCCTCGACGCCGAGTTCCTGCGCGATTTCGGCACCGATCAGGACCTGGCCGGTGCGGTTCATCAACTCCGGGTCGCGCGCGAGGGCGTCGATGACGCGGCCGGTGAATTCCGGCGATTCGGCGGTCGCGGCGAGCCCGTCGTAGGCGCCGGGGTTCGCGGCGAATGCGGCGAGTGTGCGTTCGGTCGCGAGCAGACCCATCCAGATCGAGACAACCGCCACGTTCCACGGACGGAAGTCGACTGCCATATCGTGCGCCATCTTGTCCACCGCCGCCTTGCCCGCGCCGTAGGCGGGTCCGTGCATGTAGCAGGTGCCCCCGAACGAGGACGTGTTCACGACCAGTCCCCCGCCGTCGGCCACCAGCAACGGTGCAGCGTAGTAGCTGGTGACGTAGCTCGACCGCATCCCGACGTCGAGCAGGTCGAGCAGCGATAGCGGCTTCTCCCAGAACGGCCCCTTCGCGGTCAGGCCATCGGGCACCGCGAGGGCGTTGTTGACCAGGATGTCGAGGCGGCCGTGCTCCTCGCGTACATCGGCGAAGAAGCCCTCGACCTGTGCATCGTCTCGGTGATCGAGCACTACGGGCATGCCTCGGCCACCGCGCCGGGTGATTTCTTCGGCGGTCGCGAACACGGTGCCCGGAAGCGGCGCGTCACCTTCCTTCTTTGTCCGCCCGGTGACGTACACCGTCGCCCCGGTTTCGCCCAGGGCCAGAGCGATTCCTTTACCCGCCCCGCGACTGGCACCGGTAACCACCACGATTCGTTCCGAATCCACCCTCGGCTCCTTCCATTTCCCGACACGTCGTCCCACTACTGAACCGGATCGTCCCGAAGCCCCCCATCAGTTCTCCCGGTAGCCGGGAAAGTCAATGGCTCGACTACAAGGCAGCGCGGTGACCCCGGACCGTCCATCCCACCGTGACCAGGCCCGAATGGGGCGCCGGATCGACCGGTTCCCGCTGACCGGGCAAGCACCTACACGCACTGGTCCGCTGGTTCTAGTGTGACCGCCACCACTCTGTCACCCGTTGCCGAACACAGGAGAACCGGATGAGCACCCGCATATCCGTCACCCCCGTCGACGCCGCCGATATCGCGCACTACGACCACGAAACCGATGTTCTGGTAGTCGGTTACGGTTGCGCCGGCGCCTCGGCCGCACTGGATGCCGAGGCCGCGGGAGCACAGGTGATCCTGCTGGAACGGCAGAGCGGTGGCGGCGGATCCTCCGCGCTGTCGGGCGGCGAAATGTATCTCGGCGGCGGCACCCCGATCCAGCGGGCGTGCGGATTCGACGATACCCCGGAGGAAATGGAGAAGTTCCTGCTCGCCGCGCTCGGGCCCGACGCCGATCAGCAGAAGGTGGGGCTCTACAGCCGCGAAAGCCTCGCACACTATCAGTGGCTGGTCGGCCACGGGGTGCCGTTCAAACCGTCACTGTGGGATTCACCGACCTGGGTGCCACCCACCGATGACGGGCTGATGTGGATGGGCGAGAACGCCTACCCGTTCTCCGAGATCGCCGAACCGGCGCCGCGGGGGCATCGGGTCACTTCCGACGGTTTCGGCGGCAAAGTGCTCATGGCGGTTCTGACCGAGGCCGTCGCCGCCACCGGTATCCGAGTTCATACCGACACTGCTGCCCTCCGGCTGATCGTCGAAGGTAAGCGGGTGGTCGGGGTCGTGGCGCGGCATTTCGGCGAAACGGTGACCTACCGGGCACATCGCGGCGTCGTCCTGACCACCGGCGGTTTCGCCGACAACGCCGAAATGCTCGCCCAGCACGCGCCGCAACTCGTCGGGCTGGGCGTCAACAGTGACGGCGGCGACGACGGCCGCGGCATCGTTATCGCGCAGGCGGCCGGCGCGGCGGTCAGGCATATGTCCGCGGGCCAGGTCGGAATCTCGCTGGTGCCGGGAATGATGGTACGCGGCATGATCGTGAACGAGGTCGGGCAGCGGTTCATCAACGAGGATGTGTATCCCGGCCTGGTCGGCCAGGCAGCGCTGTTCAAACACAATCTGCGGGTGTGGGTGATTCTCGACGAGCAGGCCTACGAGGAGGTGCCCGTCGACGAACGCTGGGGCGTACAACCGCATTTCGTCGCCGAGACCCTCGAGGAGCTCGAGCGTGAGATCGGTATGCCGGGCGGTGCACTGCAGAACACTGTCGGCGAATACAACCGCCATGCGGAGCGCGGCGAGGACCCCTACTTCCACAAATCGGCACGCTGGCTGCGGCCGCTGCGATCCCCGTTCGCCGCGATCGATGTGCGCCGCGGGATGGCTCCGCCCGAGTACGGCGACGGCGGGACCGCAGGCGGCGGTGCCGAGGTGTTCACCATCGGCGGCCTGCACACCGACGTGGACGGACATGTCCTCGATCTCGACGACGAGCCCATCGCGGGGCTTTTCGCAGCCGGTCGCGCCACCTCGGGGCTGCACTCGTGGGGATATATCAGCGGCACCTCGCTCGGCGACGGCACTTTCTTCGGTCGCCGTGCCGGCGCCGCCGCGGCAACCGGCTAGGGGCACAGTGGACCCTCCGGCACGCCGCTTCCGAAGGAAACCACGACGGTGCCGTCGAGGGCCTGTTCATCACCTCTGCTTGCGTGCCTGCGCGACCAGTCCGCCCCCGATGATCAGGCGCTGGATCTCGCTGGTGCCCTCGTAGAGACGGAGCAGGCGCACATCCCGGTAGATACGTTCGACAGCGACTCCGCGCAGATAACCGCTGCCGCCGTGAATCTGGACGGCCAGGTCGGCGGCCCGGCCGGCCATTTCGGTGCAGAAGAGTTTGGCCACCGACGGCGCGATGCGGCGATCGGTGTTCTCCACCCATGCCCGCGCGGCCTCGCGGACCAGGGCGCGACCGGCCATCACACCGGACTGCTGGTCGGCGATCATGGCTTGCACCAGCTGGAACTCGCCGATGGGTTGACCACCCTGGGTGGCTACCGCTGCGTAGGCGACGGATTCATCGAGCGCTCGCTGGGCCTGCCCGACGGCGAGTGCCGCTATCTGCACCCGCCCGCGAGCGAGAGAGGTCATCGCCGCCCGATACCCGACGTCCTCGTTACCGCCCACGAGCGAGGAGGCCGGTACCGCTACGTTGTCGAAGTGGACGTCGGCGGTCCAGGCGCCCTCTTGTCCCATCTTGCGATCCTTCGGACCGACAGTGACGCCCTCGGTGGCGGCCGGCACCAGGAAGACGGCGATGCCTGTGCCGTGCTCGTCGGCAGGGCGGGTGCGGGCGAAGACCAGGAACAGGTCGGCGAGCGGGGCATTGGTGATGAACCGCTTCTCGCCCTGGATCACCCAGCCGTCGCCGACCCGGGTGGCCTTGGTGCGTAGGCCGGCGGGGTTGGATCCGGCGCCGGGTTCGGTGAGCGCGAACGAGGCGACGACCTCGCCCGAGGCGATCCGCTCGAGCCACCGCTGCTTCTGTTCGTCCGTACCGAACCACACCAGTACCTGGCCGGCGATGCCGTTGTTGGTGCCGAACATCGAGCGCAGTGCCAGGCTCGTGTATCCGAGCTCCATCGCCAACTCGACATCCTGTACGAGGTTCAGGCCCAGACCTCCCCACTCCTGCGGGATGGCGTACCCGAACAGCCCCATTTCCCTGGCGGCAGTTCGAATATCGTCCGGGATGGTGTCGTTCTCGGAAATCTCTTCTTCCCGTGGAACCACCCTGGTGCGAACGAAATCCGAGACCTGCGCGAGGACGGTGGCGAAAACGTCGTCGCCGACGTCGGGTTCGGTGGTGTGCATACTGTCACTCTTCTCGCGCAATTATGATCAGTCCAATACTTGATCGGCAATTCTCTGATACCAAATATGAAAAATGCGGGTGAGGTCGTGGATCGGACAGTTACGTGCCTTCTCGGCGGTTGCCGAGGAGCTGCACTTCGGCCGGGTGCTCAGGTTTTCGGTCCACCGGCAACATAAAGGATTTGTCCGGATACGAAGCCGGCAGCCTCACCGGTGAAGAAGGAAACCGCATTCGCGATATCCTCGGGAGTGCCGGTACGCGCGACCGGGATCTCGGCCGCCCGCGCCCTGGTGAACTCCTCGAACGGAATGCCGATCCGCTCGGCGGTCGCGGCGGTCATATCGGTCTCGATGAACCCGGGAGCGACGGCGTTGGCGGTGACCCCGAACTTGCCCAGTTCCAGTGCGAGCGTTTTGGTGAAGCCCTGCAGGCCGGCTTTAGCGGCGGCGTAGTTTGCCTGCCCCCGCTTACCCAACGCGGAGGTACTGGACACATTGACGATCCGGCCCCAGCCGGTATCGATCATGAAGGCCTGGGTCGCGCGGGTCATGAGGAACGATCCGCGCAGGTGCACGTCCATAACCGTGTCCCAGTCCGCGGTCGTCATCTTGAACAGCAGATTGTCGCGAATGATTCCGGCGTTGTTGACCAGTACGGTGGGTGCGCCGAGCTGCTCGGCCACACGCTGCACGGCGACCTGTACCCCGGCCTCATCACAGACATCGGCACCGACGGCGAGGGCCCGGCCGCCGCCGGCCTCGATACTCTCGACGACCGGCCTGCAGCGGGATCCGTCGAGATCGAGGACGGCGACCGCGAATCCGTCGGCGGCGAGCCGCTCGGCGACGGCAGCACCGATCCCACGGGCCGCGCCGGTGACGATCGCACAGCGGGGGGTGGTCATGACACATCTCCTGTTCGCGCCGGTAGAAACCCGGCAATCACCGAATGGCGAGCGGGTTGACGGGTGAGCCCACACCGCGGGTGAATTTCAGCGGCGCCCCGGTGTAGAAGAAGTCGTAGGTCCCGTCGGCGGCACAGGCGGACGACAGTTCCTCGAGGTCGAGCATTTCGGCGAGGGTCATCCCCATATCCCGGATCAGCACCATATGCAGTTCGAGGAAAGCGGCGGGGTTTTCACCCGGCATCACCTCCACACCCCAATTGTCCGAGCCCACCACCGCGACGTCGCGCTCGCGCAGCCATGAGGCGCAGGCGAGCCCGAGTCCCGGTTCGCCGGCCATGAACTCGGCCGGGTTCTGGTCCGCGAGAAATTTGGCTCGCCAGCCGGTCCGGATCAGCACGATATCGCCCGAGCCCACCGTGACGTTCTGGGCGGTCGCGACAGCATCGAGTTCTTCCGGCCCGATCACTGTGCCGGCATCGAGCCATTCCACCCCGCGGACCCGCGCGACGTCGAGTAATACTCCTCGTCCGGCGATACCCTTGGCTTGAGTGTGAATCCCGCATTTATCGGCACCCTTGACGGTCACTCCGGAACTGGGGTGGCCGTTGTAGAGCTGCTCGTCGTAGTACACATGAGCCAGTGAGTCGTATTGCGAGCCGGCCTGCAGTGGCATGAATATATAGTCGTCGGCGTACTTGAAACCACCGGGAAATACCTGCTCTTGGCCGTTCTCCGACATCAGCCGGATGGGGTTGATCCGGTAACCACCCGGCTGCGGGCCGTCACCGTCCAGCGGTATGCCCAGATCGAAGACCTCGCCGGTGCGGACCAGACCGGCAGCGGCGACGATACGTTCAGGAGTGATCAGGTTGGTGGTTCCGCGCTCGTCGGCGGCGCCCCATCGCCCCCAGTTCCGCACCTTGCGGCCGATCTCGCGCATATCGGGAACCATTGCAGTCATCAGGGACTCCTTACACCTACTGAAATCAGGATTTACTGCCGAGCCGGAGGGCTTGTTTCGCGATCAGATTCCGCATGACTTCGGAGGTTCCGCCACCGATTGTTTCCAGGATCGCCTGCCGCCACATGAATTCGACGTCGCTACCGCGAACCACTGCCTCCGCGGCGCCGAATTCCATGGCCGCGCGCGCGATATCCTGGCACAGCAGCGTCCCGGCGAGCTTGTGGTAGGCCGCGGCCACCGCGGACGGTTCGCCGCTGGTGATCTCGCCGAGAAGCGCGAGCGATAGCGCCTCGACCTCTCTGACCTTGACCGCGAGTAACGAAAGCCGCTGCCCGACCATCGGGTCCGTGTCCAGACCGGTCTCGGTCACCCAATCGATGAGGTCTTCGAGGTCTCGTCGCACCCGCTTTGGCGGGAACTGTACATGCCGTTCGACCGCGAGCGCCGATCCGACCACCTGCCAGCCCTCGTTCTCCGCACCGACCCGGTTCTCGACGGGCACGTCGACACCGTCGAACCGGACTTCGTTCAGCCGCCCGCCCTCGAGGGTGGGGATCGGGGAGATCTCGATCCCCGGGGAGGTCAGCGGCACGATGAACACGCTGAGCCCGCGTGAGCGGGAGCCGGGTTCCCCGGTGCGCGCGAGCAGCCAGATGTTGTCGGCCCAGTGCGCGTTGGAGGTCCAGCACTTCGCCCCGTCGATGCGATAGACCTCGCCGTGCCGGGTAGCCCGCGTGCGCACTGCGGCGAGGTCGGAACCCGCGTCGGGCTCGGAGTAGCCGAGGCAGAAGTTCAGGGTGCCGGCTCGTAGTGCGGGCAGATAGCGGTCCTGCTGTTCGGCCGAACCGTGGGACATCAGCGCCTTGGCCACCAGACCCGGCCCCATCGGTGGCCGCGCGGCCCGCGCGTACGCCATCTCGTCCCACAGGATGAACTCGTAGGTCGGCGGCAGCCCCGCGCCGCCGAACTGCGTCGGCCACGACAGCGATAACCAGCCCCGCGCTCCGAGCTCTCGGTAGAGCACTTTCACCGACTGCCAGGCGTCGGCGGTGCGGTGGAAATACCCCTGTGTCCCCCGGAACCGTTCGAGCAGGTGGAGTACCTCGCGGCGGAATTCCTCCTCCGCCGCCGAGAAGCCGAAATCCATCTCAGGCCTCCGGGCGCGGGGCCGTCGTCCAGCGTGGTTCGCGACGTTCACTGAACGCACGCGGCCCTTCTTTGGAATCGGGGTGTGCCCAATGCAGCCGCAGCAACGCCCATCCGTACTCGCACGCCTGCGTATACCCCATCTCGAGGGAGTTCCAGATCGCCTGCTGGGACAGCGACACGGCAGCCGGTGAGTTCTTCACGATGCTGCTCGCTATTTCCTCGGCCGTTTCCATCACCTTGTCCGCAGCGACCAATTCGTCGACCAGCCCCAGCTGATAGGCGCGGTCGGCGGGCAACCGGTAGTCCCGGCCCATCAGGGTCATCCGGAGCGCGGTCCCCAGTGGTAGACGTTTGGCCAGGCCGATGTTCTCCATCGCACCGACCAGCCCGACATTGACATGGGTGTCCATGAAGGCGGCCGTCTCGGCCGCGACCACGATATCGGCGTCGACGACGAAATGCAGGCCGGCACCGGCGACCAACCCGTTGGCCGCGCAGATCACCGGTTTCCATACCCGGTTCTGGCGCGGGGACCAATGGACCTCGTCGGTGAGCGGCCCGGTCCCGGTGCTCATACCGCCGCGCGAAGCGACCACGTCGACGTCGGCGCCGGTGCTGAAGTGCCGTTCGCCGGCCCCGGTGACGATGGCCGCACGGATCCACGGATCGTCACGGACCTCGCCCCAGATCTCCTTCATCATCGGCATCATCGTTCCCGTCAGGGAATTCCCCTTGTGTGGGCGGTTGAGGGTGATGTAGGCGATGTGCTCACGCTTTTCGAACAGCACCTCCGGTCCGGTGGCCGGTGCGTGCTCGCCCTGCTGGGTCATTGCTCTGCCCTCTCTGCGGAAAATGCGGCCAGGACCTGCTGTCCGAGTTCCGACTGCACGCCGGTCGACAGCGTCATCTGCCGGATACGTTGGGTGATGTGGCCGATCGGGCCTTCGACCGAGTAGCCGATGGCGCCGAGCGTTTGATGAGCGGCGAACGCAGCGTTCATCGCGGCCTGCGATGCGGACAGCCGCGCCGCCGCGGCCAGACCCGCGCCGGCGGTGTGTGATTGGCCGGCGGTGCGGGCGGCGAGGATGGACAGTTTCTCCGCGGCCTCCAGCTCGAGGCTCGCATCGACCAGCGGGTGCGCGACGGCCTGGAAAGAACCGATGGTCCGGCCGAATTGTTCGCGGGTACGGGAGTGTTCGACAGCGGTGTCCAGCACCCGGCGCCCGGCGCCGACCGCATATCCGGCCAGTGCGAGATGGAACAGCTCGGCGGCCGCCTGGGCGCGTTCGAGTGGCTGCTCCCGCTCGACCGAGATTCGAGCCCAGGGTTCGTTGCCCAGTGTCTGCACCGGTTCGACGGCTCCGACGCGTCGCACCAGCCATGCTTTGTCACCGGTCCACTCGATCGTTACCTCCGCGATTGCTGCCCAGGGCATGAGCGGCGGAGTGCCGAGCGACACCAGTTCGGTCCCCGTGACGATCCCGGCCGCGCGGTCCGCGGGCAGGGCGTGGGCAGCGAAAAAGGTGGCTGCCACGGGTCCCGGTGCCGCCGCCCGTCCGAGCTCGAGACCGGCGGCGACGATATCGCCGGGTCCGCCTGCCTCCGCGGGCATCGCCATGGCGAAGATCCCCAGTTCGGCCAGGCCCGTCCAGAATTTCAGCGGGAACCGGGCGCCGGTGGCGCGTTGTACGTCCTCGGTGCATTTGGCGTGGCAGTACGCGCGCACCGCCTCGGCAAGCGCATGCTCGTCTCGGGTGAACGCGGCCGGCCGGTTCACGACGCGCCCTCGCCCCAGCGCGCGGCGACCACCGCGCGCCGATGGCGGCGTAGACCGCCGAGTTCGGTGCGCAGTGCCTGTAGCCGGAGCGTGTAGAGGTGCAGATCGTGCTCCCGGGTGAGTCCGATGGCCCCCAGGATCTGGTGCGTTTCCCGCGTCACTGTGGGCAGAGCGGCCATCGTGTGCGCTGCTGCGGTGGCCGAAGCCTCTCCGGGCGCGCCGTGGAAGGCCGCCTCATAGGTGAGCCATCGGGCCCCCTCGATGAGAATTGTCAGCTCTGCCATGCGGTGCTGCAGCGCCTGGAACGATCCGATTGCCCGCCCGAAGGTCCGGCGGTCCTTGGCATACCGGATGGCGATATCCAGAGCTTTCTGCATCATTCCGACCGCCTCGGCGGACACTCCGATACGCCACCAATTGATCATGGTCGCCGCTGTTCCCGGGGCCAGGTCTTCGCCGGCGCCGGACGTGACCCGCCCCAGCGAGTACCCGTACGCCGACGGCAGCGCAGCCGCGGCGGACGGCGCCGGGCGCGTCAGCGTGCACCGATCCGCGCCGGCGGTCAGTACCGTGGCCGCTTCGGCGGCAAATCGGAGGGGCCGGGTGTCGCCGTCGAGCACCAGGGCTACCGGACCTTCGAGTGAGTCGAGACCGAGCGCGGGCAGCACCAGCAGGTGCGCGGTGGCCGCGACGGTGCCGAGGTGCGCGCCGATCCGCTCCACTGCGAGGGTGGCGCCGAGCGGACCGATACTTTCCTCGGTGAACGAATCGAAGAAACCGCTGCCCCGTAGCTCCCGTTCGAGGGCGTGGTCATACCCTTGCCCAGCGGCCGCCGTCCGGCACCGTTCCACTCCGGCGTGTCGAGCGAGAAGGGTGTCGAGCGCGTCCACCACGGACCGCTGTGTATCGGAGAGTTCGAAATCCATATCTAGTCCTTCGGCATTCCCAGGATGAGCCGCGATATCAGGTTGAGTTGCACCTCATAACTGCCGGCCGCGATGCCGGCGCCGAGGGAGTTGCGAAACTGTGCATCGCCGAGGGACCGTTCGACCAGCGCCTCGCTACCCATGATGTCCAACGCCAGATCGCCGACGGCGCGCTCGGCCTGCACCATCGCCGCGCGCGCCTGATACGCCAGCGGCGACGGTTCCTTCTGCTTGGCGCGCTCGTCGATAACCCGATACACGAGCACCCGCGCGGCCTCGCAGAGAGTGCGCGCCTTGCCGAACTGCTCCTGGACGCCCGGGTCGGCCAATGATCCCTGGTTACGGGCCCAGGCGGCGAGCCCGTCGAGCACCAGTGCGGCGCGCGCGTAGCGTGGCGCACCGACTCGCTCGTACGCGAGGGTGCGCCGGACGATATTCCACCCGTTGTTCTCCTCGCCCAGCAACGCGGTATGCGGAAGGCGTACCTCGGTGAGGAAGACTTCGTTGAAGGAATGCTCGCCCACGAGGCCGTCGATGCGCCGGACTTCCACACCGGGTGTGTCCATCGGCAGCAGGAATACCGAGATACCGTCCCGGCCGGACGCCGGTGCCCCGGTGCGGGCCAGCAGGAAACAGTAGTCGGCGGCGTTCGCATACGATGTCCAGATTTTCTGGCCGTTGAGGACATAGTCGTCACCGTCGCGCACCGCGCGCGTCTTCAACGACGCCAGGTCGGTCCCGGCCTCCGGCTCCGAAAAGCCCTGGCACCAGAACACTTCACCGCGCGCGATGGGCGGCAACAGTGCCCGCTTCTGTTCCTCCGAGCCGTACTTGATGATCGCCGGGCCGACCCAGTTGACGTTCATGTACTGCGGACCGCGGGGCTCCCCGCGTTTCCACATCTCCTCGCCGAGCACGAAGTGCTGCCACGCACTCTGCCCGTGACCCCCGTACTCCTGCGGCCAATGCGGGGTCAGCCAGCCTTTCGCCGCGAGCTTGCCTACGAATGTCTTCGAGAACTCGGTGTACACGGCGCTGCCCAGGCCGGTCCCGTCGGACCGGAGCCATTCCCCGGTCAGTTCGGTATCGAGGTAGTCGACGAGTTCACTCCGGAAGGCCGCGTCCTCCGTCCTCCACGCGAATTCCATCAACGGCCCCGATCGTGCCGGGTCGAACTTTCCGGTCCGCAGACCGGGAGGGTGTGGGTGCAATCCACCTGAGTTGCTCCTAACTTGATGACAACCACTCGATGCCGCGAACGGCGGCATGCAGTGAAGGACACTTAATTCGCCTGTCATCCGGCCCATATGTGGCCTACAGGCGCCCCTCTCGACAAAACAGTATACTTATTGATTAGCCTTGGCAAGGTGTTGGCCGGGTGCCGCGAACCGTTCGGACAGAGCTCGGGCGATCACACTCGTCACCCGCACCGCCGGGAGGAGTTCACCGCCCGAAGCCCCGGAGGCCCAGCAACCGGAGTCGGGGTCAACCTTCCACACCTTCGCTATATTGAGTGCATTCATTACCGCGACGTTCGGCGGGAGAGCATCGTCGACACCAACCGAAGCGCCTGACATGCAGACCATCCAGGGCCGTGGTTTCACAGAGCCGAAGCACAAACCTTTCCGACGGCACCCTTTATGAGTACACTCAATACCGGTTCAAGGAATCCGGTGCGAACGATGCCGGACACGACGCCCGAGTGATGCGGGGCGCGGGGAAGGGAGTTGGCGCATGCGCGCAGCACTGACGTTGCCATCATGGCTGGCGACACTCGGGACGCAGCCACATGGCGCACACCGGCGCGCGCTACGCGACGAATTCGGTGAGATCTCCTACGCCGACCTCGTCGCGATCATGAACGGTGTCGGCGCCGGATTGCTGGACGCGGGTGTGCGACCCGGGGATCGCGTGGTGACCGCCATGGAACCTTCGATCCCGCACACCATGGTGATCCTGGGAGCGATGGCCGCGGGCATAGTCGCCGCACCGCTCAATACTCGACTGACCGCCGTGGAGGCACGCACCTACCTCGCCGCACTCGACCCGAGCCTCGTCGTCGCCGATCCCACCTATATCGGCCTGGCCCACCGGACGGGCTATCGCACTGTCGAGCTGCCCTCGGCAGCCGCGACGGTCTCGGCCGCCGAACGGCTGGCGCCACTGTATGTGCCCGCCCCGAAAAAGTCCGGGGTATCCGAGGTACCGGAAACTGCCCCGGCGATCATCTTCCCGACCGGCGGCACAACCGGAACCCCCAAGGGCGCATTTCACACCCATCGCAGCCTGTGGCTGTGGCTGAACACCTGCGCCCACGGCAATCCGCGTACACCTTCCGATATCGAGTTGTGCTTCTCGCCGTTCTTCCACATCACCCTCGGCACCAACCTGTTGACACCCCTGCTGATGGGCGGCGAGGTGTGGATCCAACGCCGTTTCGATGCCGGCGCCGCCCTCTCCGCAATCGACAACGGCGCCAGCCGGCTCATGGGTGCGCCGACAATGTTCACCGCCCTGCGTGAGCACGCCTCCTTCACGGCGACCCGGCGGGAAACAGTGACGGCGATCCGCTACGGCTCGGCACCCTCGACCGGCGACTTCGTCCGAGACCTGGTCCGGGACTTCCCGAATGCCCGCATCCGGGCAGGTTTCGGTGCGACCGAGTTCGGGTCCGTGATCGGATTCGATCACGAAGACCTCGAGGCCGGCCGGTACGCCGGCGTGGGGCGACCGCTGCCCGGTGTCGTCGTCCGGCTCGTGGGAGACGACGGCCGGGAAGTGGATGCCGGCGAGATCGGCGAGCTCGTCGTATCGTGCCCCTGGCAGACCCAGGGGTATTTCGGCCTCCCCGCCGAGACAGCCGAGACATTCCGGCCCGACGGGGTCCATATCGGCGATCTCGCCTCCCGCACCGAGGACGGTTGGCTGCACATCGCCGGACGGAAGAAGGAGATGATCATCAGCGGCGGTGAGAACGTCTTTCCGCGCGAGGTCGAAGAAGTCGTACTGAACCATCCCGGGGTCGCCGACGCCATCGTGTACGGCGTGCCGGACGAATACTGGGGCGAGCGAGTCGAAGTGGGTGTCGTTGCCGCTCCGGGGGTCACGATCCTTGCCGACGAACTCCGGCAGTATTGCCGCGGTAGCCTCGCGGGATTCAAGATTCCGAAGAAGGTACGACTGCTCGACTCGATCCCATTGACCGCGAACAACAAACCCGATCGCAAGGCCGTGCGCGCGGCAGCGCTCGGGTCCGCCGACCCGGTTTCCCGGTAACAGAACCGAGGAATAATGGTGTTTCGGCAACAACCTCGTAGAGCGGACAGTATCGACGACTTTCGAGCGCTCATCGGCGTCGAGCTCGGCCCCACCGAATGGCATGAAATCACCCAGGAACGAATACAGGCCTTCGCGGATATGACGGGCGATTATCAGTGGATCCACGTCGACGAGAAACGTGCATCCCGCAGCCCCTACGGCTCTACGCTTGCTCACGGACTCTACGTCCTGTCGCTCGGTCCGGGATTCATGGCATCGCTGCTCGAATTCGACGGATTCTCCCGCAGTCTCAATTACGGATACAACCGGGTGCGGTTCCCCGCCCCGGTACCGGTGGGCTCATCGATCCGCATGCGAGCGATGGTGACCGGTGTCGTCGAGGTCGCCGGCGGTGCCGACGTCGTCATCACCCGCACCTACGAACGACTCGGCTCCAGCAAGCCCGTGTGCGTGGCCGAAAACGTCGGACGCTACTACGAGTAGCATCGCCCCGGGCACGAATTATCCGGTGGCACATTGCGGGATAATTGCGTGGGTCCCATTCGCATTGTTGCTGTCGCATTTATTCCGGTCCCCCGCACCTGGCGGACCGAGGATTCGCCTTGCCCATCCCCCGGAAATCTACTGCACCCGATTCCCTTTCCTGTCGATCCCGCCCAGCGGTAAAAGTCTGTTGCCGCCCCGTCTGCGTAATTAGTCTGAATTCTGCCACTCGTGACAATCGTCACAGGCGCAGGCCGCCGGGTAAATCGTCTTCTCCGTGAACCGACTTCCGTAGCGGCATACCTTCATCAGATCGGACATCCACTCATGAGTATTGATGCCTCCCCGCCGTTATGCGATACCCCCGACGAGGAGGGCGGCTGGACCCCGCGTCTGGTGTGCTCACTGGTCACCATCGTGTTGCTGCTCGAAATGCTCGCGGTCAGCTACATGATGATTTCGATCGCGTTGCCCGAAATCCTCGTCCACTACGAAACCACCCAGGGCGCATGGTTGCTCACCGCTTTTCTCCTCGTCGGCGCCGTATCCTGCCCACTGGTCGGCAGGCTCGCCGACCGGCACGGCAAACGCACTGTCCTACTCGCCTGCACCCTCGCGGCTGCACTCGGTTCGCTGCTGTCGGCTCTCGCCGCGAACTATCCGATGCTCATCGCCGGCCGGGCGCTCACCGGTCTGCTCACACCGTGTCTGTTCTTGAGCTACAGCTTGATCCGCGATGTATACCCGAAGCGCACAGTGCCGTTGGCCGTCAGCATCGCCACGAGCGGTATGGGGGTGATCACGGTTCTCGCCCCGTTCCTCGCCGGGTGGCTGATCGATGATTTCGGGTTCCGCAGTATCTTCTGGTTCGCCGTGATCGGGTTGACGGTGCTCGCCGTCCTGATCGTCCTCACCACCGACGAATCCGGTGTCCGCACCGAGGGGCGGCTCGATCCGATCGGCGCCTCCCTCCTCAGCACCGGCCTGGCAGGCATTCTGGTGGCGATCAGCTTCGGACCGCATTGGGGTTGGACCACACCCGCGACACTCGGCTGCCTCATCGGTGGCGGGATCCTGCTGGGCTGCTGGTACGTGTCTGCGCGGATGGTGCGCGACCCCCTCATCGACCTCCGTGTCCTGGGCCGGCGATCCGTCGCGCTCACCACCATCGGCGCCGGAGCCTGCTACGGTGCCGGCGTCGTGTTCTCGCTGGTGCTCCCACTGATGTGCATGACCCCGGAACATCTCGGACTCGGTTACGGATTCGGCGTCACAGCCCAAGGATTCGCGATTTTCCAGGCGCCGTTCGGCTTCGCCACGCTGGTGGGCGGGATCATCGTCGGTGTACTGGCCCGGCGCGTGCCGCTGCGCCTGCTCATGGCAACCGGCCTGGTTCTGGAGGTCGTTGCCGCGCTGTTGTCGGCCGGCGTGCATGATCAGCGAGCGTTGCTCATCGCATTCATCGGCTTGTTCGGTCTCGGCCAGGGGTTCATCTACGCATCGATCCCGAACCTGGTGATCGCGGCCGTCGTGCCGCAGTTGCAGGCCAGTGCCGCGAGTATCGTCGCCGTCGCCCAAAGCCTCGTCTCGGCGATTGTGCCGATTATCGCGTTCGCGATCCTGAACTCGCATATCGCGTTGGTCACCGGCGGGAAGACCTTTTACGGCGATCACGGCATCACGATCGTGTTCGTGCTGTCCGCAGCGGTGGCCCTGATCGGAGCCATCGCCGCCTGGGCGCTGCCGCGGACCATTCATCAACTGGAACTGACGGATTCCGCCGGTTCGAGCGCGCCGGTTCGAGCGGCGGCCGCGGTCAGGTCGTAACGGATCCCGATGGTCGGGGGCCGGGCGCGATACCCGGCCCCTGGTCCTGGTATCTGCGCCAAATACCGTGCGCAGCACCGCGCAGAGGACCGGCGAGTAGGTGGTGGGCCTGCACCTCGGGTATCGGCCCGCACACCGAAACCGCCGCGATCACCGAGCCGGTGGCGCCGACGGGCGTTCCGACGCAGCCGATCCCACGAATCGTCTCCCCGTGGTCGATGGATACACCCCGATCGCGCACTCGGGCGAGCTCGGTGTGCACCCGCCGGACATCCAAGGGGACGACGCGAGTGCGGCGCGAGCGCTCGACCGCAAGGATCCGGTCCAGCTCGTCCGGCGGCAGGTCCGCGAGTATCGCCTTGCCTACGCTCGTGCGCACAGCCGGCTGCCGCCAGCCGATCCGCGAGGGAAGGTGGGCGGCGAGCCCCCGGCCGAGCTTGTCGAGATAGACGACATCGCTGCCGTCGAGCACGGCCAGGTGCACAACGAGCCCGGTCACCCGGTGTAATTCGTGCAGTGAGGGCAGCGCCGCTCGATGCAGCCGGCTCTGATGCAGTGCCAGGGAGCCCAATTCGAGTAGCCGCGTCCCCAGCTCGTAGTAGCCGTCCTCCCGATGCAACCAGCGGAGCTGGACGAGCCGGTCGAGCATCCGATGAGCCGAGGAGCGCGGCAGGCCGGTTCTGCGCACCAATTGCTTCAGAGTCAGGCGATCCGATCCCTCGAAGGCGTCGAGCAGCAACGCGGCGCGGTCCACGCCGAAGCGGTGGCCGCGGTCAGTGACCATCGCGCAACTCGGCCTTTTTGATCTTGCCTGTCGCAGTCTTCGGCAGGGGGCCGAAGCCGACCGATTTGGGCACCTTGAAATGGGCGATCCGGGACCGCAACCAGGCGATCAGCTCCCCCTCGGTGACCCGGTGGCCGTCGCGCAGCGCGATGAACGCGACGGGGACCTCCCCCCACCGGGGATCGCTGCGTGCCACCACCGCGGCCTCCAGCACGGCGGGATGTTCGAGCAGCGAATTCTCGACCTCGATCGAGGAGATGTTCTCGCCTCCGCTGATGATGATGTCCTTCATCCTGTCGCGGATCTCGATGTAGCCGTCGGGATGACGCACTGCGACGTCGCCGGTGCGCAACCAGCCGCCGGCCAATACCGCCTGTGTGGCAACGGGATCATCGAGGTAGTGCGACATGACTGTGTTGGACCGGACCAGGACCTCACCGACCGCGCGACCATCGGCCGCGATATCGTGCCCGTTCTCGGACACCACTCGAACCGCCTCCACGCTCAGCGTGCGAACGCCCTGCCGGGAAAGTTTGCGCGCGAGCTCGCCGGCGTCGAGCGCGGACCACGACGGCCGCGGCTCGCATACGAGCGAGGGGCCGTAGGTCTCGGTCGAACCGTAGAGGTGCAGGATGCGCACCCCCATCCCCGACATCGCCTCGATCGCGGCCGGGGACGGAGGCGCGCCGCCGACGGCGAAGGTCACGTCGTGGTCGAATCGCCTGTGGTGCGTCCGGCTCTCCTCGACCAGCCCGCTCAGGACCACGGGCGCGCCGCACAGATGCGTCACGCCGTGGACGCCGATGAGATCGAGCACGCGAGCGGAATCGACTTTGCGAAGAGCGATGTGCTGAGCCCCCACCGCGGTCACCGCCCAGGTGAAACACCAGCCGTTACAGTGAAACATCGGCAGCGTCCACAAGTACTTCGAATCGGCCCGCAGCCCGGCGGCCACGACCTGGCTCAGAGCGTTGAGGTAGCACCCGCGGTGCGTATACACCGCGCCCTTCGGTCCCGCGGTGGTTCCGGACGTGAAGTTGACGGCCAGAGGTGCACGCTCGTCCTGTGGCAGGCGCAGCGAGACACCTTGCACCGACCGCAGCCACTGCTCGTAGCCGTCGCTGTCCTCGGCGTCGGTCACGGTCACCATCGCCCGGACCTCCGGCAGCCGATCCACCACCTGTTCGATCCGGTCGACCGCGGATGCGTCTGCGATAACCACCTTGGCCCCTGACCGTCGCAGTAGATCCTCGTACTCGCCCGGCGCGAGCCGGGTGTTGAGCGCGACGAGCTCGCAACCGGCCCCGGGCACCCCGTAGTGCGCCTCCAGCAGCGGGGCATCATTGGGCGCGAGGATCGCGACCCGGTCTCCGGACCCCAGCCCCAATCCGCGCAGGTTGGCCGCCAGACGTTGCGCCCGGTCGAGCAGAAGCGACCACGAGATCTGTTCCCCGGCATCGGTTGTCAGGGCAAGATCATCGCCTTTGATCTCCGCCGTACGGTGCAGAAAGCTGAGCGGGCTCAGCGGTACGTCGTTCGCCGACATGGCCCGCACTGTGTCCATCGGCTCCATGAACGCCTTCCCTCTCCGCATGCTCAGACGATGGCGATGGGGCGGATCGGCGAACCGGTACCACCGCGAATCGACAGCGGCAGCGCAACGAACAGGAAGCTGGTCACCGACTCCGCGGCCAACTCCTCACAGTCGACCCACTCCATGATGTGAATCCCACGCTCCTGCAACAGGAACAGGTGCACCGGCAAGGGGTTCCCCGCCACCGAGGACGGGCGTACCTCGAACGACTGGGTGTCCGCGCCGACGTAACGGACGCCGCGCTCGGCCAGCCAGCGGGCACCGTCCACATCGACACCGCTGCCGCCGCTTTCCCGCCGGATCCGATCGGCGTCGGGCCAGAACCGCATCTGGCCGGTTCGGACCAGTACCGCGTCGCCGGGACCGATCTCGACGCCGGCGCGCCGCGCGGCATTCGCGAGATGTCCGGCATCGATACCGAACCCCGGGGGTAGCGCGTCGAGCCCGAGCAGCCCCGGTATGTCCAGCAGCACGCCCCGGCACACGATCGGCTCGAGCGCCGCAGCGTCGCCGCGCCGGGCACCGTGGTCACCGACCGCGTCGGTCGCGGAAACCCCGCCGTGCCATTCGTCGTTCGGCCCCTTGGTTACGTGGCACAACGCGTCGATATGCGTTCCGGTGTGCAGGCTCCCGGAGATCAGCTCGGATACGTAACCGAACTCGACCGCGTTGGCCTCCGGATCGTCGAACGGGAAGCGCGCATCGACCCGCTCTCCGCTCGGTGAGTTGTAGGTGACGACCTCGAAGCGCGGGTAGCCCTCGAAGTTCGGCATATGGCGCCACCAGCCCGTCGACAGGTCGTAGACCTTTCCTGTCCGCGGCAGACTCAGCGCGTGGATCAACGTGTCACCACGAACCGATCCGTTCGGTGCGTTCATCGGTGGGCTCCTCTACTCGGGGTCGAGCGCGACTCAGGTCGCCACGGGTATCGACCGGATCCCCGAACGGTCCGAGTCGCTCGGGAAACCAGGTGTACGTCAGCCGCCCTCGCAACACCGGGCACCACGGCGGTGATCACGACGCTCGGGGACCCCTTCTCGGCCCAATTGAGTCCACTGTCCTCGACAGTCGTGCAGGCATGCGACGCGACGCACACTGGCCCGTGATGGTCGGGGCGACCAACTCAGAACGAAGTATAGTGTCCTCAATATGGCTTGTCGATATCCAGCTGCGCCTCGCTCCAGGACACTACTCGCATACAGTATCCTTAAATAGGTTTCTGCAGAAACAGTGGACGGAGCTATTGGGTGCACTCAAAGAAAGTCTCTGCCGGTAGCATCGACACATGGCCGGTGGACAGGAGAACGGCGCGATGAGCGCAGGTCGGGGCAGGCAGCGGTTGGCCGAGACGGTCGCCGAGCGCATCGAGCAGGACATCATCGCCGGCGGCTGGCGAACCGGAACGATCCTCGGTTCCGAGTCGGAGCTCATCGACCGCTACGGCGTCAGTCGCGCTGTCTTCCGGGAGGCGGTCCGGCTCGTCGAGCACCATCAAATGGCCGCTATGCGACGCGGCCCCGGCGGCGGACTGGTTGTGACCGAACCGGATCCCGGCGTCGTTCGTCACGCGGCGCGGGTCTATCTACGCCACGCCGAAGTCACGCGCGAGCAGTTGTTCCAGGCACGAATGGCCCTCGAACTGGCCGGAGTCGTCGCAGCGACCGAGCGGTTGACCGAAACAGGAATCACCCGCCTCAACGACGCATTACACACCGAGCAGGAACTTGTGGCACACGGAGTGACAACCGGTCACTTGCGGAATCTGCACAGCGAGATCGCCGAGCTGACCGATAATCCCGCCATCAGCCTCTTCGTCGAGGTTCTCGCCCAGCTCGACGAAGAGATGGTGCAGCAGAGCTGGGGCAGCCGAGTACCCGAGCCGGATTGGACGCAGCGAGTAGCCGCATCGCACCAGGCGCACGAGGCGATCGTCGCGGCCATCACGGCCGGCGACGCTGCCCTGGCCCAGCACCGGATGCGGCGTCATCTCCAGGCCATCGCCGCATTACGCGAGGAGGTAGGCCCCGCCGAGGACGCCGAGCGCGCGGCGCCCGATTCGGCACGGCGCGCACCGACCTCATCCTCGCTCAAGCGGTGAAACCTCCCCGGCGCGCGGCCTCACGACCCGCGATCCGGCCGAAGGCCAGGGCGTCGGCGATATGGAATCCGCCGTCCTTGGCCCAGCTGTAGGTCGAGCTCACCTCACCGGCAGCATAAAGGCCTGCGATCACCGTTCCGTCCACGTCCACGACTTGCGCCCGCCCGTCACGGCGCGGGCCGCCGTTGCTCCAACCGAGCAAGGGCGCGACGTCCAGTACATAGAACGGCGGCTCCGATACCGGCGCGAGGGTTGCGGGCGAACGGCCGAAACTGTCGTCGCGGCCGATTTCGCAGGCATTGTTGTACCGCGCGACCGTGCGTTCCAGCGTCGCCGGATCCACATCGGCGAGCTCGGCGAGCTCGGCGATGGTCTCCGCGCGCCCGATCAGCCCGCGGGCGATCTCCTCGCTGTTGTCGGCGCTCCAGGAAAACTTCTCCATCAGCAGCTTCCACCCCACCGGCAGTACCTCACGGGACGGACTCAACGGCCCCGCGGTGCGCATTCGCTCGTCGAAGACCAGGTGGAACGAGCCCAGCGGGAAGAGTTCGAGAGTGCCGTTGCGGTAGATGTGGCCGTGCCGGTTCTCTGCGGTCTCATCGACGAACCGCCGGCCGTCCGGGCCGATGAACAGATAGTTGTGGGCGGCCCAGAGTGCAAGGTACATACCCGGACCGTCGTCGATACGTACCCCGGTGATCGTCATCATGTTGTCCATATGCCACAGGTCGGCGCCGATACGCTGCGCCATGCGGTGACCGTCGCCGGTTGAGTGCGGCGACCCCCAGATCGGCGCATCGGTCAGCCGGAGGTAGTCGCGAACCATTCGGGTGTTCGCGGCGAACCCTCCGGTCGCCAGCACGACGCCGCCACGGGCACGGATCCGTCGCCCGCCTGCCGTTTCCACGCCGGTCACCGCGCCGGCCTCGGTGACCAGTTCCGCGGCCGGTGTCGAGAAACGCACCTCGATACCGGCGTCGGTGAGAGCACCGAGCAGGAAGTCGTAGAGCCGGAAATCGCCCATCTGCGCGCCGACGGTGTCCATACCCCCGTAGCAATCACTGCCGTCCAGCGTGCCGTACTCGGGTTCGGTGTGGTACTGCGGACTGGCGCCTACTTCCGCTCCCAGTGCGCGCAGCCAGTCGGAGTTCAGTGCCGTTTCGCGGGACCACGCCGCGACGACATCGTCGGCCACCGGGTAGGGACCGCACAGCGAACGCAGGAACTGCGCGGCACGCTGCGGATCACGGTTGATGAACCACCCCGCCCCGGACACCCGGGTATTGCCGCCGGCTGTCGCCGCGTCCGCCTTCTCCAACACCACGACCCGCGCCCCCGCCGCGTGCGCGCTCAATGCCGCCGCAGACCCGGCCGCCCCTACTCCGGCGATCACGACATCGTATTCTTCATCGAAGCGCACGGCACCCATGGTGAATTCCTTTCCTCAGCCCGTGATCGGCACGGAACCCACACCATGGTGCTCGGCGACCCGGCCTATCGCGCTCGCATAATCCCTCTCAGTGGGAGCCGGCCGATCCCGCTCAGTGGGAGCCGACTCCCTGGCCGCCGACGGTGTTGCCGCCGGCCGGGATCGGTTCCGGTAACGACGCCCAGGGATTCGCCGACAGCGGTGTAGCGCACCGAGTTCCGGTGCTCGATTCACCAAAGATATTGGGCTGAACCAACTCCCGGTAGTATGCGCCAGCATGCCCACACTACGAATGCCAGCCCGGCCCTCGCCGGATCGAACGGGACACCACGCGGTACCGCGCGGGGGAATCACGTTTTGAGCAATACAGATTCGAGTTCGCAGGCAGAGTCCCCGATCGGGCACGGGCCCCCGGTATCCACGGGCCCGCACTTCCGGCTGGACACCGCGGCGTTCGCAGCCGATCCGCATCGCGCCTACGAGAGTATGCGCCGGCACGGCCCGCTGGTGCCGATCGAACTCGCTCCGGGTGTGCCGGCAACGCTCGTGATCGGCTACCAGGTGGCCATGCAGATCCTGAACGACGAGCAGCATTTCCCCGCCGACCCACGCCGATGGGAGAAGAACGCTCCCGCGGACTCGCCGATGTTGCCGATGCTGGGCTATCGCCAGAACGCGCTGCGTACGTCAGGTGTGGAACACGAGCGGTACCGGCGCACCATCATCGCGGCATTGGACACCGTCGACCTGCACAAGGTGCACGACGCGGTGGCCCGGGCCGCCGAGGTGCTGATCAACAACTTCTGCGAGCGCGGCACCGCGGACCTGCACACGGATTACGCGTATCCGCTGACCTTCCGGGTCCTGAGTGAACTGATGGGCTTTCCCGAAGACGCCGCGGCCGCGGCTTACGAGGGGATGGCGGCGATGATGGAGGGAGTGGGCGCCGAAGAGGGACAGCAGCGTTTCGTCGAGGCACTGATCGGCGTTGTCCAGCAGAAGCAGGCCGAACCGGGCAACGATCTGACCTCGGAGCTGTTGAAGCATCCGGACGGCCTCGATGCCATGGAGATGGTGAACCAGGCCGCGCTGCTGTTCTCGATGGGTACGGAGCCGACCTGCAATCTCATTCTCAATGCGTTGCTGCTGTTGATGACCGATGACCAATACGGGGGTGAGCTCCTCAGCGGCGCCATATCCACCCGGGACGCCATCGATGAGGTGCTGTTCGAGGATCCGCCGCTGGCGAACTGGTGCGTGAGCTACCCCCGGCAGCCGCAACTCGTCGGCGATACGTGGCTCCCGGCCGATCAACCGGTGGTCATCAGTTTGGCCGCGTGCAACAACGATCCCACCGTCGTAGGCGGTGACCGCAAGGGAAACCGGTCACACCTCGCCTGGGGAGGCGGCCCGCACGGCTGCCCGGCCCAGACCCTCGCCCAGACGATCGCCGCGCAGGCCATCGACCTGCTGCTCGACGCCCTGCCGGAGATCCAACCGCAAGGATCCGTGCAGCAACTACCCTGGCGGCAGGGGCAGTTCCACCGCGCATTGGCCGCGCTACCGGTTCGGTTTCCGGCGTGCCCGCCGATGCGTCTCGTCTGACAGCGATCACGCCGCCCGAGCCCACGCCACCGGTTCCGAATCCGGCTCCGCACAACGGACTTGCTCGTTCCGTGAACGCTACCCCTGGGTGGCGGCGTCGTCCGGCGCCCGCCACCCGGGGTAGTTCCTCGGTCACTCTGTCAGAGTGAAACCGTCGTAGTCGTCGGCGGCGACCTGTTCGCATTTTTCGCGATACGCTCCGACGCCACCGATGTAGGCGTACATCACCCTCGGCTTACCGGGAACATTCGATCCGACATACCAGGAGTCCACCTTCGGATAGAGCGTCATATTGCCGACTTCGTCGACGTGCCGCGTCCATTCCAGCTCCGCGGCGGTCTCGGCCTCCATGGTCCGCACGCCCTTGGACCGCATCACGTCGATCGCGTCGGCGATCCAGTCGACGTGCTGCTCGATGGACACCAGCATGTTCGACAGCACCGACGGGCTACCCGGACCCGTGATCGTGAAGAGGTTCGGAAAGCCCGCCATGGTGAGCCCGAGGTAGGTGACGGGCCCGTCGGCCCACTTCTCCCGCAGCGACACACCGCCCCGGCCGCGGATATCGATCGCGTCCAGCGCGCCGGTCATGGCGTCGTACCCGGTGGCGTAGATGATGTCGTCGAACTCGAAACTCTCCTGTGTCGTCCGGAGTCCGGACGCGGTGATCTCGGTGAGCGGGGTCGCGCGTACGTCCACGAGCCGGACGTTGGGACGGTTGAAGGTTTCGTAATAGTTCGTGCCGAGAACCGGACGTTTGACGCCGAACAGGCCGGTGGGCTGGAGGAGCTCGGTGGTAGCCGGATCCGTCACGATCTCGGCGATGCGGTCGCGGATGAACTGGGCGGCGGTCTCGTTGGCGGCTTCGTCGGCGAGCGTATCGGTGAATCCGGTCAGCATGCTCACCAGCTCGCTGTCCTTGTCCTCCCATACCGCGCGATAGAAGGCATTTCGCTCCTCTTCGCTCACCTCGAGTGCCCCCCTGGTGGCCTCGGGCCGGGCGATGCCGAACGACGACTCCCGGTTGGCCTTGCGCACCTCGCGGTAGCGCGACTTGATATCGCGCTGGAATTCGGGATCGAGGGCGTGATTACCTGCGGGCAGAACATAGTTCGCCGTCCGCTGGAACACGGTGAGCTTCTCGGCCGCTTCGGCGACAAGCGGAATAACCTGCACTCCGGAGGAGCCGGTGCCGATCACCGCGACCCGCCGGCCGGCGAAATCCACCTCCTGCTGGGGCCAGTTGCCGGTGTGGAAGCTGCGGCCCCGGAACGTTTCGATGCCCGGTATCTCCACCATCTTCGGCACCGACAGGCAGCCTGTCGCCATGATCGCGAACCGCGCCGAGACGACCTCACCGCGATCGGTCGTGATCCGCCACCGCGCGGCGGACTCGTTGTAGACCGCGCCGGTGACCCGGGTCCGCAACTGCACGTCCTTACGTAGATCGAAACGATCCGCGACGTGATTGATGTAGCGAAGCAGCTCCGGCTGCGGCGGCAACTTCTCCGTCCACTCCCACTCCTGCTCGAGCTCCGGGTCGAAAGAGTAGTTGTAGTACATGCTTTTCACATCGACGCGTGCGCCCGGATAGCGGTTCCAGTACCACGTGCCGCCGAGCCCGTCACCTGCTTCGTACACCTGCACCGAAAGTCCGAGTCCGCGCAGCTTGTGCAGCATATGCAGGCCGGCGAAGCCGGCGCCGACGACGACTGCGTCGAGCTCGCGCACCTCCTGCCCGGTCGGGAATACGGAACGCTCCGAGGTCGTGGTCATCGTGGGACCTGCCTTTCGATGAGTCGCCGTGGGAGGGACACAGCGGTTCGGTTCAACTACGTGCCGAGCCGGCAGTTGCCTGGCCGAGGGAAGATCCGGACGTGACGCGGCCGGACGTTTCCGGCGATGACACCGCAGAGATTCATCCCCTCCCCTCCTGTCGCTGCAGCTCGGTTGACGACACGAGCTCATCGGTGCGCGGACGAGACTCGCCGAGCGCCAGTTTTCCAGACCCGTACCGGGTGCGCGTCAGCGGGACAACATTGCGCCCGTTGGCGTTTCGCGAACCACCGCGCGAACCTTCTTGCCGGACAACGTAAACGCGGGCAGGTCCAATGCCCGCCGTGGCGGGATGGTACCCGCCGGTACAGTCCCCGCGACTGACGTTGCCCGACAGTAGAGTGACCAGGCGTGCAGCCATCGACGGCGAGGGAGTTCTCCGCATACGGACTGTCGCACTGGATCGTGCTCATCGTGTTCGCGGCGGGGGCGGTGGCGGTCGTAGTCATCGGGCGGAGGCAGCGCAATACCGCGGCCGAACGCCGTTTCAGCCGGGCGTTCGGTGCGGTGACCTTGGTTCTGTATGTGGCGATCTACCTGGCCCTGATGTTTCCCCCGGCCGTCGACCGCTCGGTCCCGCTGCGACTGACCGATCTCGCGACCCTCGCCGCCGGCTACGCGTTGTGGTCACATCGACGCTGGGCGTATGCGCTGACCTACTACTGGTGCCTGACGCTGAGTACGCAGGCACTCTTGTCACCGGCGCTGGAGAGCCCCGATTTCCCCGATTACGAATTCCTGGCGTTCTGGGCGATCCACCTGCTCGTCGTCTGGGCCGCGATCTACCTCACCTGGGGTGTGGGTATCCACCCGGATTGGCGCAGCTATCGGTTCGCGGTGGCGGCCACGGTGGCGTGGGTCGCGGTGACCTTCGTGTTCAATTCCCTCGCCGGCACCAATTACGGTTTCGTCAACCGGAAACCGGCGACCCCGTCGCTACTCGACGTACTCGGACCATGGCCCTGGTACCTGGGCACCGTTGCTGTCCTGCTGCTCATCGTCTGGGCGCTGATGACCTGGCCCTGGGTTCGTGGGCGGCGCGCGGCGCGCTAACGCCCCTTCGCCGGCCGGTTGGTCGCTGCGCGGCGTTCGGCTTCCTTGGCCTGGACTCGTTCCTCCTCGGCGCGTACGGCGGCAAAGCTTTCGCGTTCGCGGATCAGCCAGTCCGGCGGATCCGCGAGGAAAGCGGCGATCTCGTCGGCGGTGAGCGCGTCGGACACTCCCGCACGGGTCAGGCCGCTGTTGGAGATACCGAGCTTGCGGGCCACGACGTCACGCGGGAACGGACCGGTGCGGCGCAGATCGGTGAGCCACTGCGGCGGGTTCGTCCGGAGCTCGTCCAGCTCGGCCCGCGAGATCGGGCCGCTGCGGAACTCTTCGGGAGCCGCCGGAAGATAGATGCCGAGCTTGTTCGCCGCGGTCAGCGGCTTCATCATCTGCGGTTTCTTGTCCAGGCTCACCGCCACAGCGTATCGGGCCGCCGGGCCGGGCCGGACTCCGCGGTGCCATACGCTTGCCGGTATGAGCCGGTTCTCCTCGATCGATGTGCAGCGTCTGCGCTGGTTCGCCGCAGTCGCGGAGGAACTGCACTTCGCACGCGCCGCGAAGGCATTGCATATCTCCCGCCAGAAGCTCAGCCACACCGTTATCGACCTGGAGACCGAGCTCGGTACGAAACTGTTCGTCCCCGGCGCGCAGCCGACCCGGCTGACCGACGCGGGACAGGAGTTGCTCCGGGAGGCGCGCGACATCATTGCGGCTGCCGGCAACGAGGCAGGCGACGCGGCGGCCGAGCCGCCGGCCACGCTGCGGGTCGGGTTCGTGCCCGGCGTCACCGTCACCAAATGGGAGCGGATCTGGGGCCGGCGGTTCCCGGATACCCCGCTCGAGCTGGTAGCTGTTGCCCAGGCCGACCAGGAACCGGCGCTACGCGAGGGCCGCGTCGATATGTGCTTCGTCCGCCTGCCGATCGACCGCGCGGGGATGAGCGTGATCCCGCTCTACCGCGAGCTGCCCGTCGTCGTGGCCCCCAAGGAGCACGAGATTTCACTGTTCGAGGAGGTCACCATGGCCGATCTCGCGGACGAGCGCCTACAGGACACCGCCGATATCGACGCGGTCAAAGCCGCCCTCGAACTCGTCGCCGCCGGGGTCGGCGTCGCCATCGTGCCCCATTCGATCGCCCGCCTGCACCACCGCCGCGACCTCATCTACCGCACGGTGACCGATACCGGCGATACCGAAATCGCCCTGGCCTGGCTCGCGGACCGGACCACCGATGCGGTCGAGGAGTTCGTCGGCGTGGTGCGCGGCCGCTCGGAACACAGCTCCCGGTCCCCGGCCGGAAAACGCACCGAACCGGAACAGCGGAAACCGCATCCCACGGGGAAGGGACCGCGCCCGGCGAAGAACTCGGCCCCTTCCAAGAAGCCGGCATCCTCCGGGAAGAAACCCGCCCGGGCGCGGCGCAGACGCTGAGCCCCCGTCCGGAGCGCGGAATACAACCCCGAGGTCTGATGGTTGACATGGCAACATTCATCGTCGTCAACGTGAGGAAGCCGCGACAGTGTCCGTGCCACTGAGCATTCTCGATCTGGTCTCCATCCCCCAAGGCTCAACGGCCCGCGACGGTATCGCCGCTTCGATGGACGCCGCTCGGACAGCGGACCGGCTCGGCTACCGCAGGCTCTGGTTCGCCGAACATCACAACACCGCCAACCTCGCCGCCAGCGCCACCTCGCTGCTGATCGGGCAGGCCGCCTCGGTGACCGAACGGATCCGTGTGGGCTCCGGCGGTGTGATGTTCCCCAACCATGCGCCGCTCATGGTTGCCGAGCAGTACGGCACCCTCGCGAATATGTACGGCGACCGGATCGATCTGGGCCTGGGCCGCGCCCCGGGCACGGATATGATGACCGCTCGCGCCCTGAGCCGGTCCTCCGCCGAACCGCAGGCTTTCGCCGAGAACATCTTCGACCTGCAGGGCTGGTTCAGCGCAGACGGAACCGCCCGGAGTGCCCCGATCGTTTCGGCTGTCTCCGCGGGCACCGAGGTCCCCATCTGGGTCCTGGGTTCCACCGTCAACGGCGCCTCCATCGCCGGTCAGCTCGGTTTACCCTTCGCGCTCGCCTCGCACTTCGCGCCCGATCAGCTGGATGAGGCCATCCAGGTCTACCGGGACGCATTCACCGATTCCGCGCCCACCGCACAGATCGCCGAGCCGTACCTGATGGCGGGTATCAACGTCATGGTGGCACCGACGGACGCGGAGGCCGAACGAGAGTTCACCACGCTCGAACAGATGTTCCTCGATATCCGCAGCGGCCGGCGCCGCAAGCTCCAGCCACCCGTCGACCCGGACCAGCTCGCCGCCCAGGGCGGTCGTGATCACGCGATGCTGCGGATCAAGGCGGTCGGCGCGCCGCAGACCGTCGTGCGGGAACTGGCGGAATTCGTCGAGCGCACCGGCGTCGACGAACTGATCACCGTCACCTACGCCTACGACCCCGCAGTGCGGCAGCGTTCCCTGGAGCTGCTTGCCGGCCACTGGTTCTGACCGCGTGTCCGCATCGGTGCCCCGGTCTCCAGCGCAGGGGTCCGGGATCCACGTGACTAGAGACGTCCGTCGATTCGCAATCCTGGGTGCACCCAGTTCGGGGATCGGCGTTCCTTGAAGGCGCGGAAGCCCTCGACCGATTCGGCTGCGCCCAGACTCGCTTGCATTCCGATGCGGTCGTAGAGGCCGAGGTAGTTGTCCAGACTGGATTTGATCACCGTGCGGGCGCCCGGTGCGGTGCGGCAACACTGCGCGAGCACCTCGCGGGCGGCGGCGGGCAGGTCGTCGTGCGGGACGACGCGGGCGACCATGCCCCAGTCCAGTGCCTCCTGCGCCGACAGGGTGCGGCCGGTGAACATCAGGTCGCGGGTCCGGACCGGGCCGATGAGCCGGGCCAGCATATGGCTGTAGTACGTGTCGGCGATCCCGCGATAGAGCTCGGGGACCCGGAAAGTAGCCCGGTCGCTGACGACGGCCATATCGGCGCACAAGGCGATCTGGAGGCCGCCGCCCTGGCACAGCCCGTTGACAGCGGCCACCACGGGTTTGGCCGACTGGCGCAGCGTGTCGAAGGGCAGGGCGTCCATGCCCGATGCGCGGCCGAATGTCATCCAGTTGTCGTCACCGCCGCCACCCATATCGCCGCCGGGCGCGAAGACATCACCGGTGCCGGTGATCAGCAGCCCCGCCAGGTCGGGATCGGATCCCACGTGGGTGACCGCGTACTTGATGCCGAAGTACATCGCCGGTGTCATGGCGTTGCGTGCCTCGGGCCGGTCGAGGGTGCAGACCCCGAACGGGCCCTCGCGATCGAAACGCAGGAACTTCGTGCCCAGCCAGTCGCCTTCGGGAGGTTTCGGATGCTGTGTCGTGTCAGCGGTTTCGGTCATTGTTGTCCTTCGGGGCGGCCGGTGAACCAGACGTTCTCCTCGCGCAGCCCCCGACTGCGCCAACCGTCGGCGGTACGCACCAGTTCGTGGTGGTAGTAACCGCCACAGGCACTGACGCCGGTCGATCCCGGGAGTTGCATCGGGTTGTAGAACATGGCGCGTACGGTCGCGGTTTCGGGTCCGCGCGCGAGCACCTCGATATTGGTGATGTAGTGCATGCTCCAGGGCAGCGCACCGAAATTCGCAGCGAACCAGTCGACGACCTCGTCGCGGCCTCCCACCACGGCCCCGGCCGACGAATAGTCGATGTGGGCGTCGGCGGTGAACACCGAGCGGTACAGCTCCCAGTCCTTGGTATCGACGGCGCGGGCGTACCGGTAGAGCAGCGCAGCGATCTGGGTTTCGTCGCTCATCCGGGCATTCCGATCTCCAATAGGAAGAAGCTCATTCTCCAACCTATGTGATCACACAGGTCATCCCAGTGGTTTCGCAAATTTCTCCGCGGCTGTTCGATCAGGTCCGCAGCCGTCGCGACCGACCGGTACCCATAGCGGCTGCGGAGACCGTTCCGGGACCGGCCGATGCTCACAACCCCTCGGCCGATGCCCACAACCCTCGATAGAGCATCGAGGGCGCCCAGCACCAGATATGGAGAGTAGGGTCGAATGCCCACTTCGTGGTCGATCGTTCCGAACCCGATACGAGGAGGCCCGCCATCGTGATACGCGCAGTATGGAATGGCGTGGTACTCGCCGAAACTCCGCGCACGGTACGGGTGGAAGGCAACCACTACTTTCCGCCCGAATCACTGCACCGCCAGTACTTCGGCGACAGCCGGACAACGTCGCTGTGCCCCTGGAAGGGGAAGGCACGCTACTACACCGTGACCGTCGGCGACGCGGTCAACCCGGACGCCGCCTGGTACTACCCGCATCCGAGCCCGCTCGCGCGGCGGATCAAGGACCATATCGCCTTCCGGCACGGGGTCGAGGTGGTCGGCGGGCCCGAGTAGCAGAGCGACGCGGCAGGCAGTGCAGGAGGCAAGAAATACCCGCACCGGAGGGCTTTCGCCGTAAGCATTACCGGCACAACCGCCTTGGAACGTCATTTCTCACGTTACGCATCATTTCCGTCCGCAAACGAGAATGGCATTCTACGATTGAGTAGATTGCGGTTCTACATGCGGAGGCAGCGATGGACAACGACGCGTTCAGCGGGATCCGTGTGGTGGAGCTCGCGCAGTGGGTCTTCGTCCCGGTGGCCGGCGCACTGCTGGCGGACTGGGGAGCGGACGTCATCCGGGTCGAACGCCCCGACGGCGACCCCTACCGCAACCTCGCCACCCAGGGCATCGGTTCGGACAGCGGCGGGGTGAACCTGTCGGTGGCTCTGGCCAATCGAGGAAAACGCTCGGTTTCGCTGGATCTGCACACCGACCGGGGCCGGGAGCTGCTCGACGAACTACTCGCGACGGCCGATGTGTTCCTCACGAACTTCCGGCCCTCCGCGCTACGCCGCCTGGGGCTGGACGCCGGACAACTCACGGAAAGGTTCCCGCGTCTCGTCTACGCCCGCGGCCACGGGTACGGCGTGCGCGGCCCCGAGGCGGATAAACCGGGCTACGACTCCTCGGCGTTCTGGGCGCAGGGCGGTCCCGCCTACGTTCTGACCCCGCACGACCACGAGTATCCGATCAGCCAGCGCGGTGCGATGGGCGACCGCAACGGTGCGATGGCATTGGGGTTCGCGATGGCTGCCGCGCTGTTGCGACGGAACCGCACCGGCCGCGGGTCGGTGGTCGATGTTTCACTACTGGCGACCGCGATGTGGATGCTGTCCTCCGATCTACTCGCCGCGTTGGCGGGCAACTCCCCCGCTGTGGTGACCGGGCGCGGAGCTTCGCCCAATCCCCTGGTCGGCGCCTATCGCACCAAGGACGGCCGCCATATCCAGCTCGTCTTTCTCCAGGCCGACCGGTATTGGGCGCAGTTCTGCGATCTCGTGCAGCGGGCCGATCTGCGGGATGATCCGCGCTTCGCCGATATGGCGGCGCGGGCGGCGCATCGCGCGGAATGTGTGGCCGAACTCGATGCGGAATTCGCGCGCCGAACCTTCGCGGAGTGGAAGCAGTTGCTGTCCCGGCTGGACGCGCCGTGGGCGCCGGTGCAGTCGGTCGGCGAGCTCCTCGACGACCCCCAGGTGCTGGCCAACGACTACCTCGGGGTCGTCGAGACCGAAGCCGGTCCGGCGTACCGGCTCCCGACCGGGCCGGTGCAATTCGACGAACGGCCACCGGTGCTGCGGCGGGCCCCGGAACACGGTGAACACACCGAGGATCTGCTGCTCGAGCTGGGGTATTCGTGGAGCGATATCGCCGAACTCCAGGATGCCGGGGTGGTCCCGTGACAACGCCCGCCCGTCCGCTCCCCGTTCCCGATTCCCGCTCGGCGCCGTACTGGGCCGCGACGGCGCGGCATGAGCTCGCGATCGCCCGCTGCGCCCGGTGCGACCGCTTCGAGATACCACCCGGCGCGATCTGCTCGCACTGCGGCACAACCGATCCCGCGTTCCGCTTCGAACCTGTCAGCGGGCTGGGCCTCGTGCGATCCTGGACGGTGGTCCACCGGGCGTCGCTGGCCGGTTTCGCCGGCGATGTGCCCTATCTGCTGGTCGATGTCGAACTGGCCGAACAGCCCGGGCTGCGGATGATCGGCCGGCTCCTCGACGGTCCCGATACCTCCCTGCGCGAGGGAATTCCGGTGCGGGTGGCGTTCGAGGACGTCGCGCCGGGAACAGCAGTGCCGGCCTTCGCCCTGGCCCCCGGGGGATCGTCATGACCACCCGGTTCCACGGGCAAGTCGCTGTCGCCGGATACGCCCACAGCAACATCCGGCGGCGCAGCGAGCGTCCGCTGGGCGCCCTCACCGTCGAGGTGGCGCGGGCGGCCGTCGCGGACGCCGGGTTGCGGCCGGAGCAGATCGACGGATTCGTCACCTCGGCGCTGTTCCCGACTGCCGGCGGTCATCGTGTCACCGACGGAGTGAGTACGGTCTCGGCCGATTGGCTGGCGGCACGCATGGGTGGTTCGCCCCGGTATATCGCCGGCTTCAGCGGTATCGGCCAGATGCCCGGTGCGATAGCGCTCGCCGCGAACGCGATCATCGCCGGTGCCGCCGACTACGTTGTCGTCCACCGTGCCCTGCACAACCCGGCCGGTGGTTATCACGACAATCCGATGACAGCGGCCGAGGGCGCACAGCAGTGGACCGCGCCGCAGGGTTTCGGCGGCCCGCTGCCGATGATCGCCTTCCCTTATCGGGAGTACCTCAACCGGTACCGGGCCGATCCCGCCACGCTGGCCGCCGTCGTGGTCGAGGCGCGGAAGAACGGCGCGCGGATCCCGTGGTCGCACTGGTACGGGAAACCGCTCACCACCGGCGAATACCTGGCGGCGCCGATGGTCAGTGACCCGGTCCGCCGCTTCGACTGCGATCTACCGGTGGACGGGGCCGCCGCCTTCGTCCTCACCTCCGCCGAACGGGCCCGCGACCTCCCCCATCGCCCCGTGTACGTGGCCGGTTATGCGCAGAGCCCGCCACCTCCGCACCGCGTGGCGCTGCACTGGCCGCTCGACGACATCATGGCGGGCGGCGAGGTCGTAGCCCGGCGTCTGCGGGAGGCGACCGGTTTACTCCCCGCCCAGGTGGACCTTCCGCAGCTCTACGACGGATTCTCGCCGTTCGTCTATTTCTGGCTCGAAGCGCTGAGGTTCTGTCCGCGCGGGGAGGCGCACGGTTTCGTCGGCGACGGCGGTATCGACAGTGATGTCCCCGGTCGTCTACCGGCGCTGTCGGGTGGCGGAGCGCTGGGTAACGGCCGGATGCACGGTATACCGCAGATGCTCGAGTGCTATCTGCAATTGGCCGGTCGCGCCGGTGACCGCACACGTGCCGGTGTGACCACTGCCCTGGCCTGTCAGTCCTCGCCCCATTACGGCGGCGTCGTCGCCTATACCACCGAACCCGGCTGAATCGCCACGCCGCGGCAACAGGAGGCCGAACCATGGAAAATATTCTCCCGGACCACCGCTCGTATATCGGCGGCGATCTGGTGACCGGCGGCGAAACCTTCGCCGTCGACAACCCTGCCGACGAATCCCGCGTCGCCGAGATCCCGGCCACTCCCCTGCCCGAGATCGACCGCGCGATACGCGAGGCGCGGCGCGCCTTCGACAGTGGCGTGTGGGCCGATGCGCCGGCCGAGGACCGGGCCGCGGTGCTGCGTGCGCTGCTGTCGTATCTCGAGACGATGCGGGAACCGCTGGTGGCGACCATGGTCGCGGAGGCGGGTCAGCCGCGGATGTTCGCCGAACGCTCCCAGTTTCTTTCGGGGCTGTCCATGGCCCGCGGCATGATCGACCTCTACCTGTCCCTCTCGCATGAGGAACCCAATCCGGTACCGGTCGGCGACCTGATCCGCGGGCGGGTCGCGCTCAGCCTTCGCAGACATGAGCCGGTGGGTGTCGTCGCGGCCATCACCCCGTACAACGCGGCGTTCATCATGGCGCTGCAGAAGCTCGTTCCCGCGCTCATGGCGGGTAATTCGGTGATTCTGCGGCCGAGTCCGCTCACCCCGATCTCGTCGCTGGTCTTCGGTGCCGCCGCCGAGGCCGCCGGACTCCCCCGCGGCGTGCTCAGCGTCGTCGTCGAATCCGGTTCCGCCGGTGCGGAACTGCTCACCACCCATCCCGCGGTGGATATGGTGTCGTTCACCGGGTCGACCGCGGTCGGCCGCAGCATCATGGCGCAGGCGGCGCCCACGCTCAAACGGGTCGCGCTCGAACTCGGCGGTAAATCGGCCCAGATCTATCTCGGCGATGCCCTGGGCAAGGTCGCGACCGGTGCCGCCGCCGTGATCGCGGGTACCGCCGGGCAGGCCTGCGTCGCCGCGACCCGCATGCTGGTGCCGCGGGAACACAAGGACGAGGTGCTCGAGCTGGTCTCGCGGACCTATGCCGGGCTGGTCGTCGGCGCCCCGGCCGATCCGTCGACGACGATCGGCCCGCTGATCAGTGCCGCGCAACGCGAACGCTGCGAACGGATCGTCGACCGCGCCGTCGACAAGGGCGCGACCGTGGTGCGGGGCGGCGGCCGGCCCACCGGTTTCCCGCGCGGATACTACTTCGAGCCGACCGTGCTCGACGTCCCCGACAACGGCAACCCGGCCGCTCAGGAAGAGATCTTCGGCCCGATCCTGTCTGTGCTGGGTTACCGGGATATCGACGACGCCGTGCGAATCGCCAACGACTCCCCGTACGGACTGTCCGGTCAGGTGTACGGGGCCGATCCGGCCGCGGCCACGGCTGTCGCGCGCCGGTTGCGCACCGGCGCAGTCAATGTCAACACCGCGCTGTTCAGCGCCTACGCCCCCAGCGGGGGTTACAAGCAGAGCGGCCTCGGCCGCGAACGTGGCCCGGACGGTATCCGGGCCTTCCAGGAAGTCAAACACCTCGTCATCGGCGACCTCCGCTGAATGCCCACCGACCCGAAGGAGTCATGATGTCCACCGATCTCGCACTCGACTGGTTGATCTCGGTCGACGACCATATCCTCGAACCGCCGAACCTGTGGGTGGACCGCGTCCCGCGCGCCGACCGGGATCGCGCACCGCATATGGAATTCGACGACAACGGCGTGGATTGCTGGGTCTACGACGGTAAGCGCTTCCCGAGTTCCGGGCTGAGTGCGGTGGCGGGTAAGGAGAAGGAGGAATTCAGCCCGAAACCGCTGTCGTACAGCGAGATGCGCCCCGGCTGCTACGATCCGGCCGCGCGGATCGAGGATATGAACCGGGCAGGCATCCTCGCCTCACTTTGTTTCCCGACGATCACCCGCTTCTGCGGTCAGCTTTTCATGGAGGCCGGCGACCGCGAATTCGGCCTGGTCTGCCTGAAGGCCTACAACGACTGGGTGATCGAGGACTGGTGCGGCGCGGCACCGGGCCGCTATATCCCGCTGGTGCTCATCCCGCTGTGGGATCCGCAGCTGGCGGTGCAGGAGCTGGAACGTTGCGCCGCGAAGGGCGCGACCACCTTCGCATTCTCGGAGAACCCCGCACCGCTGGGGCTGCCCACGATCCACGATCCCAGCGGCTATTGGGACCCGGTGATGGCGGCGGCCAACGATCTGGACCTGGTGGTCTCCATGCACGTCGGTTCGTCCTCGACGGTTCCGCAGATCTCGCAGGATGCGCCGTTCCTGGCCAATCTGTCCTGGGGTGCGACCCGGACCTCCGGCGCCATGCTCTCCTGGTTGTTCAGCGGGATGTTCCAGCGCTTCCCCAATCTGAAGATCGCCTTGTCCGAGGGTGAGATCGGGTGGATGCCGTACTTCCTGGAACGCGCCGAGCAGGTCCTGGACAAACAGCGGCACTGGGTGAAACGGGGAATGAACTGGGGTGATCACGCCGGGAGCAGCGGCGTCGACCTGGACACCCTCGATATCCGCCAGACGTTCCGCGACCATATCTTCGGCTGTTTCATCGAGGACGCGCACGGTATCGCGAGCATCGCCGAAATCGGCGAGAACAACATCATGTGCGAAACCGACTATCCGCATTCCGATTCCACCTGGCCGAACTGCATCGACGCCGTGAAAAAGCAGATCGGCCATCTCCCGGAAACGACGCAGTACAAGATCCTGCGCGGCAATGCCGAGCGCCTGTACCGGTTCACTCCGGCCGAACCGCCGGTCCGGGCAGCGAGTTGAGATGCCCGGCTGGAGTGTCCATGTCGACCGGACACGCTGCCTCGGCTGCGGAGTCTGCGCGGCCTACGCACCGGGCAGTTTCACCCAGGACGACGAGGGGCTGGCGGTTCTGCGCGACCCGCCGGCAGATCCGGTGGAACAGATCCGCACGGCCGTGGACAGCTGCCCGACCGGTGCGCTGAGCCTGGCGATCACCGATATCGCCGCTATCGAACGAGAAGGGTGAGCCACGTGCTGCTCGAAGGAAAAACCGCGGTGGTGACCGGCGCCGGGTCCGGCGTCGGTGCCACCTCGGCCCAGCGATTCGCCGAGGAAGGTGCCTCGGTGGTGTGCGCCGATATCCAGTTCGACCGGGCGAAGGAAACGGTGCGCCGGATCGAGGCCGCGGGCGGGGTGGCCGTCGCGGCCGAGACCGATATCACGCGGGAGCGCGATGTCGCCGCGATGATCGCCACCGCTGCCGACCGGTTCGGTCACGTCGATATCGTTTTCAACAATGTCGGCATCCCGACACCGCGCCTGGGCGCCGCGCTCGAGGACCACACCTTTCAGGATTTCCAGCGCCTGGTCTCGGTGAATATCGGCGGAGTGTTCCTCGGCTGCACCTATGCCGTGCTGCAGTTCAAACGGCAGGGCGGTGGCGGGGTCATCCTCAATACGGGGTCGGTCGCGGGCCTGGTCGCCTGGGGTGGCGCGGTCTACGCCGCCACCAAAGGTGCCGTGCATCAGCTCACCAAGGCAGTGGCGATCGAGGGTGCACCCTTCGGGATCCGCGCCAACGCGCTCTGCCCGGCCGGGATGCCCTACACCGGTTTCATGGCGGCCGGCGGGCTCTCCGACAGCGCGGAAATGACCGCGAAAATGGCCGAACGTACTGCCGCCAACCATCCGCTCGGGCGCCCGATCACAGCGCAGGATTGCGCGGAGGCCGCCGTATTCCTGGTATCCGATCGCGCCGCGAATATCACCGGAGTCCTGTTTCCGGTCGACGGCGGATACGTGGCGAGGTGAATCGAATGAATCCTGCACCGACCTTGGATCGCGACCGCGTACGCGAATTGTTCGATCTGCGCGGCGCCTACCTGGCACAGACAGGCGGCGGGTACCGGGACGATCCCTATCCGATATGGCATCGGCTGCGCGCCGAGGCCGAGGTGCATCCGGGCACCGTGCACGAGCTGACCGGCTACCCGGGCCCGGCGGTGTTCAGCGGTCTACCGCAGCCCGGCCGCCCGCATTTCTCGGCATTCGGTTTCGCCGCCTGCGATACCGCCTACCGCAACCCCGACGTGTTCGCCTCCGCGCCGGAACCGGTGGACCCGAACACGGGCAAACTCGACGCCCTCAACAGCATGATCTCGATGAACGGGGCACAGCACCGGCGCTACCGGGCGCTCGTGCAGCCGTCCTTCGTTCCCGCAAAGGCCGAATGGTGGATACGCAATTGGATCGAGCAGACCGTGCACCAGCTGATCGACGGTTTCGCCGCCGACGGCCGGGCCGAACTGAACGTCGATTTCTGTGCGGCCATCCCGGTGCTGACGATCACCGGTAGCTTCGGCGTACCGGTCGAGCAGGCACTGGAGTTCCGGGCGGCGCTCGGCCGGCCCGACGCCGTGGTGGAGCTGATCCGGCCGATCGTCGCACAGCGCCGGAAGGCACCGCGCGACGATCTCATCAGCGTGCTGGTCGAGGCCGAACTGACCGGTGCGGACGGCAGCACACAGCGGCTCACCGACGCGGAGATCCACTCCTTCGTCGTCCTGCTGCTGGCCGCGGGATCCGGCACCACCTGGAAACAGATGGGGATCACGCTGACGGCGCTGCTGCAGCGGCCGGATGTGCTCGCGGCGGTCGCGGCCGATCGTTCCCTGCTGCGGCCGGCCATCGACGAGGCCCTGCGCTGGACTCCGACCGATCCGATGTTCTCCCGTTACGTCACGCGGGACACCGAATTGCAGGGTGTGGCGCTCCCCGCGGGATCGGTCCTGCATCTGTGCATCGGGGCGGCGAACCGGGACCCCGCCCGCTGGGACAACCCGGACGAATACGACATCACCCGGCGGTTGCGGCCCTCCTTCGCCTTCGGCGGCGGGGCCCATGCCTGCCTGGGTATGCATGTCGCGAAGGCCGAGATGCTGACCGGGATCGGCGCGCTGCTCGATCGGCTGCCGAATCTGCGGGCCGACCCGGATGCCGAGCCCACCCGCGTCATCGGAATGTACGAGCGTGGGCCGACCGAGATACCCGTGGTTTTCGGCTGAACCGATCGGCCCCGGACAAGAGGAGAAAGTCGATGAACGAACCCGGTTACCGGCCACCCGATCTCGGCCTGGTCGGCGCCACGCATGTGGCCCGCTACCAGGAGACCGACGGCGAAATCGGTTATGAATGGAACGGTACCGAGATCCTGCTGCTCACGACCACCGGCCGGAAAACCGGGCAGCCACGTACCTCGGCGCTGATCTACGGCCGCGACGGTGCGGATTACCTGGTCGTGGCGTCGGCGGGCGGGGCCGCGAAACATCCGGCGTGGTATCTGAATCTGCGCGCGAATCCCGAAGCCGAAGTCCAGATCAAGGCGGAGCGGGTCCGGGTGACGGCGCGAACCGCCACCGCGGCGGAGCGGCCGCGCCTGTGGGGGCTCGCCACGGAATACTGGCCGAACTACGACGTCTATCAGACCCGTACCAGCCGCGTTATCCCGCTCGTCGTGCTCAGTCCGTCGTGATAGGACTTCATGCGTGTCCACACCCAAGAGGCCCGCCCGACCCGACGCCGATGCCCCGATCACCTCGCCGCCCGGCTGGGCCGACCGGGCCGCGGATCAATCGCAATCGGTCCGGCGATCACGGGCTCGTACCATCGAGCAGGCGCAGGCGATCGTCGCGGCCGCGCAGCGATTGATCGAGGTCAAGGGGTCCGGATTCACGACCCAGGAATTGTCGAAGGAAGCGGGGATCGCCCTGCAGACCTTCTACCGGCATTTCCCCAGCAAGGACCATCTCCTGCTCGCCGTTCTCGAGGATGTGATCGCCGATCGGATGGTAGAAATGGCGGCGGCCGCGCGTGAACTACCGGATCCGGTGGCGCGCTTACGTTTCTATATCCTCGCGGCGTTGCGCTCGCTCCGTACGGACGAGGGCGGCACCGCACGACAATTCGTCACGTCCGAGCACTGGCGGCTTTATCAGATATTTCCGGAGGAAATGGCGCAGGTCAACCGCCCTTTCGCCGGATTACTCGAAAAAGAGTTACGGGCGGCGGCCGAAGCGGGACTGTTGCGCCCGAACGACCCGGCCGCCGACGCCTGGCTGGCGGTGAATCTGGTGATGTCGGTTTACCACCATTTCGCGTATGCACCGCGGGAAAATATCGAAGCCGTCACCGAAAAATTGTGGTCATTCTGTTCGACTGCCTTCGGGGGTCGTCCACCTGAATAAGTAACGGGGCACAAGCAATGAAGCACGCGCCTGTATTTCCCAAAGGTCGTGATCTGGATACCACGGCCACGATCCTGTATTCGTGGCTGGCGGCACGGGACGAGATCACCGCCGTCGAGATCGACGATCCGGCCTACCCGCAGGGGGCCGGAGTATCCAACGAGACCGTCTTCGTCCGCGTGCATTCCGCGCGCGGTACCGAGCAGCTGGTGCTGCGGGTTGCGCCGGCGGCCGAACATCAGATGTTTCTCGATCCGCGGTTCCGTATCCAGCACCAGATCCTTGTCGCGCTGCGGCAGCACAGTGCGGTACGGGTGCCGGAACCGTTGTGGCTGGAAGAGGATCCCTCGGTGCTCGGCCGGCCGTTCTACCTGATGCGCCGGGTCACGGGTTCGGTGCCGGTGAGTATGCCGGTGTACAACATGTCCGGGTTCCTCGCGGACGCCACTCCCACCCAGCGGCGGACGCTGTGGGAGGACGCGATGAGCCAGCTGGCCGCCATCCATCGTGTCCCCGCCGATACGGTCGATTTCGTCGACCGGCCGGAATACGGCAGCTCGGGCGACCAGCAACAACTCGCCTATTGGAGTGCCCACGCCCACTGGACGCTCGAGGACACTGTTCCCGACACCATCCGCACACTGCTGCAGTGGCTCACCGACAATCGACCGGCGGATTCCGCACCGGGGTTGTCGTGGGGTGACGCCCGCATCGGAAACATCGTGTTCGGCAGCGACTTCCGGGTTTCCGCGGTCATGGACTGGGAGCAGGCGTCGATGGCCGGCCCGCTCGCCGATCTCGCGTGGTGGCTGGTGTTCGACGAAGCCCACAGCACGGGGCTGGGCATCCCCCGCCTCGACGGCCTCGGGACCAGGGCCGAAACGATCGACCTGTGGCAGGACCTCACCGGGCTCCGAGCCCGTAACCTGCTCTGGCACGAAGTGTTCGCCTGCCTGAAGGCGGGCCTGCTCAGCCTCCGTACCCGCCGGGTCCTGCGACTGCCGCTGATCGATACCGGCACCCGCCGATACTCCTTCGTGCGGCGCGCCTGCGAACTGGTGGGGCTGCCCGAGCCGCAGGAGGGATTGTGAAGACGCCCGCCGATCCCGCACCGTTCGACGAGACGGTCGTGCTGTCACCCGAATGGCTCGCCGCGGTGCTGGAACCCGGCGACCCCGCCGTGGTGCCGGCCGCGACCGAAGTGGTCGAGCGGATCGAAACGGTGGCCACCAAACTACGTTTCCGGGTCACCTACACGCATCCGGCCGAGCCCCCTATAGCACTGTGCGCCAAAGGGTATTTCAATCCGCTGTGGCGCCGCGGATCGCGGGCAGAAGCGGATTTCTACCGGGATTTCGCCCACGAGCTTGCGGTGCGCACCCCGCCGTGCGTGCACGCCGCAGTGGACGAGGACACCGGGCATGCGCTGGTCCTCATGCAGGACATGGTGGTCGCGGGCGCCCGTTTTCTCGATCCGCTGGTGGGGTACGGTCCCGATCAGGCCGCCGGAACCCTCGATCAGCTCGCCGCCCTGCACGCGGCGACGTGGAACGGCAAACGCCCGGACGCGAACGGTCTGTTCCCGCCGCGCCTGGCCTCACTGGCCGGGCATATGACCGTCGGCAAGCTGCAACCGCTCCTGGACGACGGCCGGGCGGCCGGCATCGCGCAGGACGTGCGGCGCGCGGACCGGCTGCTGGCGGCCATGGCCGCGATGGATACCCTCGGCGCCGCTTCCGCGCGCTGCCTGGTCCACGGTGATCTGCACGCCGGCAATATCTACGAAATGCCCGATGGCAGCCCGGGTCTCATCGACTGGCAGGTGGTGCAGCGCGGCCACTGGGCCCAGGATGTCGCCTACCATCTGGCGACCGTCCTGGACCCGGACGAACTCGCCCGCACCGAGCGCGACCTGCTCGAGCACTACCTTCACCGGCTGGCCGCCCACGGTGTCGAACCGCCGGATCGGGACCAGGCCTGGTGGATGTACCGGGCACATCTGCCGTACGGGTTCTATCTGTGGTCGATGACCCGCGCGGTCGACCGGCCGGTCATCGAGCATCTCACCGGACGACTCGGCACGGCGGTCGCCCGGCACGACAGCCTCGAGCTCCTCGAGGTCTGAACACCGCAGCGAGTTCTGCGAGTTCCGTGGAGCGGAGTACGTACTCTGCTCCACGGAACTCCGTCTATTCGGCAGGCATTCGGACTCAGCACGCGGCCAGGTTCTGCCGGATCTTGTATTTCTGCACTTTGCCGCTGGGGCTGCGCGGAAAATCGTCGACCACATGAACTTCCTGCGGCCATTTCTGTTTCGCCAGCCCGGCCTCGGCGAAGTACGCACACAGCTCTTCGAGCGACGGTGGTGTCGTGCCGGGGTGCAGCCGCAGGACGGCCGCGACGTGTTCGCCCAGTCGCGCGTCCGGCGCAGCGACCGCCACCGCTTCGGTCACGCCGGGCACCGTCAGCAATACTTCTTCGACCTCGAGCGCGCTGATGTTCTCCCCGCCGCGGATGATCAGGTCCGCGGTGCGGTCGGTGATGGTGAGATAGCCGTCGGCATCGAGAGTGCCGATATCGCCGGTGTGGTACCAGCCGTCGTCGTCGAACACCGTGGCGGTCAGGGCGTCGTCGAGGTATCCCAGGCACAGATCCGGCCCGCGGCTGAGGATCTCACCGTCCTCGGTCAACCGGATCTCGACGCCGGGTTGGGCAGCACCGTCGGTGTAGAGCCGTTTGGATTGCGGCGCGCTCCAATGCGACGACGTCATGGAAGGGTGTTCGGTGCTGCCGTAGGACCGGTAGACGGTCAGGCCCAGGCCGGTCAGCCGCTCGGCCACCGGCGCGGCGACGGGTGCGCCGCCCATACCGAGATACTTCAGCCGCGCCAGATGGTCGCGGGTGCAGTCCGGGTGGTCGATGAGGCTGGTGACGTAGTACGGGACGCCACCGCCCAGGCTGACGCCGTAGGTGGTCATCAGGTTCAGGACGCGGCCGGGATTCCAGACATCGGTGACGTCTATGGAGACGCCTTCCAGGACGGGGACGAGCAGGGCCGAAAGCATGCCGATGAAATGGCCGATGGGGGCGGCATTGATCAACGGTCCCAGATCGTCGGGGAAGCGTTGCGCCATCATCCGGGTTTCGCAGCCGAGCGTGCGATGACTGTGGACGACCCCCTTGGGCACCTGTGTCGTACCCGAGGTGAAGGCGATCACCGCCGGCCCGGCCGGGTCCACCTGCGTCACACCGGAAAAGGGCTCGCGGGCGAGCAATGCGTCGAAGCGGTGGCGGGGATCGCCGCCGCCGACGATCCCCACGATCGGCACCGCCGCGTAGACCGCGGGGTCGTACACCAGGTTTCCGAATCGTTCGGCGCCGAAGAATGCCTTGGGCCGCACCGTATCCACGATATGGCCGACTTCGCGCGAACCGTAGGTGTGCACGATCGGCACCACGACCGTCCCCAGCAGCGATGCCGCCCAGAACGCGGCCGCGGCCTCCATCCAGTTGGGTAGCTGCAGCGCGACGACGTCCCCGGGTTCGATTCCACGCTCCTGCAGTCCTGTCGCCAGACGGCGCGCTACCAGTTCGACCTCCCGGAAGGTTCCCGAGTAGGGCCGGATATCCGAATGGACGCGGAAGGTGGTGTCCGGGGCAGCCGAGAGACCGCGGGCCAGCAGATCGCCGAGACTGTCCCGGGTCCACCACCCGTGCTCTTCGTACCGTGTGGCCAGCTCGGGGGGAATTGTGCGCATGGTGAACTCCAACCACCCGGCACGCTTACGCCGATGTCATACGGCGGCGTTGCCGGAAAACGGGGGCGACGGAAGCCGGGCGGACCCGGCCGCGAGTGAGAAATGTGACTCTACTTAATAGTAGAATCACATTCTCATCCATGGGGCGGATTCCGTGCTATTCGGGGCCCGGGATCGTGGCTGCCCCATCTTCGTGAACCATCCAGTGCACGAAGCGATGCAGTGGGTACATGGCATCGTGCGGATTGCCGATCGTGCTCGGACCGGCCTCCCCCAGATGAACGATGCGCTGCACACCACCGGCCGCGAGTCGATCACGGAAATCCGGCATCCGGTCGAAGGGATAGAACCCGACGGTCTGCGTTGCCACACCGACATGGCGGATCGCCTCGTCGAGCGAGGGCACCGGGACCACATTGACGGTTTTGCCGATCGGATGGAAATCGACCGGTTCGCCGGACCGGATCACCACACCCGTACCGTCCGTGACGCCCCATATCCGGAACTCGTCGTCGAGCAGGGCGAGAGTCCGGATCTGCTCTTTCAGCTCCGGATCCAGCGGCCGGTTGTCACCGGATGCGGTGGCGCGCTCGGCGATCCGCCGGTACAGCCGGTCACAGAACCGATCCGCGTTCTCCTCGTCCGCCTCCAGGAACACGAACCGGCTCGCGACGCAGGCATCCTGGTTCAGCACCATGACGTCCTCGGCGGCGAGCCCGGCGGCACGCTCGAGCGTTTCCTCGGTATCGAAGGCCTGCCGGCCGACCATCGAAATCGACGTTTTCGGGTCGAACGACACCAGCTGCAAACCCGGGCCGAGATATTTGACGACATTGTCGATGGCGTCGCCGCCACCCCATGCGACGATCTTGTCGAAATACTGCGGGCGGAAAAGCACACGTTCGACGGCCGCGTCCCCACCCCGCCAGTAGACGGCCGACATCGACCGCACCACCGGATGCTCCGGATCGATATCGGCCATGGCGCGCAGGATGGCCACTGTGGTGAACGGATCGCTGGACGACATCTTGAACAGGTTGATGCCTTTGACCAGCGCCCCCTGGGCGATGGATTTCACCGCCACCCCGGGCGAATTGCCGGGGAGCACATGGATCAGCCGGGGCGCGAAGGCCCGGACGAAACTCTTGCGGCCGAGGAAATCCTGTTTGGGGATCCATCCGTCGAGCGCTTTCGGATCGGGAAAGTTCTGCTCGACGACCGCATGCAGCACCCGCTTGTCCAGATAGCCGGCCGCACCGGCCACCTGCGCTTCGAGTACGGCACGGGGCAAGGTGTGGGTCGACGACATCCGGTCGATACAGTCGCGGACGAAGGGACTGTGCGGGTCGCGGATCCGCCGCCCGGCCTCGACCAGGAAGTCGACGATATCGTCCAGTGGTACGTCGAGCAGCGGGGGGACCTCGCTGCGCAGCGGTACGGCCCGGTCGAGGTCGATCTCGGGCGTTGTGAAGGATACGCCGAGGTCACGCGATCGGTGCAGGGCGGCCGCGCCTTCGACGACCTCGCCGCGAAAGAAGAACGGGGCGGACAGCGCCGCACCGGCGGTCTGCTGCGATTCGACGGCGGTCATACGAGTCCCCGTACGTAGGCGTCGGTGGTTCCGGCGCAGCCGATCTTGTCGTCGCCGGCGATATCGGCGTAGCGGACGATGGAATCGGCGATCGAGGCCCCCGCGTTTCCGCAGGCGCACGGCCGGAAATCGACGACGATCCGGTCGCCGGTGATGATTCCGCCCCAGCGTCCGTCGAGCGAGAGGTCGAAGAAGGCGGCACGCCCCTCCACTTCGCCCGCGCCGTGCGACAACAGGGTGTCACCCGCATCGTCGAGTACGAAGGGCACGATCCAGGGCGGCACGTGGTAGCGGTTGCCGCCGCGGCACTTCGGCATGCCCGAATTCAGCTCCTGCATGGAATAGTTCTGGAACTCCCGGCCCGGCGGGATATTGAACGTCTGGTACACGAATTCCCGGTAGTCGGACGGTAATTGCGCCCGTTTGAGACCACCGCCGACATAGATGCAGTTGCCGGGATGGAAATCGGCGGCCGCGAACCCGCGCTTCCGGACCAGCGCGGCGACCTGGTACAGGGTGTTCCACAAGCCGGAGATGTAGAGCTTTTCGGAGCGGTGTTCGATCATCGCGTCCGCGCCGGCGATCAGTGCCCGGTCGAGTTCTTCCTGGCGTTGCGCCGATATCCGCTCGTAGGCGGCCAGTTCCTCCGGTAGCGCGGTGCCGTCGGTGATCTTCCGGCGTAACCGCACCTGGCCGGTCATCGCCTCGACAGTGAGCGGCGCTATCGGTAGACGGAAGCGCTGCTTGCCCGGATCACCGTATGCCTCTTGTTGTGCTTCACCGATGATGACGTTCTTGGGTACCAGCGCGGTCATCCCGAGCCCCATCATGCGCCGGTCCCGGGCCGGCTGCACCCCGGAGCCCCAGGCGAACAGGTTCACGGTATCCCGTCGCGACCAGGCCATATCGACCTCGGATGCGAGCAGCATGGCGGGTTTACCCGTTGTCCCGCTCGAACAGGACACATAGTGCCCCGCATCGCGCAGCCGCTCGATCCACAGATCGATGCCGGCGATATCGCCCGTTTCGACCGGGCCGATCGGATGGGAGGAGAGTGTGCCCAGCCATTTGCCGAGCCTGTCCCATCGGTGCTCGGTCAAGAACTTCTCCGGGTAGCTCTTGTAGACCGAATGCGGAAACAACAGCGCGACCGCATCCTCGAACCGGCCGACCTCGGTGATACCTGCCTCGCCCGCACGGTGATTCAGTAATCCGATGCGCTCGCGCCGCTGCTGGAACCGCTCGTTCAGTGCCGCGATCTGGACGTCGCGCAATTCGGCGGCGGAGTGATCGAACCGGTTCGGATCATCGGCAAGCTCTGTCAGTCGTCCTATGGCCGTAGTCATGGGCCACCCCTTCGAGAAATCCCCCCGCGATTAATGGCACCTGCCAGGTGTCATTAATGTAGCACCCCGGTCGACACCCGGGGCCGAATAGGATGAACTGACCTCCGTGGAAACGACGAGCGACGAGCGCAATCGACCCCGGACAGCCGGGCGCCCGACACAGGAACAAGCCCGTGCGCGACAGCTCGAGCTCCTGGACGCGGCACTGGAGCTGTTCCTCGAACACGGCTACGAACAGACCACTCTCGAGATGATCGCCGCCCGGGTCCGGATGGCCAAACGCACCGTTTATGCCCGCTATACCGATAAGGCTTCCCTGTTCCTCGCCGCCGTCCGCCGCGCGATCGAAGCGCAGGCCGTGCCGCGAGAAGCCCTGGAAAACCTGGACAACGGCGATCTGGCCGAGACGCTGGCGGCGGTCGCGCGACTCCGGATCGATCAGGCCATGACCACCAACGGCCGGCGGCTGCACCGGATCCTCGCCCTGGAAAACCTGCGTTTCCCCGAACTGTTCACCCTCAGCAACACAGTGAGCACAGGCCCGGTCGTCGCCTTCGTCGCCGAGGTACTCGACCGCGCGGCCGCCGCCGGCCACATCACCACCACCGATACCGATCTCGCGGCACGCGCATTCATGAGCATGGTCGTCGGCACACAGGTACGCAGTATCGAGGCCGGCCGCGTCCCGAGCGCCGAACAACTCGACCAACGCGTGCTTTTCATGGTGCGCCTGCTACTGGACGGCCTTCATCCGCGCTGAACCGCTATCGGCACAGCCGTTCGGACAGCTCCCACAACTCCGCGGCCCGATCGGGGTTCACCGCATAGTCCGCGACAGCCGGCTCGGCCGCACAGTTCGCAAAGTACACACCGTCGAGGCCGAGTGGCTCCGGACGTACCGCCGCCCACACCTGGGTCGCCGCACCTTCCTGCGGCGTGAGCACGCCCGAATCGAGGCCGGACCGGCGGGGCGGTCCCGACCGCTCGACCGGGATCGCGGCAACATCGGCCCGGGTCAGATGCCGGGCGAGCCGGGTCGCGACCCGGCCGGGATGCACCGCGCAGACCCGGATTCCGTCCGCGCGCAGCCGCCGGTCGAGTTCGACGGCGTGCAGGATATTGGCGGTTTTGGACGCACCGTAGGCCCGGAACTTGTCGTAGTCCCGTTTGTCCCAGTGCGGATCGGCCAGGTCGACGTCGGCGATCCGGTACCCCTCCGAGGCGAGGATGACAATCCTGGCACCCTCGGCCGCACGCAGCCGGTCGAGGAGCAAGCGGGTCAGTTCGAAGTGGCCGAGATGGTTCGTGCCGAGCTGCAATTCGAACCCGTCGGCGGTGCGGTCGAACGGCGTGAACATCACGCCGGCGTTGTTCATGAGCACATCGACGACCGGGGCGAGTTCGGCGATACGTGCCGCGGCGACCCGAATCCCGTCCAGCGACGCCAGATCCAGGACGACGGTGGACAACCGCGCCGACGGGGTCTCCCGGCGGATTTCGGCGGCAGCCTCCTCGGCAGCGCCGGCACGCCGCGCGGTGAGCACGATATGGGCACCGGCGCGGGCGAGGACACGTGCGGACTCCAGGCCGAGACCGGAGGATGCCCCGGTGATCACACAGGTGCGGCCGGTCAGGTCCGATCCGGAAACGATTTGCTCGGCGGTGGGCCGCGAACCGGACCCCGCGCTACCGATCGTGGGCGGAATCGTCATCGGCACTCCGATCCAGGTGGGGCAGGGATACATTCCGCATCGGCACAGCCGAACGGCCGCCCGAAATAAATATACCGAGGCGGATATTATCACCTCCGGGGGAGGCTAAGCTGCCCGAATGGTGGAGACGAGACGCGGCCGCCCCACACAGGCCGAGGCCAAGAAGCTGAACCAGGCAGTCCGCGAGGCCGCGGTCGCCACATTCCTCGAATCCGGCTACGACGGAGCGACGATGGAAGCCATCGCCCGGAAGGCCGGAATCACGAAACGTTCACTGTACGCGCGCTATCCGGATAAGCGCGCGGCCTTCGCCGATGTCATTCCGTGGGCGCTGTCGAAATACGAATCCCCCGAGGACGGTCCCGCCGTCGACGACAAGGACCTCGAAACCGCGCTGCTCGAGATCGGCCGGGTGGCGCTCGACCGCGCCCGCGACCCCGAGAATGTCCGGCTGATGCGGATCGCGATGAACGAGTCGGCCCGGTTTCCGGAATTCGCGATCAGTACTGATTCGATGATGTGGTCCGGGCGGCAACGGGCGGTCGTGCGGGTACTGCGGCGCGGCACCGCCGAGGGCGCGGTCGATGTCGAGGATATCGAGCTGGCCGCCGAACAGTTCCTCGCGATGGTGGAGCTGGTTCCCGGCCGAATGGCCGATTTCGGTCTCTTCCGGTCGGCGCAACAAGAGGAACGCCATCTCCGGCACGCCGTCCGGTTGTTCCTCCGCGGGGCGACGCCCCGCTGAGGCGTCGCCCGAAAACGGTCACTCTCCCGCCGCCCGGGCCCTATAGTAAAAGTATACGGAACCGGGTATTTTCTGAGCCGCCATCCCCGCCCGGGATCCGGTCGTTCCACACGAGGGAGAACCCATGACTTCGCCCGCCCCGACGCTCCCACCGACCCCGGACAACGTGGCACCGGTCGCCGCCCTCGCCTACCTGCACGGCCGGGCACACGGGGGTCTACGTCCGCGGCTGGCCGTGCTCGGGATCAGCATGGACGATGCGGTGAGCGCCGCGGGCGGCCGGATCTTCGATCTTTCGATGGCCGGCTGGGAGGTCACGGTGATCGCCGGCGACCTCGGCAATCCGCGGCCGGCCCGGATCCTGGGCGCCGACGCACTCGATCTGGGCACCGTACTCGCCCGTCGGCACCGCGGGCTACGACCGCACGCATTGGTCGTTTCGGAGGCATTGCTGGCGGCCGAGGACACACTGCGCGGGCGAGTTCAGGAGTGCCTCGACCGAGGCAGGGTCGAGGTCTCGACCTGGGGGCGGCAGTACACAGCGGACACCGGCGACCGAACCGAATCCACCACACACCGGCTCAGCCACGCCGCCCGCGTCTTCAAACAACAGGCCCTGCGCGTTGTCCGCGGCGATATCGCCGGCGTCGCGCCCACCGAACGTTTCCGCAACCGCACCATATCCAGTGCGCAGGCCCGCTTCTGATGGCCGATAGACCGACCTGAGATCGCGAGGTGAACCCCATGCCTGCCACCGAATCGTTCATCGACGGCGCTGCCGTGTCCTCCGCCGAGGTGTACGACAATATCGACCCCTCGACGTCCCGGTCGCTGGGCCCGGTCGCCCGCGGCGGACCGGACGAGGTGGACCGGGCAGTCGCCGCTGCCCGGCGCGCGCTGCGCCACTGGCGCACCACCACACCCGAACACCGATCGGTCGTACTCGGCCGGGTCGCCGACGCGATCGATACCCATCATGCGGAACTCGCCCGCTACGAATGCGAGGACACCGGTAAACCCCTGAGCCAGGCCCGTACGGATGTCACCGTCGCGGCGCGATACTTCCGTTTCTACGCGCACGCCATCGATACCTACTATGGCCAGACCATCCCCCTGAACAGTGATCTCCACGTCTACACCCGCCGCGAGCCATTGGGAGTCACCGGGCATATCGTGGCGTGGAACTATCCGATCCAGCTGATCGCCCGCGCGGCGGCGCCCGCGATCGCGGCGGGCAACGCCGTCGTGGCCAAACCTGCCGACGAAACACCCCGCAGCGCCGTAGCTCTCGCCCAGCTCGCCGTGGGATGCGGTCTGCCGGCCGGAGTATTCAACGTCGTCACCGGTATCGGCGCCGAGGCCGGTGCCGCACTGACCGCGCACCCGGGCGTCGATTTCCTCGGCTTCGTGGGATCCACCCGTATCGGCTCGGAGGTAGCCCGTGCCGCCGCGCAGCGGGTGGTGCCGGCGGTCCTGGAACTCGGTGGCAAATCTCCGCAGATCGTCTTCGCCGACGCCGATCTGGACACCGCGGCGGAATTCGTCGCCAAGGCGATTCTGCAGAACGCCGGACAGACCTGTTCGGCGGGTTCGCGGCTGCTGGTGGAGGAATCGGTCCACGACGCCCTGGTGGACAAGGTGCTCCAGCGGTTCGCCCGGGTCACCATGGGGCCCGGGCGCGACGATCCCACGCTGGGACCACTGATCTCCCGGAAGCAGCAGACGAGGGTCGCCACCATGGTGGCCGGGCTTACTCGCGGAGAAATCCTGTGTGGCGGCGCCGTTCCTCTCGATGCCGGCCTGGCCGACGGCGCCTACTTCCCCCCGACACTCATCGACGGTGTCGATCCGGCAGCCACCCTCGCGCAGGAGGAGATCTTCGGGCCGGTGCTCACCGTCAATACCTTCGCCGGCGAAGACGAAGCAGTGGCCCTGGCCAACGGCACCGAGTACGCCCTGCTGGCGGCGCTGTGGACCCGGGATCTGTCCCGCGCGCACCGGCTGGCGGCCGAGGTCGTGGCGGGCCAGGTCTACGTCAACACCTACGGCGCCGGCGGCGGTGTCGAATTGCCGTTCGGCGGATTCCGGAGATCCGGCTACGGCAGGGAGAAGGGCCTTGCCGCCCTCGACGCGGTCACAGCCACCAAAACCGTTGTGGTGAAACTGTGAACCCCCGGCTCCCACCCGCTCAGCGCGCCTGCAGCGGTGATCAACACAACGCACAACAGTTTCAGGAGATATTGCGATGACGGAAACCGTGGCATTGACCCCCGGGCTGGGAGCCGAACTGATCGATATCGGCGATCTGCTGTCCGACGATACCGTCGCCCGGATTCAGGAGGCGGTCAAATGGCGCGGCGTACTGCTGGTGCGCGGTGCCCACCTCGACGACGCCGCACAGCTCGAACTGAGCCGCAAACTGGGTACCGTACTGGCTCCCGGCGGGAAAGAAATCTTCACCGTATCGCTGGATCCCGGTAAGAACCCCACTGCCGAATACCTCAAAGGAACATTCTGCTGGCATATCGACGACACCACGAACCGGATACCCGCGAAGGCCACCATACTCACCGCGCGGCACGTTGCCATGGTCGGCGGCGGCACCGAATTCGCCAATACCTACGCTGCCTATGAGAACCTCCCGGAGCGGGAACGCAAACGCTGTGCGGACCTGCGTGTGGTCCACAGCCTCGAGGCGGCGCAGCGCGCGGTATACCCCGAGCCCACCGAAAAACAACTCGCCCGATGGCGGCGAATGCCCACCCATGAGAGCGCACTGGTCTGGCAACGCCGCGACGGCCGGCGGTCCTTGGTCATCGGCGCCACCACCGACCATATCGTCGGCATGGATCCCGCCGGCAGCCGCGAACTACTCGACGAACTGCTGGAGTGGTCCACCCAGGAGCGTTTCCGCTACACCCACAACTGGTCGGTCGGCGACCTGGTGATCTGGGACAACACCGGCATACTCCACCGTGCCCTGCCCTACGATCCGGCCTCCGAGCGGACCATGCACCGCACCACCCTCGCAGGCGACGAACCGTGGAATCAATCCTTCCCCACGCCCCGTGCCGATCACTGATCGCGACCCGAGACCGCCCGCTCCACGACAGGCAGGAAATACACCCGTGAACGAGGACACCTACGACAAAGGACGGCGGATTCGCGCCCAGGTGCTCGGCGCGGACTACGTCCGTAGGAACACCGGCGACGATTTCACCCAGCCGATGCAGGATCTCGTCACCGAGTACTGCTGGGGAACGGTGTGGGGCCGCGACGGTCTGCCACCGCAGATCCGGTCGATGCTCACTCTCGCGATGCTCTCGGTACTCAACCGGCCGCACGAATTGCGCACCCACGTCAAGGGGGCACTCAACAACGGTGTGACCCGCGACGAGATCCGCGAGGTACTCCTGCAGGTTGCCGTGTACGCCGGTGTCCCGGCGGGCGTCGACGGTTTCCGGATCGCCCGGGAGGTTTTCGCCGAACTGGACAGCGCCGGATGAACACCCCGGATATCGGCCTGATCGGCCTGGGCAATATGGGATTCCAGATGGCCACACGCCTTCGGGAAACCGGCCACCGGCTCGTGGTGTTCGACGCCTGCCCCGAGCCGATGGACCGGGCGGTCGCGCTCGGCGCCGTGGCCGCGACCTCCCCCGCGGACGTGGCCGACCGCGCCGAAACAGTGCTGACCAGCCTGCCGACACCGCAGGTATCGCTGGAGGTCGCCACCGGCGGCGAGGGCATCGTCCACGGTTCCCGGGTACGCCGGGTCGTCGAACTCTCCACCATCGGCGCGCAGACCGCCCGGCGGCTTTCGGCGCTGCTCGCCCGACGCGGAATCGCCTTGCTCGACTGCCCGGTCAGCGGCGGCACCGCCGGGGCCCGCAACGGCACCCTCGCCCTCATGGCTGCCGGGCCCGCGGACGAATTCGGCTACGCCACGCCCGTTCTCGAGGCGCTCGGCCGGCCGTTCCTCGTGGCCACCGAGCCCGGCGCCGGCCAGACGATGAAGCTGGTCAACAATCTGATGGCTGCCGCCACACTGGCCGCGACCGCCGAGGTGATGGTCATGGGGGTGAAGGCCGGCCTGGACCCCACCGTGATGATCGATGTACTCAACGCCGGCTCGGGCGCAACCCACGCCAGCCGCGACAAGTTCCCCCGCTCGGTACTCCCCCGCACCTTCGACTTCGGCTTCGCCACGGGACTGATGACCAAGGACGTCCAGCTCTACCTGCGCGAGGCAGCAGAACTCGGCACACCGACCGAACTCGCCGAAGCGGTCGCCCGGCGCTGGGAAGAGACCACGGCCTCCCAAGGACCGGACGCCGATTTCACGACCATAGTGAAACCGCTCGAGTCGGCCGCGGGCGTGATCGTCGACGGACGAGACGACCGCCGCAACCACTGATCCCCGCAACCACGGGCTCCGGACTCTGCGCCACCGGCACCACGCCGATTTCGTAACCCGCCGGCTCAGGGCCGGCGGGATACGAAATGTACTGCCCGAGGTTCGGGCTCAGGTTTCGGTCAACGGGAAGTGACAGGCGGCGTACTGCCCCGCGCGGACCTCGCGGACCTCCGGTTCCTCGTCGGCACATCGGCTCTGGGCACGTGGGCAGCGGGTCCGGAACCGGCAGCCTTGCGGCGGTGCGAGTGGTGAGGGAATATCTCCGGCCAGCGCCGGACCCCGGAAGCCCTCGCCGGGGCCGGCGAGCGGCACCGAATCGAGCAGCGCCCTCGTGTAGGGGTGCGCCGGGTGGTCGTACACCTCGACTGCATCACCGAACTCGCATACCTTGCCGAGGTACATGACCATGACGTTATCGCTGATCGTCCGCACGACACCGAGGTCGTGACTGATGAACACCACGGTCAGGTCGTATTCGGCCTTGAGCTCGGAAATCAGATTGAGAATCTGCGCCTGCACCGAGACATCCAGCGCGGACACCGGTTCGTCGCAGATCAGCAGCCGGGGATCCACCGCCAGCGCCCGCGCTATCGCGACCCGCTGGGCCTGCCCACCGGACAGTTGCCGGGGCAGCGCCCCGGCGAACCGCTCGTCGCCCATCCCGACCTTCGCGAGTACTTCCGCGGAGGTCGCCGCGCGCTCGTCCGCAGGTTTTCCGGCCACGGCCAGGCCCTCGACGACGATATCGCGCACCGGCCTGCGCGGGTTCAGCGAGGCCACCGGATCCTGAAAGATCATCTGCATCTCACGCCGCAGCGCACGCATACGGCGACCGCCGGCTTCATCGATCCATTCGCCGGCGAAGGTGATCCGGCCGGAGGTCAGGGTGTCCAGGCGGAGTACCGCCCGGCCGGTCGTGGACTTTCCACACCCCGATTCCCCGACGATTCCGAGGGTTTCGCCGGGCAGGACATCGAAGCTGACCGAGGACACCGCCTGCACGGTCCCGCCGTCGGTGTCGTACTCGACCACCAGATCGCGCACACTGAGCAGTGTCGCCTCGCCGCGCAGGTGCGCGGTTCCGCTACCCGCCATGGATATCACCACCGGACTCGGAATGGACAGTTACGGATTCGGGAACAGGATGAACACACGCCACCAGGTGATCGGCGGAAATCTCGGTCAACACGGGACCGGGGGCTTCACCGCAGCCCTCGGCGACATGACCGCACCGGGGCGCGAACCGGCAACCCGGTGGCGGTGCCGACGGATCCGGCAGGCTGCCCTCGATCAGCCGCAGCGGCGCGTATCGCCGGCGTTCGATCGTCGGAGTGGCATCCATCAGGGCCCGGGTATATCGATGCCGGGGCGCGGCGAATACCCGGCGGGTCGCCCCGGATTCGGCCAGCCGCCCGGCGTACATGACCGAGACCCGGTCGGTGCGACCGGCGACCACCGACAGATCATGGCTGATCAGCATCAGCGACATCCCCCGGTCCCGCTGCACGCGGCGCAGCAGGTCGAGGATCTGCCGCTGGATCGTCACATCCAGCGCGGTGGTCGGTTCGTCGGCGATCAGCAGATCGGGCTCGCAGGCCAGGGCGATCGCGATCATCACCCGCTGCCGCATCCCACCGGACATCTCGTGCGGGTAGTTGCGCAGCCGGCGCTCCGGATCCGGGACCCCGACCTCCCGAAGGAGTTCCAGGGCGCGAGTTTTCGCTTCGGACCGGCTGGTTCCGAGATGTTTGCGCATGCCCTCGGTGAGCTGGCGTTCGAGACGTACGACCGGATTGAGCGACCGTCCGGGGTCCTGGAAGACCATGGCGATCTGGTTGCCCCAGATCTCGAGTTTCTCCTTCTTGGACAGCGCGAGAATGTTCCGGCCTTGGAAGATCACCTCGCCGGAGCAGCCGGCGCGTGGCGGTAACAGTCCCATGATCGCCCGGGCCATCACCGACTTCCCGGATCCCGATTCGCCCACCACGCCCAGTGCCTGCGCCCGGTCCAGGTCGAAGGAGACATCGTCCACGGCGCGTACGACACCGCGTTCGGTCCTGATATAGGTGTGCAGATTCCGTACCTGCAGATTCGGTTGAGCACTCATGGTTCCCAGCTCTCTTCGGGCTGTGCCCGCTATTCGACGATCCACAGCTCCTCGGGCCGCACCGACCCGGCGCCGTACATGGTGAGACCACCGACGTTCTTCGCGGTAGCCGCTCCCGCGACGGTTCGTATGTAGAAGACGGCGGGCATCAGTTCGATCAACCGCTCCTGAACCGTCCGGTAGATCCCGATGCGCTGCTCCACATCCGTCGACGTCCGGCCGGTGTCGAGCGCCTGGTTCAGGACCGCGTCGTCGATACCGGCGGTGTTGCGGCTCGAGTCGCCGTGGAATGCCGTCCACAGGCGGGGTTCGGGGTCATCGAAGAACGCGCCGCCGGTCATCACGTCGAAATCGTGCGTATAACGCAGTTTGATCAGGTCGATGATATCGATGACCTTCACTTCGACCTCGATATTGTCGAACGCGCTGAGCTGAGCCTGCACACTTTCCGCCAGCAGCCGGTTCTCTGTCTGCGCGGTGGTGGTGTAGGTGAACTTCACGGGCTTGCCCTCGGCCGCCAGCTCGTCGAACAACCGTTGCGCAGTCTCCGGATCGTGTGTCTGCAAGGGCAGGTCCGGCGCATAGTAGGGAGACGATTCGCGGAACAGGGTGGTCGGGAGTTCCCCGCTTCCGTGGTAGATCGTCAGGTTGAGCGCGTTCACATCGATTGCGGCCGCCACGGCCCGGCGGGCGCGGATATCGTCGAACGGCGCACGCCGCATATTCATCGACAGATGCTGTCCGCCGTGCAGCGCCGCCACCGCGGTGGGGAAGCCTTGATTCTTCAGCTTTTCGATACTTCCCCAGTTCGAGCTGATGATCACGTCCGAACCACCACTGATCAGCGTGTTGTACCCCTGAACGGAATCGCCGGAGGTGCGCAGCTCGATCCGATCGAGATACGGTTTCGGCGCATCCCAGTACTGCGGGTTCTCGACCAGCTCGATCACGTCTTGGCGGGCCCATCGCTGGAGGGTGAACGGACCCGCGCCCACCGGGTTGCGGTCGAAGGCCGCACGTCCCGCTTGCAGCGCCTGCGGTGAGGCGATCCAGTTCATCGAACTTTCCACGATTGTGTAGGCGAAATGCGGTACCGGGTGGTGCATCCGTACTCGCAGCGTGGTCGGGTTCACCACTTCGGTCGCGGCGATCACCGCCGCATCCTCGGCATAGGAAGATCCGTTGGCCGGGTCGGGGAAGCGATCCCAGTTGTATTTCACGGCCGCCGCGTCCAGCGGGGTACCGTCGGTGAACCGCAGATCCGGCCGCAACGTCAGGTCGAAGGTGGTACCCCCGTCGTGCGTGGCGAAGCCGGTCGCCATGGTGTAGTCGATCTTCCCGCTTTCCGGATTGTTGACCATCAACGTCCCGTACAGGGCATTGCCCAGCATCGCGTTGATCACCCACTGGTTTCCCAGGGCCACCGGGTCGAGGGTGCGTGGCTCACTGATCTGGATGATCTGCGCGGTGCCGCCGGGTACGGGATCGCCACCGGGGCCGGTTCCGGTTCCCGCTCCGGTTCCGCCACAGGCAGCCAGGACGAGAGCGGTGCAGCCCACGGCGATCGAACGAAATAGGGATGTTCGCAGCATCTTCGGCCTTTCGGTCAGTCGCGCATCGTGCGATCGAATCGGCCGCGCAGGTGATCGCCGGCCTGGTTCAGCGCGAAAACTGTGCAGAAGATGACCGCGGCGGGTACGAAAACCAGGTGCGGTGCGCCCGCCAGGCTGTCCTTGCCGTCGGAGATCATTCCGCCCCAGCTCGGTGTCGGGGGCGGAATGCCGAGCCCGAGAAAGCTCAGCGATCCTTCCGCGACGATCAGTGCGGCCATGATGACCGGGAGATATGCCAGCAATGGTGGCAGCACATTGGGCAGGATCTCCTTGCCCAGGATCCGGCCGTGACCGGCACCCATGTTCCGGGCAGCGAGCACGAACTCGCGGGCCGTCCAGGACAGCGTGTTCGCCCGGGCAAGCCTGATGAACGACGGGACGATGATCAGCGACAGGCCGGCCATCAGGGTGCGCAGGCCCGGAGTGAAGACCGCGGTCAGCGCCATCAGCAGGATCAGCGGCGGGAACGCGAGCATCGTATCGCTGAGCAACCGGATCCCCGAGTCCGCTCGCTTCTGGAAATAGCCGCCCAGCATCCCGATACTCGCCCCGATCGCCGACCCGATGAGGGCCGCGACGGTACCGACCAGCAACGACACCTGGGCGCCGTAGACGCACCGGGACAGCATCGAGCGCCCCAAGTTGTCGGTGCCGGCCAGGAGATCGAGCGACCCGAATTGCGGAGGTTGCCGTGGCGGGCCGACCGGGATCGAATACGAAGCCAGGGGAAGCAGGTCGGCGAAGATGGCCGCCCCGATCATCACGCCCAACCAGGCGTAGGACAGGTACACCAGGATCGAGCGTGGTTTCCGCAGCCGGGGAACGTCCGGCTTCCTGGGCGTCCGGGCCCGCTGCTCGGGCGTTGTCTGCACGTCGGCTCGGGTCATACCGTGGCCACCTTCCTGACCCGCGGGTCGATCAGCTCATAGCTGGAGTCGACCAGGATGTTGACGACGACATAGACGATCGCCATGAATGCCACGATTCCCTGCACCATGATGAGGTCCCGGGAAACGATCGAGGACGCGAGCAACTGGCCGAGCCCGGGCAGCGAGAACAGCGTTTCGACGATCACCGTGCCACCGATCAGGCGCCCGAGATTGAGACCTGCCAGGGTGATCAACGAGAACGACGACGGACGCAGCGCATGCCGAAACATGACGTACCATTCGCTCATCCCCTTGGCGCGTGCCGCCCCGATGAAATCCTCACGCAGAGTGGTGATCAGGTCTGTCCGCAGCAGCCGGTGGAATGCGGCGATCTCCATCAGCGCCATGGCGATGGCCGGCAGCAGGGCGGACTGCAGGTTGAGCCCGATCCCGTCGCCGATACGGTTCCATCCGGCCACCGGGGCCCAGCCGAGTTCGACGGCGAAGAAGTAGATGAGTACCGGGCCCGCGACGAACGCAGGTACGGAGAGGAATACGGAGGTCAGTGCGGCGGTCCCACGGTCGACCGGGCCACCGGGTCGCATCGCCGACAACACGGCGAGGAAGACCGCGCTGACCAGTGCGATGACGAGCGCCATGGCGGCCAGCTGGAATGTCACCGGCAACCGTTCCGCGATCGCCGTCGTCACCGATTGTCCCGTGAGCGGTGAGGTACCCAGATCGCCCTGGGCGGCGTTTCCGACCCAGTGGAGGTATTGCATCCACACGGGATCGTCGAGGCCGAGCTTGGCGTCGAGCGCCGCAACCGCTTCCGGCGTGGCCGCGTCGCCGAGGATGGCCTGCGCCACGGAGCCCGGCGCGAAACTCAGTAGCACCACGACAGCCAGGGTGACCAGGAGAATCACCAGCAGGCCCCGGCCCACTCGCCTCACGATGGAAAACATCATCCACCTTCGCCTTTCCGAAGCGCGCGACCGTCCGGCCGGACACCCGTGGGGTGCCTGACTCGCGTTTCTCGGTCTGATGCGGGCTGACGCGACCTGGCGAGAATCCGATTCTCCTCACAGAGATTTGTGTTCGCGTTCTGGGTAGAATCATATTCTACCCAGAGCCAGGTCGTACGAAAATGACGAAAGTCCTTCGAAGCCGCTGGTAACAGCGTCTTTTCGATTATGTTGCCGGCCGGTCGACCCTGACCCTCCGAGCCGGCTGCGCGATCACGTTCCTGCGGTGACAGGGGCGGCGAGCCCCTGGTCGTCGATCATCCGCTCCAAGACGACGAGTGTGTCGTCCAGCCCGGGCCCCGACCGGCGACCCGGAGTGAACGTCGCGGGCAGTTTGCGCATCCCCTGGATCACCCCGATGGTGTCGTAGTGGACCGTCGCTTCGGGGTCGCAGTGGAAGTCCGGTATCCGGTCGAGAACCGCGACCAGCATCCGCTTGAACACCGTGCGCGCGAGATTGGACCCGATACAGCGGTGGATACCCAGGCCGAAACTGGTATGCCGATTGCCTTTACGGTCCAGGACCACGGTATCGGGATCGGGAAAAACCGCCGGGTCACGGTTCGCCATCGCCCAGGACAGCCAGAGCCGCTCACCTTCGGCGAATTCCTGGCCGGCGATATCGCAGTCCGCGGAGATGGTGCGGCCGTCGCCGGGCGCGGGGGTGAAATAGCGCAGGAATTCCTCGGTCGCGGAGTTCAGCAGGAGGTCGCGTTCGCGGCTCAGGGTTTCGCGCTCGGCGGGGTGTTCGGACAACCATTCCAGAGAGTGCGCGGTGAGCGCGGTGGTCGTATCGAACCCGCCGCCGATGAGCAGCCCCAGCATGCCGAGCAGATCGATATCTTCGGGCTTCTCGCCGTCGATCTCCAAGCGGGCCAAGCCGTCGATCAGTCCGGGCCGCGGATTTTCCCGGATTTCGTGCAGGTTCGCCAGCAGGTCCAGGCCCATCGCCATATTCAGTTCCTGCACCCGCTCCCGATCGGGTGAATCCGGTGGGGTGTACACCACCGCGTGCGAGGGTTCGTTGTATACGACCCACTTCGCGAGCGGGATCCCGAGCATGCCGAGGGTGACGACAGCGGGGACGATATTGGCGAGATCGTCGACGAAGTCGATGCGCCCGGATTCGATCTTCTCGTCGAGGCACGCCCGCACCAGTTCATCGATGAACGGTTCCCACCGGCGTACGGCACTCGGCGACAGGTACGGGTTGAGCACCGCCCGGAACAGCCGATGCTCGGGATCGTCCATTTCCAGGATGCCGTTGCGCATGGGCATCGGCGTCTCGGCGAACGGAATGGTGATGCCGAGATACCCGCGGCGCTCGTTCTTGTAGTCGCGATCGTTGGATACATGCGGGCACCGCGCCAGCTCGAACACTTCCCGGTGGCCGGCGGCGACCCAATGGCCGCCGTGGGTTTCGGTCCAGGCCACCGGGCATTTCTCGTGCATCTCCCGGGTGATCTCGGCGAATCGGCCCCGGTACTCCGGGGTGTGGCGATCGAAGTGATAGAGCTTGCGGGTCCGGCCCGAGTGTCCTGTGTCCACTGCTGTTTTCCTTTCGAGGGGCGGGAACTGGTGCCGTTCACCTGCCTCGTGGTTTCGGTGCGCTGAGTTCGCGTAGCGCCGCCGAGAACAATTCGTCCATCTGCGGGCTCAGGCCGGAGAGTGTCGCGGCCTCGGCATATCCGCCGGGCCCGAAGACGCGTTCGAGTGTGTCGGTGGTGGTGGCGGCGCCGATGGTCAGGCAGAGGCTCGCGATGCCTTCGGCGCGGAGTTCGTCGACTGCCTTGCGGGTGTCGGCTTCCGCGTAGCGGCTTTCGTAGCCGTGGTCGTACGGCAGGGCGTCGGTGAGAACGAGCAGCAGGCGATACGGTGTGCCCGCTTCGGTATCGAGAATGCGGCCGGCGCCTCGGATACCGGCACCGAGCCTTGTGTAACCGGAAGGCTCGAGTTGGGCGAGTCGCGCCCGTTCGACGGCGCCGAACCGCCGGCCGAAGGTTTTGATCGCCGCGAGGTGGACGGCGTGGCGGCTGTCGGAGCGGAATGCGTAGACGGCGACGCGGTCTCCGAGTTCCTCCAGCGTGGCGGCGAGGGTGGCGGCCGCGCGGCGGTGGTGCTCGTGGACGGCGAGGCCGTCGGGGTCGGTATCGGTGGCGGAACCGGACGTGTCGAACAGGATGAGAACACCGAGATTCCGGGCAGATGTGCGGGTTTCGGCATAGATGTTCTCCGCCCGCGAGTAGCCCGACCGGATATCGACGACCAGATCGAGCAGCGCGTCGATATCGAGTTCGTCTCCGTCGGGACGCCGGCGGAGCACCTTGGGGCCCAGGCCGACCCGCGCCAGGCGACGCCGGAGCACGTGGTCGTGCGGGATGGCGGCGGCGGAGGTATCGGCGTCGGTGGTCAGCGGGAAGTCCAGGACCCGGCACCACTCGGGCCGGTACCGGTTGCCGTGGACGTCCCATTCCGGGTACCACGCTCCGCCTATTCCGGTGACGGCACCGGGTTTTCCGTCGACCACGAATGTGATCGGGGTGGGCAGCGGCCGGGCGTCGCCACCGGCCGTACGGCCCCGCCGGACGGCCCCGGCCCGCATCTGGGCACCGGCATCGCTGTCCCCGGAAGCACGCGAGGTGCCGAGCAGTTTGCGCAGCAGATCGGCGAGCCTCTCCGAGTTGACCATGGGGTTTTCGAACAGCTTCAGGATGCGGCTGGTGCCGTTTCCTTCCGGATCGTTGTCCTCTTCGTCGTCCTCGGGCTCGGGCCGGTCGGGGAGATCGAATGCCGCCCGCAGGTCTTTATCGGTCGCCCGGGCGCTCGGTCCGCTGCCCGATTTCAGTAATCGTGCGGGTTCGATGACCCCGAACCACTCCGGTGGGTCGGCTATCACCGCCTTGCCTCTGGCGAGGGTGAGCGATTCGCCGGTGGTGGCGGTCATCGCTTCCCCATACGGTGCGAGCGCGGCGGCGAGCGGTACGTGGCGGGCGAGCTCGGCGAGCCCACGCCTGCCTTCGAGCGCCAGGTAGCGGCGCGCGACGTGCGGACGCCCCCGGAGCCTCCTGACCACGAGTGGGTCCAGACTTCCCGCCCGGAGCAGAGCGCACTGCACCACTACTTCACTGCGCTGGTGGGCGTGGGAACGGCCCGCGGATACGAAGACGGCGTCGCCGTCGGTATACGAGGCCTGGCCGGTCGGTGCCGCCGCGACCGCGACGGACCGGCCGGCGAGGAAGGTCGCGAGGAGCCGGAACCGTTGCGGCCCCTGCACTTCGGTGGCAGTCATGACGACGGCAGGACTGCGTCCGCGAGTTCACCGAGGGCTCGGACGATATCCGGATCGTCGGACAACGCCTGAACGACCGCGGACCGGACGGCGGCGCGCAGATTCAGCCCACCGGACACCAGAGCCCCCGCCAGGATCAACATCCTGGTCGAGGACGCTTCGCGCAGCGGTGACCCCTCCAGATTCCGGATAGCGTTACCCAGTGTCACCAGCGCGTTCGCGATCTCCGGGGCCACCCCGGCCTCCCGCGCCACCACCTCCCGCTCGATATCGGGCGGTGGAAAACCGAGTTCGATCGCAACGAATCGCTGCCGGGTCGACTCCTTGATGTTCTTCAGAACACTCTGATACCCGGGGTTGTAGGAGATCACCAGCTGGAACCCCGGCGCCGCCGGCACCGTGGTGCCGAGCCGGTCGACGGGTAGCTCACGGCGATGATCGGCGAGCGGATGGATGACCACCGTGGTGTCCTGACGCGCCTCCACGATCTCGTCCAGATAGCAGATACCGCCTTCTCGGACGGCGCGGGTCAAAGGGCCGTCGACCCACACCGTTTCGCCGCCTTTGAGCAGGAAGCGGCCCACCAGGTCCGCGGAGGTCATATCCTCGTGGCCCGCGACGGTGATCAGCGGGCGGCCGAGTTCGTGCGCCATGGCCTCCACGAACCGGGTTTTCCCGCATCCGGTGGGGCCTTTCAACAGGACCGGAAATCCCTGGCAGGCAGCCGCGCGGAATACTTCCGCCTCGTCCCCGGCCGCCCGGTAGAACGGTGGCTGCACGCCGGGGCGGCTCACGGCTGTGGCTGTCGCTGTGGTCGGCATATCAATCCTCCGGCTGGAACGGCACGATCTTCGGAACCTCGACTCCGTCCGGGAGGACGAGCTCACCGTCTTTGTTGATGTACCCGGAATCGTTGCGGGGCATCGGCAGATCGGGGTGCGGGCATGGCCTGTCCGTCCCGTCCCCGCAGATACCACCGGTGAAGTACGAACGCTCCTGGATATCCTCGGGCCAGGGATCCGCATGCTGGCCGACCCATTGCGCGGGCAGGTTGTAGAACACGAAGAAGATCGCACTCACGGCCGCGAATATCGCCAGGAAGCGCGTGAGCTGCTGCCGGACGACACCACCGCGGACCTGGTCGATCCCACGCTCCACAATCGTGCGACCGCGATCATCGGTGAAGAAACGCAGACAGGCCAGGCCTGCTTGCACCGCGCCCCACATGAGGCCCTCGTAGATCGGCCACTGGTAGTAGTGACCCGCGTTGAACGACACCGACTGGATTGCGCCCGGGAAGGTGTAGAGCCCGAGCGGCAGCAGTATCAAACCCTCCATGACGAAGTCCAGGACGAAGGTGAACGCGAAAGTGACACCGATCAACTGGAGATTGCTGATCCCGGGCCAGCGCGATTTGACCTTCCGCATGAACCAGCACACGCCGATCGTGATGAGCAGTACGCCCCACGCGTAGCCCGGAACATTCATCAGCAGTGGTTCGGCGACCTGGGCACCCGGCTCCTCCTGCGATACCCAGCCCGGAACGTGGGGCGCCCACGACCCCCTGTTGAACATCCAGGTGTTGTACGTGCACCAGGTGTTCACATAGTTCAGGAACGGGTCCTGGAAGAACATCAGGCCCATGGACGCCAGCAGGATGCCGTCCAGGGTGATCCGGCGCTCGCGCCACCACGGCCTGATGATCCACCAGTAGATGGCGATGGGGAACCCGATCAGGACACCGGCGGTCCAGATGCTGAGGATCGTCTTCATGAGCAACGGCGGATCGTTCGGGCCGGTCGGCACCCGCTCGAAGTACGGGCCGGTGATCCATCTGGTCCAGACATACACCTGGAGCGCCAGGATCAGCCCACCGACGGTGGCCCAGATGTAGATCCCCTTGTTCACCTGCCGTTTCGGGGCGCTCAGGGTTTTCGCATCGCCGAGGGTTTCGGTGATCTCGGGAGTCTTCTCGTTCGACAGTTCGCTCATGCAACTGCCCCTTCTGGATTGCGTTCCGCAGCGCTCACGGGTCGGCTCGCCTACGGCGCGATCCGCGCGATACCACCGGCGCCCAACGGAAGTCGGTCTTCCGCGGCGGTCTGCCTCGTTCCGGCATCCGACCCTCCGCCAAGATACCAATGGGTATCTGGAGTCACAATAGGTATCTGAGATCCATGTTAGGATCGAACGCGTGGTCGAGCGTTGGACGAAAGAACGGCGATTGGAACGCACCCGCGCGCTCCTCCTGGATGCCGCCGAGGAAGTGTTCGCCGAAAAAGGTTTCGCGGCAGCCACCCTCGACGATATCGCCCATGCGGCCGGCTACACGAAAGGCGCCATCTACAAACACTTCTCGGTGAAGGAAGAACTGTTCCTGGCAGTCAGCGACCGATACTGGCGCCGCTACTTCGACAACTTCTCCGAGGTTCTCTCGACCGTCACCGCGGTAGGGCCGCGCGAACTCGACCGGGTCGCCGAACGGTGGCGCCGGCTCGGCCGCGATCGCGGCGCCGAGCACGCGGCACTGGGGCACGAGTTCAGCCTCTACCTCCTGCGCAATCCCGAGGCCCGGGCACGCGTAGCGGCCAAGAGACTGGAAGTGGCCGAAGAACTCGCCGCCTTCGTCGCCGAGAACCTCGAACGCGTCGGCGGTAGCCTGACGATCTCTCCCCTGGCCTTCGCCCACGTACTCATCGCCACCAGCGATTCCGTGATACTCGGCAGCCAACTCGACGATATCGACCTCTACCGGCCGATCCTCGAAATGTATCTATCCGTCGTCAAACTCCCCTGACAGCCCCTCAACGGTTCGCATCCTGCATACGAACCCCCATGGCAGCACAGCCTTTCCCGCGGGGGCGGCGTGAAAGAAGGCACCATGAGCGCTCCCGTCCTCGTCACCGGCGCATTCGGCCAGGTCGGTAAACGCGTCACCGAACTCCTACTGTCCAGGGGGCATACGGTGGTGGCCACCGATCTACGCACCGCACCCGCCCTGACCACCGCGCAAAAACTGGCCGCAGCAAAACAGCCGGGCACCCTGCGCACCCACTTCGCCGATCTGCTCGACCGCGATGCCGTCGAGGCACTCGTCGGTGACCACCGCCCCGGCACGATCATCCACCTGGCCGCGATGTTCTCCCCGCAGTCCTATCGCAATCCCCGATTGGCCCGGCGGATCAACGTCGGCGGCACCGAGAATCTGGTACGCGCCGGTCAGCAGCTGCCGGTCGCACCGCTGCTGTTGTTCGCGTCCAGCGCCGCGGTCTACGGTTCCCGCAATCCGCATCGGCACCCCGAACGCATCACCGCGGACACACCGGTGGCCCCGATCGACCAGTACGGCGAGGACAAGGTATTGGCCGAAGGCGTTATCGCCCGGAGCGGTCTGCCCCATGCGTTCCTGCGGCTGGGCGGTGTGCTGTCCCCCGATACCACCGCCGGTATCAACGCCGATCATCTGGTGCTCATCCGAGCGACGCCCGGCGACAACCGGCTGCACGGCGTCGATGCCCGCGACGTCGCACTGGCTTTCGCCAATGCTGCCGAGCGCCGTGCGAGCATCGATGGCAAGGTGCTGCTCATCGCCGGTAACGACAGTTATGTCCACACCCACCGCGACGTCGAGGATTCCATGTTCGATGCCATGGGCATCGGCCGGCTCGGCCCCTCGGCAAGTTTGCCCGGCGACCCCGGCGACGACCGCGGGTGGGCATTCACCGGCTGGTTCGACACCACGGAATCACAAGCGCTGCTGGAGTTCCAGGAGCACGACTGGCCGGAGACGGTCGCCTGGGTCGCCGAGTCCCAGCCGCGCTTCCTGCGCGCCGCCCTCCGGACAACCGGCCCGCTTCTGCGCCCGGCCATCCGCACAGCCCTGGCCCTGCAGCGGCGCCTCGAACACCGCGGCCCCTACGCCGAACCCTGGTCCCTGATCGCGTCCCGGTACGGCCCCCAGGCCCTTGCCCGCGGTAACGGAGAGAACGGCCGCTGAGGGTGGCGACCCGGCAGGAGAACGCATCCCGCCGGCCACACCACCGTCGTGGCCATCGCGGCGGGCGCGCAATATCCCGACCCCAGGATGGTGCGGTCAAGGCGCGGTGATGACCGCCGTGTACAGCTCGAGGACCGGCCGGTACAGGTCGGTGTTGTTCAATTCGGCGGCCAGCATGATGCTGTCGCTGGTGGCGATCAATATCTGCGCGAAAACGGAGGCCGGCATCGCCAGGGTGGCACCGAGCTTGCCGAGGCTTTCGCCGATGAAGGCCGTGAGCTCGTCGTGGACCCGCTGCTGCTGCGGCACCACGCGGGCGCGGGCCTCGGGGTTGCGGAACAGGTAGAGGGTGAATTCGTAGCCGAGCGCGGCCTGCTGGGTGCCGCCGTTCTCGGCGAGGCGTCGCCAGCGTCCGGCGATCTCGGCGAGTTCTGCCTCGCCGATTTCGGTGACCGCGGCCAGCAGCTCGGTGAAGGTGTCGAAGAAACGCCGCCAGTACCGTTGGTGCACGGCCAGGAACAGGTCTTCCTTCGCCTTGAAGTGCACATAGATCGCGCCCCGCGTGTAGCCGGCGGCAGCCGCGATGTCGTCGAGGCTCGCCGCACCGAACCCCTTGGCGGCGAATACCTCCTGCGCCGCGTCGACGAGCAGGGTACGGGTGTGCTCGGTGCGTCGTTCCCGAGTCCAGCGCTCCACCATCGCACCATCCTGCCAAAGCGAAAACTCGCATACGGCTGACAATCTCACATACGAGGACGTATGTTGATTACGAGTCCGTATCTCAGGTGCGGATCGGCACCTACGGTGTCCACCCGGCCGCGTCGCCGTAGGTGCCCACCGAGCCGTCTGGCGTGAACCGATGCTCTTGGGGGTGCATCTCCCGGGGAGGAGTGACGGCCATGACCGTCCCCGCTACCAGCGAAGTCTTCTTCGATCCCTACGACACGGGTCTCATCGCCAACCCGTACCCGATGTTCGGCCGGCTCCGCGAAGAGAAGCCGCTGTACTACAACGAACAGCACGACTTCTACGCGCTGAGCCGGTATTCCGATGTCAACAGTTGCCTCGCCGACACCGCCACCTACAGCTCCGGCCGCGGCAATGTCCTGGAACTGATCAAGGCCGGTATCGAGATCCCGCCGGGCCTGCTGGTGATGGAGGACCCGCCCCGCCACGATATCCATCGCCGGCTCGTGGCCCGGATGTTCACTCCCCGCACGATCGGCCGGCTGGAACCGATGGTGCGCGAATTCTGCGCCCGCAGCCTCGATCCCCTCGTCGGCGGCGCCGGATTCGATTTCATCGCCGACCTCGGCGCCCCCATGCCCATGCGGGTGATCTGCATGCTGCTGGGCATCCCCGAAGAAATCCAGGAGGCGGTGCGGGATCACTCCAATTCCCAGGTGTCCACCGAAGACGGCCGCCCCATGACAGCGGCCGCGGACGGGTTGGACGATGGCCGCATCTTCGCCGAATACATCGACTGGCGAGAAAAACACCCTTCCGACGACATCGTGACCGAACTGCTCAACGTCGAGTTCGAGGACGAAACGGGCACCGTACGGCGGCTGACCCGCGACGAACTGCTGATGTATGTGAACGTGGTGGCCGGCGCCGGCAACGAGACCACGACACGGCTGATCGGCTGGGCGGGCAAGGTCCTCGCCGAACACCCCGATCAACGCCGCGAACTCGCCGAGGACCCCGGACTGATCCCCCGGGCCATCGAGGAACTACTCCGACTCGAACCGCCGGCGCCCCATGCCGCACGCTACGTCACCCGCGACGTCGAACACTACGGGCACCGCGTACCCGCGGGCAGCGTCATGATGCTCCTCATCGGGGCAGCCAACCACGACCACCGCCGATTCCCGCCCGACGCCGACCTTTTCGATATCCACCGCCCGCCGCAACCCCATCTCGGGTTCGGGATCGGCGCACATTTCTGCCTCGGCGCCGCCCTGGCCCGCCTCGAAGGACGCATCGCCCTCGAAGAGGTGCTGCGACGCTTCCCGGAATGGAACGTCGACCTCGCCGCGGCCCGGATGTCGACGACCTCGACTGTCCGCGGGTGGGACACCATGCCCGCCGTCCTGCCCTGACCGGTACCCGGACACACGGTCGTCCGGAACGATCGACGCGAAATTCGCTCTGCACGATCTCGAAGGCCCGGGGGGCACATCGTCACCGGCGCAGCCAGCGGTTTCGGCCTGGGCGCATGCCGACGCCCGGCCTCGGGCCGGCAGCGAACCGGCGTCTCGGCGATCAGCTGGCGGCGCGCAGGTAGGCCTCCTGCACAGCCGAGGGGATCCGGCCGCGGTCCGGCACATCGTGACCGTTGTTCCGCGCCCACTCGCGCACCGTTTTCGCGTCTTTCGACCGTCCGGCGACGAACCCTTTGAGCCGGCCGCGTCCACCGACCCTACGGGCGAACGGCACCCACTTCGCCATGCTCGCACGAAACTCCCGCGCATTCGCCTCGGTCAAGTCGATCTCGTACAGCACTCCGTCGATACCGAACGATACGGTCTCCGCCGCCGCGGACTCGCCGTCCAGATCATCGACCACAGTGACAACAACTTTGCGCGCCACGCTCCATACCTCCACTCGCCGGATCACCCAAACTTCCCGCGGCACAGTAGCAGTCACCGATATCGGGAATCATGAGCAACGCCGGGCGAGCCGCCGATCCGAAAACCACGCCACCACAACGGCGTCGGCTACAGAGTGTTTCGACACAGCAGTCCACTCAGAGGCTGGTGCCGGAACCCGGAGGAGGTTCCCATAGGTGTTCATCGGAGGCCGCCCCGGACACCTGCTCGGTGACGACCGGATTGGGTACCGCCTCGACAAGATCGGGATCAAGCCCGACAGGAACTGTCGACCGCTTCGCCAACGCGCTCCGCACGATGTTCGATCTCGCCGAAAACTACCCGGATCCGGCGGAGCGGTCCTGGGGTACTCGCCGATCACGACGCGAGCTTGCCCGACGGCTGCCGCCCGGCTTGTGCGCTGCTGCACTCCGTCACTGGCTCACCGGCATCGACGCACCGGACCGGCGTCCTGCGCCGCTTCACCGACGTACGCTCGCTCTACGACCGCCCTGCAGAGTTCCTACTGACCGACTTCCGACGCCACGACGAGTTCGTCGGTTGGATCGCGCAGGGCAACATCGCATTCGACGGCGACAAAGCACGGGCGGAGTTCGAGAGCATATTCGAACCCTGGACCTGACCTGGCCGGAACCGTGAAGCCGACAGCCTTCCTCGCTCACCAAACGCGCATGCCAACTCGCGCCTGTCGAAATTCACCGCGCTGGAGGCCACGGAATAGTCATCCACGGGATCGGCATCGGTGCGTACCTCGTGAAGAAATCTCCCGATACGAATGGAACACTCCGAATGCACCCGGGTTGCGGCGGCAGGCCGATCAGAGGCTGGTGCTCGCCTTTGCCAGGAAACCGGCGAGCAGGTCGTAGTCGAGTTCCTGTCCCTCGGCGATATCGGCGGTTTTGCGCTCACCGTTGCCCATCGACCTGAGCACTCCCTCGACCGCCTCGATCTCCGCGGCGTTGAACACCATGAACGACACTTTGCTCTTGGCCGCATGGATCAAGGCCGCATGCTGCCCATTTTTCAGGAAATGTGGTTTGCCGTACTGGATCTGCTCCTCGACCCCGGGGATCGTCTCGTGGACCATGGCGCGCAACCGGCGGCACACGTCGATCTGCCACGGCGGCAATTTTTCGATGTATTGGGTTACTTCGTCGTTCATGCAGTGCTCCTGGAAACTCGGGGGTTGATCGTCGGCGCCGATGGCCGGCACCGAGGGGTCGGTGTGGTGCTGCGGGAGGCGAATACGATCAGCGGCCGGTATCGCCGGCCGCCTCGACCGGGCCGCTCTGCTCCTGCGTCCGGCACAGGGATGAGTATTCACCGAATTCGGATTCCGGCGGGGCGAACTCGATGTTCTCGCGACCCTGCACCGGGTTGGGCGGATCTTGCACCCGCACGGCTCTCGGCCGGCCTCCTGCTCGTGAGATCGGCCGACCGCCGAGCCCTATCCGGCGTCCCCATAGCACTCCACCACCGACGTCGAAAAGGGAAACCGCACCGGTGTCGGCCCGAAAACCAGCCGACCGGCGGTATCGGCCGCGGTGGCGATCATATCGGCGATCCGCGTCGCCTCCTCGTGCGGACAGTGCACGATCACCTCGTCGTGCTGGAAGAAGACCAGTTCGGCACGGAGCCCGGCACGGAGGATCGCGTGGCGCAGACCCGCCAGGACCAGCAGAGCCCATTCGGCGGCACTCCCCTGCACCACGAAGTTCCGGGTGAATCGGCCCCGGGCACGCGCGGCCGAGCTGGTGCCGTATTCGCTGCCGGTCGGCAGCTCCTGCCAGTCCGGGGTCTCGACCGATACCGGTGGGCACGTCCGCCCCAGCCGGGTCCGCACCAGCCGGCCCTCTTCGCCGGCCCGCGCCGCTTCGTCGACATAGGCCACGGCTACCGGATACCGGCTCCGCAGGCCGGCCAAATGGGTCAGGGCGTCGCCGGAAGTCTGGCCGTAGATGGCGCCCAGTAGCGCGAGTTTGGCCTGCGCACGGTCACCGCCGAAGCCACGTGCCGCCAGATCCGCGTACAGGTCGTCGGCCCGGCCGGCCGCCTGCATGAGCCCCGGGTCGCGCGAGACGGCGGCGAGTATCCGCGGCTCCAACTGGTCGGCGTCGGCGACCACCAGGCACCAGCCCGGATCGGCGCGGATCGCCCGGCGGATCACTTTCGGGATCTGCAGGGCACCACCACCATTGGTGGTCCAGCGGCCGGAAACCGTGCCGCCGGGGAGATACTCGGGACGGAAGCGTCCGCCGTGCACCCACTGGTCCAGCCAGGACCAGCCGTGAGCCGTGTAGAGGCGGTACAGGGTTTTATAGGCCAGCAGCGGCTCCACCGCCGGATGTTCCACGCGTTGCAGCTCCCATTTGCGGGTAGACGACAACTCGATTCCGGCGCGGCCGAAGGCCCTGATGATGTCGTTGGGGAGATCCGGCCGGACCCTGGCACCGAACGCCCGAGAGACTTCGTCGGTCAGTTCCGCCATCCGGCGGGGCTGCGATCCGCCCGGATAGCGTTCCCCCAGCAGCGTGTCCAGCAATTCGCGGTGGAGATCGGCGCGCCATGGGATACCGGACCGCGACATCTCCGCCGCGACCAGCATGCCCGCGGATTCTGCGGCCAGTAGCAACCGCATCCGGTCCGGATGCTCGGTGGCCGCCGTGCGGGCGAGCTGGCCCGTGTACACCTCGAGCAGGGCGGTGAATTCGTCCGTTCCGGCGGGTAGCGGCACCGGGCCCGACTCGAACAGCGACGGCTGGAGTTCGGCAGCACGGGCCGGGGCATCCGGTGGCACCGGCAGGTTGTGCAGGCGGGCCCAAGCGGCCGCCAAGGATCGAGCCTGCCCGGCCTGGCCTTCCTCGTATCCGATCAGCAAGGCCTCCGCGGCTTCCACGTCGTAACAGCGCTCGACCCGTACACCCGCCGCCAGGAGCGATCGGTAGATACCGGCGGTGGAACGCCACACCCATCTCTCGACCTCGGGGCGCGTCCGCACCGCCTCGGCGAGCGACGGCTCGCGGACCACCGCTCCCGCGGGCCGGCCGTCCGGACCGAGCGGGCACAGAACCGCACCGCCGTCACCCGTCTCCGCCACCGCCCACCGCATGTCCCGAGTCTGGCACCAGCCTCCGACAACCTCGGCAACAGTTCACCGCGGGCAGACTTGTCAGCAGTTCACCATGGGTGTTGGTCGCTGCCCCTCCTGGTCTTTTTATCGGGCAGCAGTCGCGTGAGCAGACCGAGTACGAGACGTGTTTAGATGCGCATATCTAGGTATCCACACGGCTATGTTCTATGGGGAACATGCCGGCAGCCCCCAGTCGGCGACGCCGAGGGCAGCTCCAGCCCGGACCGAACCCCATTGCCGACGCAAGTGAACGTCGAGAAGGCTGGGCCGCGCGCTCGGGTGCCTGGAGTCTGCTCGACCCCGACTTCCGGCGAGAATCGGGACACTCCCCGCCGGTGTCGGGTCAGCTCCCCGCCGGTGGCGGATCAGGCGGCGATGACGTCCGCTACCGGGCGGCGAGGAGTTTCGGCGAGCGGTGCCAAGCTACCGGCCGCCCAGCCGACGCGGACCATGGCCTGCGGGTAGGCGCAGTCGTGCAGGAGTCCGGTGCGGATCTCCTGACGGGAGTCGAGCATGCCGAGCGGTTCGGTCTGCAGACTCGTCGCCAGACCGAGCCCGGTCGCGGTCAGCAGGAGGGCACTGATTGCCTCGCCGGCGCGCAATTGGACGCGGCGATCGTCGTACGGGGTGCCCACGACCAGCCATTGGGCGCCGTCGGGCTGGTCTGCGGGGTCCAGCAGGGCGGGCTCGGCGAAGCTGCGGACCGGGATCTCGCCGGTGTGGCGAGGTGCGGGGGCGTTCCGGGAAGGAACGCCGTCGGCGGCGCGGCCCGGGCCGCTCCAGCGGGCGATCTCCGCCTGGTAGGCGGGGTCGGCCCTGTGTAGTTCGGCGGCGTGACGCATGGGGTCGGCCAGACGCGGGAGGAAGGGAGCCGGGACCTGCCGGACCGCGGCGCCGTAGGCGGAGGCCTGGCCGGCGAGTGCGCGGATATGCCCGGCGGGGACGGGGCGGGGCAGGTAGCGGCGGCGGTCGGTGCGCCGCAGGAGGATGGCGGCGGCCTGTTCGATCTGGACGTTGGTGGGGCGCTGCCGGGTGGTGTGCACGGTGGCGAGGTGATCGAGGTCGGTGGGATCCGGACAGTACTCCACACCGGTCGACCAGCCGAGCGCGGCCAGCGCTGTCCGCAGATGGTGTAGCGCGGCGCCGCAGCTGATGATCAGGGCCCGCTGATAAGGATCGGTGGCGGTGAGGTGGCGATCGGGGTCGGCGAAGAGCTGGATCCCGGTAGGGGTCGGTCGCCACCGCCACGGCTGGGTGTTGTGGACCGACGGAGCTCGGACGGCGAGGCCGAGGGCGATATCGAGGGCCTCACGATCCGGGATCTCGGCGAACATGTGTGGTGCGTCCTTCCGATCACAGAACTGATTTCCGGATGTGGTCCGGCGGCCGGCCACACCGGCACCTGGACGACGACGTGATCACCGCGGCACGCCGGCCGGTGAACCGCGGCCGCGACGGCGATTGCGCTGGTCCCGAGGGTAGACATTCGCGTCGGCGCCGGCATCGAGGTATCGGGCAGATTTCCGGGACTCGCTTCGGTCCGGATTTATCGCCGTGCCGGATTCCGTAGCGCACCAGGAAATTCCGGCCTCGTCCGCGCACCATGCCCCACAGCGGGCCGCGGGTGTGATATTGGACATGGCCGCCGCGGCGCCGGTTCGCGGGGTAACGCGCGCGCGACACGCGCGAGGCCCCGCTGTTTCCCGTACCGAATGCCGGGTAGATCGCCAGTACGCTGGGCAACCTCCCCTGGTTTCCGGCTGTGACAGATGCGATACACCGAGGAAAGGGATGCCTACCATGCTGATACGTCGGCTTGCCCGGCCGCTGCTGGCGAGTACGTTCGTCGCGAACGGCGTCGAAACCCTGATGCATCCGCAATCACGGGTACAGGAAGCGTCGAACCTGGTGGTGAAAGGGCAGGAATCGCTGCCGTCGAATATCGCATCGTCGCTTCCCTCCGACCCGGACACGATGGTCAAGGTGACCGCGGCCGTCCAGATCGCGGGCGGCACGCTGCTGGCGCTGGGGAAGGCACCGCGGCCCGCGGCGCTGGCCCTGGCGGCGACCGTGGTTCCGGCGACGGTCACCGAACAGAATTTCTGGGCGGAAACCGACCCCGTCCGCAAGGCCGCGAAGCGGACCGCGTTCCTGAAGGATATGGGCCTGCTGGGTGGGCTGATGATCGCCGCGGCGGATACCGCGGGCAAACCATCGCTGGGCTGGCGAGGCCGGCGGGCCGCCCGTAAGGCCGCGGCCACCGTCGGCGGGGCGCTGCCGGTCGGCGCATCGGGTCGTCACGGGTCCGGTGAGGCGGTTCGCCACCAGTTGCAGCAGGCCGCGGAGCGCGGCCAGGAGGTCGCGGGTACTGCGGCGAGCCGAGGCCAGGAGCTGGCGGGCACCGTCGCCGGTAAGGGGGCGGAGCTGGCCGAGCTGACCCGGGAACGTGGTCCGGATTGGGCCGAAGCGGCCAAGCACCGCGGGGCCGAGTGGGCGGATATCGCCAAGCACCGGGGCAGTGAACTGGCCGAGGTCGCGAAACATCGCGGCGGTGAACTGGCCGATACCGTGCAGACCCGCGGCCCCGGGTGGACCGAGGCCGCCAAGAGCCGCGCGGCCGAGATCGGCGATCTCGCGAAGCACCGGAGCAGCGAGTTGGCCGATACAGCGCAGGCGCGCGGCCCGGTATGGGCGGAGACGGCGAAGCAGCGGGCGGCGAGGCTGGCCGACGCCGCCAAGCATCGGGGCGAGGAAGTCGCCGAGACCGCGAAACATCGGGGCAACGAACTCGCCGGCACCGCCCAGGCCAAGGGGCCGGAGTTGACCGAGGCCGCCAAGAAGCGGGCGGCCGGTCTCGCCGACTACTCGAAGAACCGGAGCGGTGAACTGGGCGCAGCCGCAAAGGAACAGCGCGCCCAGCTGAAGAAGCAACGGGCGCAACTGGAGAAGGCCTACCGGAAGGGCCGGGCGGACGCGGCGAAGAACCGCTGAGCCGGCAAGCCGAATGCCCGGGCATGGTGAGCATGCCCGGGCATTCGGTTATCGGGGCCGAATTGCATGCGGCTGCTCCAACGGCACAAGCCGTGCGGCGGAGACGCGGTTACTCGGCCCGGACCAAGCAGAAAGTATGTCCTACCGGGTCTGTGTACACGCGGAAGTTGTCCGTCGTCTGGATGTGGGTCGCGCCGAGGGCGAGCACCGCGGATTCGGCGACCTCCATATCGCCGGCCCGGATATCCAGGTGGATCTGCTGAGATCCTGCCGGGTCGGGGAACTGCGGCGGCCGGTACTGCGGGGACAACTGGAAGGCCAGGCGGCGGCCCTGCGGGTCGGTCATAGCCACCCAGGTGTCATCACTTTCCGGCCGGACGATCTCCCCGCCGAGCACGCCCAGATAGAACTCGGCCAGTTTCCACGGGTCCGGGCAGTCCAGAACGACTGTGCGCAAACCCTCGATACCTTCGGCGGCCATCGGTGGCCCTCCTTCCACAACCGGACAACGGTCACGGCATACCCGGCGGACGCGGTGAATAACGTCGCCGCTCCCCCGGTACGCCGAGGTCGTCGCCGATCAGGGAGTTGTCGCGACCACCTCGTAGACCTCACCCACGGCCGCGGTCAGCAGTCGTTCGGCCATCTCCTGTTTGAGCACCGTCAGCCGGGCCTCGTCTTCGGATGTCCGGCCGGTTTTCGCGCCGAGTGCGATGAACTCGTCGGTGACGAACCCCGCGTCACGCAGCTGTACCCGCACGGTCCTGCCGCGGTAGCCGAATTCCCAGACGTACCGGGCGAGAGTGGTCCCGCGGGAGGTCGCGGCGAGTTCGGAGTCGACGGTGAAACGGTCCCCCGTGACGGCCCGCAGCGTCATCTCGACGGCGTCCCGGCCGCCCGGCCCGGGGAAGGCGGTACGGACGGTGACCTCGCGGCGTTCGACCTCGCCGAGCACGGCGACGGCCTGCTGCATGGCGCAGTAGGCGTGGGCGACGCCGCCGGGGAATCCCGGGCCGTGGTACTTCATGAGGTCGGGATAAGAGATGTTGAGCGGTACACCGGTTTCGTGGACGGTCAGCAGATGTCGCTCTTTCACTGGTCGCCCAGTCCAGCGTGGATTAGGCCGAG
>NZ_JARWNW010000270.1 GCF_029868325.1 Nocardia carnea
CCCTTACTCCCCCCGCCCCCGCGGGGGGGGGGCGGGGGGGCCCCCCCCCCCCGTCCGTATCCGGCCTACTCGGAACGCCCCGCGCGGATGTTCTCGAACACCTGCGGGTCCACCAGGGTGGAGGTATCGCCCAGTTCGCGACCCTCGGCCACGTCGCGCAGCAGCCGGCGCATGATCTTGCCGCTGCGGGTCTTGGGCAGTTCCGGCACCACGTGGATCTCCCGCGGGCGGGCGATCGGGCTGATCTCGCGCGCCACCTCGGCCTTGAGTTCGTCGACCATGGCCGCGCCGGTATCGGTGGCGTCGGCGGACAGGATCACGAAGGCGACGATGCCCTGGCCGGTGGTTTCGTCGGTGGCGCCGACCACCGCCGCCTCGGCGACCCCGGAATGGCCGACGAGGGCGGATTCGACCTCGGCGGTGGAGATGCGATGCCCGGATACGTTCATCACGTCGTCGACCCGGCCGAGCACCCAGAGGTCGCCGTTGACATCGAGTTTCGCGCCGTCACCGGCGAAGTACCAGCCCTGTTCGGCGAAACGCTCCCAGTAGGTGGCCCGGTAGCGTTCCATATCGCCCCAGATTCCGCGCAGCATGGCCGGCCACGGCTGATCCAGGACCAGATAGCCGTTGGCTTCGGTTTCGCCACGGCGCACTGTGTTGCCTTCCTCGTCCACCACGGTGGCCGAGATACCGGGGAGCGGGGTCATGGCGGCGCCCGGTTTGGTGGCGGTGATACCGGGCAGCGGGGAGATCATGATGGCGCCGGTCTCGGTCTGCCACCAGGTATCGACGATCGGCGCGGTGCCGCCGCCGATCACATCGCGGTACCAGCGCCAGGCCTCCGGGTTGATCGGTTCGCCGACCGAGCCCAGCACGCGGATCGAGGACAGATCGTGGGCGTCCGGGATCTGGCGGCCCCACTTCATGAAGGTGCGGACCAGGGTGGGCGCGGTGTAGTAGATCGTCACCCCGTACTTCTCGATGATCTGCCAGTGCCGGTGCTCGTCCGGGAAGTTCGGGGTGCCCTCGTACAGCACCTGGGTGGCGCCGTTGGCGAGCGGGCCGTAGACGATATAGCTGTGTCCGGTCACCCAGCCGACATCGGCGGTGCACCAGTAGATATCGGTCTCCGGTTTGTGGTCGAACACGACGCGGTGGGTGTAGCTGGTCTGAGTCAGGTACCCACCGCTGGTGTGCAGGATGCCCTTGGGTTTACCCGTGGTGCCCGAGGTGTAGAGGATGAACAGCGGATGTTCGGAGTCGAAGGACTCGGCCTCGTGCGCGGGCTCGGCCTGGGCGACCGTTTCGTGCCACCACAGGTCGCGACCCTCGGTCCAGGCCACCTCGATCCCGACCCGGCGCACCACCAGTACATGCTCCACGCTGGACGGAACGTCACCGTGCGCGAACAGTGCCTCGTCGACCGCCTCCTTCAGCGGCGCGGGATTACCCCGGCGCCATTGGCCGTCGGTGGTGATGACCAGGCGCGCCTCGGCATCGTCGATGCGCTGGCGGAGTGCGGTCGGGGAGAACCCGGCGAAAACCAGCGAATGTGTCAGGCCCAGCCGTGCGCAGGCCAGCATCGCCACGATGGTCTCCGGGATCATCGGCATGTAGATGGCCACCCGGTCGCCGGCCGTGAGCCCGAGCGAGGTCAGATAGTTGGCCGCCCGGCCGACCTCGGCGAGCAGATCCGCGTAGGTGATCGTCCGCGAATCGCCGGGCTCGCCCTCCCAGTGCAGCGCGACCTTGTCGCCGCGTCCTTCGAGGACGTGGCGGTCCACGCAGTTGTAGGCGACGTTCAGGCGCCCGCCGACGAACCATTTCGCCACCGGTGCCTCGCTCCAGTCGAGCACCTGGTTCCAGCGCTGGTGCCAGTGGAGGTGGTCGGCCTGCTCTGCCCAGAACCCTTCGCGATCCTGCGCGGCACGCTCGTAGATACCCGCGTCCACATTCGCCGCGGCAGCGAACTCCGCGCTCGGCGGGTAGGCGTCCGGCGTTTCGGTCATCTGAGTCACTTCCTTCGCGTTACCTGCACCATGAGGGCTATCTGTGACCCTAAACTCTCCCGGGTCCGGCCGTGCGTATCCCCGGACGAAAGGCCGCCGACATGGGATGAACGGCTGCCGGGAGCGGATGAACGGTCGCCCGCGACCCGGCGGGAACTGCGCGAAGCCGCGCGTGACGGAGCGTGTGCCGGTATCCTCGGACAACTCTGCGAGGTATGGGCCCCGCATTTCGGCGCGCGAGCCGGACACGCCGTGGCGTCGGTCGCGAAGGGTGCAGCGGCCTTGGTCTCGCGGCAGGGTGGACACCGGGCGGAGCGAACGAGCGGGGAGTTTGGTGCGGGGAGCGTCGTGGTCGTGGCGGGCGATCGTGCTGGTGCTGGCGCTGGCCGCTGCGGCGGTGCTGCCCGCCTGCACGGTGACGCCGGCGCTGGGGGATTCCATCGCCGTCAACGGCTCGGAACCGCAGAATCCGCTGGTGCCGTCGAATACGAACGAGAACGGCGGCGGGCGGATCGTCGACCGATTGTTCGCGGGCCTGCGCCGGATCGCCGCCGACGGCAGCCTGCACGACGAGGTCGCCGAATCCATCGAGACCACCGATCAGCAGCACTACCGGATCCGCCTGCAACCCGGTTGGATTTTCAGCGACGGCTCACCGGTGACCGCGCATTCCTTCGTGGACGCCTGGAACTACGGCGCCCTGGTCACCAACGGTCAACTGCAGAGCTACACCTACGAGCCGATCGTCGGTTTCGATGATGTGCAGGCGGATCCGCCGCGGGCACAGACCATGTCGGGTCTGCGGGTACTCGACGATCTCACCTTCACGGTGGACCTGAAGGTACCCACCATCGATTTCCGTACCCGCCTGGCCTATGCCCCGTACTACCCGCTGCCCGAGGCGGCGTTCGCGGATATGGAGGCATTCGGGCAGCACCCGATCGGCAACGGCCCCTACCGTTTCGCAGGTCCGGATGCGTGGCAGCACGATGTGAAACTCGATCTGGTGCCGAACGAGTCGTACCGGGGTGGGCGACCCGCCCGGAACAAGGGTCTGACCTTCGTCTTCTATTCCGACCTCGATGCCGCCTACGCCGATCTGCTGGCCGGCAACCTGGATGTGCTCGATACGGTTCCCACCAGCGCGCTGACCGTTGTCCACGCCGACCTGGGGGACCGCGCAGTCGCTGCGGCGACCGCGAAGAACCTGTGGATCGGCACCCAGCCGGGTCTTCCACATTTCGGCGGTGAAGAGGGGCGGCTGCGCCGGCATGCGATATCGCGGGCGATCGACCGCCGCGCCATCGGCGACAAGATTTTCCGCGGTACCCGCGCAGCGGCCCGGGATTACACCTCCAGCGTGCTGCCCGGTTTCGACGCTGACCTGCCGGGGTCGGAGGTTCTCGAATTCGATCCCGACGAGGCACGCCGTCTCTGGGCGCGGGCGAACGAGATCTCTCCGTGGAGCGGGCGTTTCGAGATCGCGTACAACGCCGACGGCGATCATCAGCCCTGGGTCGACGCGGTCGCGAACAGTATCAAGAACACTCTCGGTATCGAGGCGGTCGGGGCCGCCTATCCGACGTTCAAACAGTTACGCGACCAGATCACCTCGCGGACCGTCGGTAAGGCCTTCCGTTCCGGCTGGCAGGGCGACTATCCGACCATGCTCCAGTTCCTCGAACCGTCGTTCCTGAGCCATTCCGAAACCAACGATTTCGACTACCACAACCCCGAATTCGATGCCCTCATCGCGGCTGCCGAAGCCACACCGACCGAGCCGGAATCGTGGGCGCTCGTCGCCCGGGCCCAGACGGTTCTCCTGCACGACCTGCCCGCCATTCCGATCTTCGACTATGTGACCTCCTCCGGGTACTCCGACCGGGTCCACGGTGTCACCTTCGGCTGGAACGGGATGGCGGATTTCGAGAACCTCGAGTTGATATGACGCCCGGACCCCACAGGCGTGAGGAGCGCGTATGGCCTGGTACGTAGTGCGGCGTCTGCTGCAGATGGTTCCGGTGTTCTTCGGCGCCACCCTGCTCGTCTACTTTCTGATCTACAAGATCTCCGGGGGTTCGGTGGCGGCGCTGGCCGGTGACCGCACCCTCACCCCCGCCCTGGAGGAGCAACTGCGCGCGCGGTACCACCTGGACCGCTCCTTCTTCGTGCAGTATTTCTACTACCTCAAAGGCATCTTCACCTTCGACCTCGGCACCTCGTTTTCCGGGCGCTCGGTGAAAGACGAACTGGCGCGGGCATTTCCGATCACCTTCCGGCTCGCGTTCCTGGCGCTGGTATTCGAGGCGGTGCTCGGGGTGCTGTTCGGTGTCCTGGCCGGTTTACGTAAGGGCAAGCCGTTCGATTCGGCCATGCTGGTGGTGAGCCTGCTGGTTATCGCGATACCGGTTTTCGTCCTCGGCTTCCTCGCGCAGTTCCTGCTGGGTGTGAAATGGGGGATCGCACCGGTCACGGTCGGCGCGGACGCGAGCTGGGGCCGCCTGGTGGTGCCCGCACTGGTACTCGGATCGCTGTCGTTCGCCTACGTCCTGCGGCTGACCCGCAATTCGGTCGCGGACACTCGGGACGCCGACTATGTGCGCACGGCGACGGCCAAAGGCTTGCCCCGGCGCCGCGTGGTCCCCGTCCACATCCTCCGGAACTCCCTCATCCCGGTGGTCACCTTCCTGGGGGCCGACCTCGGCGCACTCATGGGCGGCGCGATCGTCACCGAGGGCATTTTCAACATTCCCGGCGTCGGCGGCACCCTCTACCAGGCGGTGGTGCGGGGTGAAGCGCCGACCGTGGTCTCGTTCGTCACGGTGCTGATCGTGGTGTTCCTGCTGGCCAACCTCGTGGTGGACCTGCTGTACGCGGTACTCGACCCCCGGATCCGTTATGCCTGAACAGGAGTGCGGCAATGTCGGATGAGTTGCCCCGCCGGCCCGGCCGGCAACGCTGGGTCGCCGAACCGGACGCGGTGACCGTGGAGGCCACCGATCGGGTCCGGGTCGCGGGCGCACCGCGCGGATTCTGGGGCCAGGCCTGGCGGAATCTACGCCGCAACCCGCTGTTCTGGATCGCGGCGGCGCTCATTCTGCTCGTGGTCGTGGTGGCCGCATTCCCCGCACTGTTCACCGGCCAGGATCCGCGCTACTGCCTGGTGGACAACAGTCTGCTGCCGCCGAGTTCGGCGCATTGGTTCGGATTCGACCTACAGGGCTGCGATATCTACGCGCGCACCATCTACGGGGCGCGGGCCTCCATCCTCACCGGCGTGGGGGCCGCGACGTTGTTCGTCCTGATCGGGGCCGGCCTGGGGGCGTTGGCCGGCTATTACGGCGGACTGCTCGATTCGATCATCTCCAGGATCTCGGAAATCGTCTATGCCATCCCGCTCATGCTCGCCGCCATCGTTCTCATGCAGCTGTCCACCGAACGCACCCTCGGGCTGGTGATCGTCACCCTGGCCGCCTTCACCTGGCCGCAGGCGGCGCGTATCGCCCGCGGTTCGGTGATTGCGGCGAAGAACAGTGAATACGTGTTGGCTGCACGGGCTCTGGGCGTCTCCCGCCTCGGTATCCTCGTCCGCCATGTCCTGCCGAACTCGGTGGGACCGATCATCGTGGTGACCGCGATCTGGCTGGGTGTTTTCATCGTCACCGAGGCGACACTGTCGTTCCTGGGTGTCGGCCTGCCGCCCACCGAGGTTTCCTGGGGAGCCGATATCGCGACCGGCCGGCAGCAGTTGCGCGGAGGGTCGTTGATCCTGTTCTACCCGGCCACCGCGCTGGCGCTGACGGTCCTCAGCTTCATCATGCTCGGCGATGCGCTGGGCGATGCCATCGATCCGAAAACCCGGCGGGCCCGGTGAACGGCGGAACCCGGCGAATTCGGCCGGCCGGAAGCCGGTACGACGCCTCGCGTGCGCGGACCCGAGACAGGAAGCGATCATGACCGGTACCACCGACGACCGCCCATTGCTGGAGGTCCGGGATCTGCGCATCTCCTTCGGGACCGGCGACGACCGCGTCGAGGCGGTACGCGGCATCGATCTCAGCGTCTACCCCGGGGAAACCGTGGCGATCGTCGGGGAAAGCGGATCCGGTAAATCGACCACCGCGCACGCCGTCCTCGGTCTGCTGCCGCCCGGCGGGCGTATCGCCGGCGGCAGTATCCGCTTCGCCGGTAGGGAGCTGGCCGGCGCGCCGGAATCCCGGCTGGTGGCCGTACGCGGCACCGAGATCGGTTTCGTACCGCAGGACCCGATGTCGAATCTCGACCCGGTCTACACGATCGGCTTTCAGATCCGGGAGACCCTGGCCGCCAACGGTATAGGCCGCGGCCGGGCCGCCCGGGAGCGGACAGTGGAACTGTTGCGCGCCGCCGGAATACCCGACCCGGAGCACCGGGCCGGCCAGTACCCACACGAACTGTCCGGCGGGCTGCGGCAGCGCGCGCTCATCGCCATGGCCTTGTCCGCGCGACCGGCGCTGTTGATCGCCGACGAACCCACCTCGGCGCTGGACGTCACCGTGCAGCGCCGGATTCTCGACCATATCGACAGCCTCACCGGCGAATTCGGTACGGCCATCCTGCTCATCACCCACGATCTGGGCTTGGCCGCCGAACGCGCGGAACACCTGATCGTGCTGTATCGGGGCCGCGTCGTCGAATCGGGCCCCGCGCTCGAACTGCTCCGGGATCCGCGGCATGCCTACACCCGGAAACTGGTCGATTCGGCACCGTCACTGGCTGCCGGGCGGCGGACGGGCCGTATCCGCGATGCCGAGCCGGACCGGGCAGGCGGCAAGGAACCGATCCTGGTCGCCGACCGGCTCACCAAGCGCTACCGGGTGCGCGGTTCGGCGCCGTGGCGCTCCCGGGAAAGCACGGCCGCGGAGAACGTCTCGTTCCGCCTGGACCGCGGCACCACCACCGCGCTGGTCGGCGAATCGGGTTCCGGAAAATCCACGGTCGCCCAGCTCGTCCTCGGACTGCTCGAACCCAGCTCGGGTTCGGTGATCTTCGACGGCACCGATATCGCGCAACTGTCGGGTCGCGAACAGACCCGGTTCCGCCGCCGGGTACAGCCGATCTTCCAGAACCCCTACGCCTCGCTCGACCCGATGTACTCGATCCACCGGTGCATCGCCGAACCACTGTGGACCCATAACCTCGGTACCCGTGCCGAACGCGACGCCCGGGTACGCGAACTGCTGGACCAGGTCGCGCTGCCGGCCGGTATCGCGTCCCGCTACCCGAACGAACTGTCCGGCGGGCAGCGTCAACGGGTGGCCATCGCCCGGGCACTGGCCCTCGAACCGGATCTGCTTGTCTGCGACGAGGCGGTGTCGGCGCTCGATGTGCTCGTCCAGGCCAATATCCTGGACCTGCTCGATCGCCTGCAGCGCGAGCTGGGACTCACCTATCTCTTCATCACCCATGATCTGGCCGTGGTCCGCCAGATCGCGGACGAAGTCCTGGTGATGCACGACGGCCGCATCGTCGAGGCAGCGCCGACCGAGCAGATCTTCGAAACGCCCGCCGAGGAGTACACCCGCAGCCTGCTCGCGGCGATCCCGGGTCGCGACCTTCCTGTGCGGTGATCCGTGCGGGTCTCGCGCCGGCCCGGCCGCCGCGCCGCGTAGCCTGCTACCCCGTGACCGATCCGCTCGCGCCCCTCACCGAACTGCCCGGCGTCCGGGCTGCCGCCGACAAGGCCCGCGACGCCTTGGCCGAGGTGCACCGGCACAAAACCAATCGCCGGGGCTGGCCGACCACGGCGGCCGAGGCCGCGGTGCGTGCCGCGCGATCCTCGGCGGCACTCGACGGCGGCAGTACCGAACTCCCTGCCGACGGTGCGGTCGCCGATCCGATCCTGGCCGGCGCGCTGCGCGTGGGGCAGGCGTTGGAAGGCGATGCGCTGCGGAACCTGGTCGGGGTCTGGGAGCGCGCGCCGCTGCAGGCGCTGGCCCGGCTGCACCTGCTGGCCGCCGCGGACCTGGTCGACGACGAAGGCGAACTGGGCCGGCCACGTGCTCATGAAGGTGTCGCGGAACGCTTGGACGTTCTGGCCCAGACTCTGCTGTCCACTTCGGCGCCCGCCCCGGTGACGGCGGCCGTGGTGCACGGCGAGCTGATGACGCTGAAACCGTTCGGCACCGCGGACGCACTGGTCGCGCGGGCGGCGTCGCGACTGGTGACCGTGTCCAGCGGGCTGGATCCGCACGCGCTCGGTGTACCGGAGGTTTTCCTGTTGCGGCGCCGGCAGGCCTATCTGGACGCGGCGGCGGGTTTCGGCGCCGGTACCGCCGCGGGTGTCGGCGGCTGGGTGGTCTTCTGCTGCGGGGCGCTCGAAGACGGCGCGCGGGAAGCGATGTCGATCGCGGAGGCGGCAGCCGGCTGAGTACCTTGCGGATGAACCACCCGGTTCGCCGCCCCCGGATGCGGCGTTCCCTGCACATCAAAGCGGGCGGCGTGGTCCTTGGACCTCACCGCCCGCGAGCACGGACTACCCGGTTACCATGCGTGCTGAAATGGGTTGTGTTCTCCGGCCTCGGCGTTCCTCCGGACTCCGCAGCAGCTCATCCCCGCAGCTATGCGAGGCCATCGCCGGCAACGAACCGGATTTCGCAGGCCCACAACACTCCTGCCCTTGTCGCGGCGAGCTCCGCGTGGGTACCTGGTGTCCGTGCTGGGAAGGGTGGGTCGGGAGGCGGAGCCTTCTCTTCCGGCTGCGCCTTGGCCTTCCGTCCTTCCGTGCCTCCATTTCTACACTGTGAGCGCACTCACATCAAGGCTTCGCAGAACATCACCGAACATTCACCGAATGGTCCCGCGAATCGGAGGGATATGCTATAAGACCAGGTGAGCGCCCCTCTTCAGCGGCGGCGAAGGAGTCGATAGGTGAGCGCTCCGGCGGCCAGCGCGCTCAGGCCGACCGCAATACCGGTGGCCGTCGTTTTCGACGGTGCGCGAAACCGTGACCACAGCGAAACCGGGTTGGAGAACGTGAGGACCGGCCAGTCCCGCGCTGTTGCCTCCCGCCGGAGGTTCCGGTCGGGATTCACGGCAGTAGGGTGGCCGACCGCTGACAGCATCGGCAGATCGGTGATCGAATCGGAATACGCGTAACACCGGGACAGGTCGTAACCCGCTGTGGCGGAAAGTTTTTCCATGGCTGTGACCTTGCCCTCGCCGTAACAGTAGAAGTCGACGGCGCCGGTGTACTTGCCGTCGACGACCTCCATCCGGGTGGCGGCGGTATAGGTGGCTCCGAGTGCCTCGGCGATCGGGGCCACCACTTCCTCACCGGAGGCGGAGACGATCACCACATCGTGGCCGCGGATCCGGTGATCGGCGATCAGATCGACTGCCTCCGCGTAGATCAGCGGATCCACCAGGTCGTGCAATGTCTCGGCCACGATCGACTGGATCTGGGCGACATCCCAGCCGGCGACCATATTCGTCAGGTTGGCGCGCATCCGCTCCATCTGATCGTGGTCGGCGCCCGAGAGCAGGAACATGAAATGGGCATAGCTGCTCTCCAGTACTGCACGCCTGTTGATCAGGCCTTCGGCGAAGAAGGGTTTGCTGAACACGTAGGTGCTCGAGCGGGCAATCACCGTCTTGTCCAGGTCGAAGAAGGCGGCGATACGGCCGTTGGTGCCGTGGCGATCGCCCGTCAGCGGAGTCGAATCAGCGGAGTCCGTCACGGGTTCAGGATAAGCATCGGTGCCTGGCGTGTCGGCGGCGCCGGGGCGATTCGGTGGCCCTGACCTGTGCTTTCTCCCGGCATGTAACAGCGGGTGTGAACCGGCGAACTTCTTTGTCGCGGGGCTTGCGTTCCCGTCGGGGATTGGGTGTAGTATGGCTGTCACCTGGACATGTTCCAGGCGCGTTCAGCCCGACCCCCCGGGGCTGAACCCCGACGGCCCCAGCCTCCTCCCCCCCCGGCTGGGGCCGTCCTCTATTCAAGGGTCGGTCGCGGACTCGCAGAGTTGTCCACAGCCCGCGAGTTGTCCACAATCGCCGCCACGCCCGCTTCCGGCCGGGATTCGTCGGCCACGCTGGCTCGTATGGACCACGACACGACCACTGCGGAAAACACCGAACCCGCTGTGCTGGTGGTCATCCGGGATCACCGGCTCCGCGAGGAAGTCCGCCGGGTGGCCGCGGCGGCCGGTCGGCGCATCGAGGAAACCGACCCACCGGCGGGCCGGCACGCCTGGTCGGTGGCGCCACTCATCGTCTTGGACACCCGGGCGGCGGTGGAATGCGCCGCCGCCGCGCCACCGCGGCGCAACGGGGTGGTCACCGTCACCGACGGCGAACCCGAACTGGGCGATTGGCAGGCGGCGGCGGTGATCGGCGCCGAACGTGTGGTCGCGCTGCCCGCCGCGGCGGTCGGGCTCATCGAGAAGTTCGCCGAATACGCCGAACAGCATGCCGACGGCGGAGTTGTCATCGCCCTGGCCGGTGCCGGTGGCGGTGCGGGGGCGTCCACCCTGGCCGCGGCGGTTGCGTTGCGATCGGCCGCTTCCCGGTTCCGGCCGCATACGGTGCTCGTCGACGGCGTGCCCCAGGGCGGCGGCCTGGATCTGCTGCTCGGTATCGAGGGCACGCCCGGCCTGCGCTGGCCCGATCTGGTCATCGACGACGGCCGGGTGGCCGCCGCCGAACTACACAACGCCTTACCCGGCGCCGGCGCGGGCCTGTCGGTGCTGTCCTGCGGCCGCGGCGCGGGACGGGCGAGTCCCATCGGCGCCGCCGCGGTCCATGCGGTGATCGAAGCAACCTGCGGGGCAGGCGATCTCGTCGTCTGCGATATATCCAGTGAACGAGGCCCCCATATCGATCGGATACTGGACGCGGCGGATCTCGTGGTGCTCGTCGTACCCGCCCGGTTACGCGCGGTGGCAGCGGCCGAGGCCGTGGCGCGGTGGATCGCCGACCGGAATCCGAACCAGGGCCTGGTCGTCCGTGGTCCGGCCCCCGGTAATCTCCGCGGTCACGAAATCGCCAGGGTCCTCGAACTGCCGCTGCTGGCCGCCGTACGCGCACAGCCGGGCCTCGGCGCCCGCCTCGAACGCGGTGGCCTGCGGTTGCCGCGCGGCCCGCTGCGCACCGCCTGCGACGCGGTTCTCGCGGTACTGAGCCCACCGGACGAACGGCGACCGCGATGACCACCGGCGCCGAGGACACCGTGGTCACGGCCGAACTTCTGGACCGGGTGCGCCGGCGGCTGGCCGGCGAATCCGCCGAGCCCGAACCGGCGCGGGTCGCGGCGGCCATCCGGGCCGAAGCGGGCGGAATGCTGGGTGATACCGATCTCTTACGTGCCTTGCGGCTGCTGCAGACCGAACTCACCGGCGCCGGCGTACTCGAACCGCTGCTGCACGATCCGGCGGTTGCCGATGTCCTGGTGACGGCGCCCGACGCGGTATGGGTCGATCGTGGGCACGGGGTCGAGAAAACCTCGATAACCTTTCCCGATGAGGCCGCGGTGCGGCGCCTGGCCCAGCGGCTGGCGCTGTCGGCAGGCCGTCGGCTCGACGACGCGCAACCCTGGGTGGACGGCCGGCTCTCGGGCCGGGAACTCGTACTGGGGAACAACTTCGGTGTCCGGCTACACGCGGTGCTGTCTCCGGTCGCCCTCGGTGGCACCTGCTTATCGCTGCGTGTCCTGCGTCCGGCCACCCAGGGCCTGGACGCCCTGTCCCGGGCAGGGACGGTTTCGGCCGAAGCGAAAACCTTGTTGCGCAAGATCATCCGGGCCCGGCTCGCATTCCTGGTGGTGGGCGGAACCGGCGCCGGGAAAACGACGCTGCTGTCGGCGCTGCTCGCCGAGGTGGCGGCGGGGGAGCGCATCGTCTGCGTGGAGGATGCCGCCGAACTCGCGCCGCCACATCCTCACGTGGTCCGGCTGGTGGCCCGCCCGGCGAATATCGAAGGCGCCGGAGAGATCACGTTGCGCGATCTGGTGCGCCAGGCGCTGCGGATGCGGCCGGATCGCATCGTGGTCGGGGAGGTGCGCGGCGCCGAGGTCGTGGACCTGCTCACCGCCCTCAACACCGGACACGACGGCGGTGCCGGAACCGTACATGCCAATTCGCCCCATGAGGTTCCGGCCCGGCTCGAGGCGCTTGCCGGTTCGGGCGGTATGGACCGGCCTGCCCTGCACAGTCAGCTGGCCGCCGCGGTCCAGGTCGTACTGCACGTTCAGCGGCGTACCGACGGTGCGCGCATCCTCCGGGAAATCGGCGTGGTGCGACGGGACGGTCACGGCTGGGTCGAGATCTGCCCGGCCTGGCGTCCCGGCGGGCCGGGCCCCGGAGCGGAGTTGCTGGCGGGGTTGCTCGAAGAACGGCTGGGCGGATGATGCCCGGAGAGCCGGCCGGGCCGGCGATCGCGGCGCTCGGCTGTGTTGCGCTGGGTCTGCTCATTCTCCCGGCAACAGCTGTCCGGCGGCGGTACCTGATGGTTTTCCGTTCGCAGCCGCGGCGTCGAATACCCGTGCACCGCTGTCTCCACTGCATTGCCGGTCTGGGCGTCGTGGTGGCGCTGAGCCTGGGCAGCGGGGCCCTTGTCACCGCAGTCCTCGTCGGGGCGACCGTTGCTGTCCGGGTGCGCCGCGCCCGCCGGTCCGGGCGACACCGTACCGAATGCGGATACCTGCTCGACGGCTTGGCGGCCGTGATCGCGGAACTACACGTAGGCGCGCACCCCAGCGCTGCCGCCGCCGTCGCCGCGCGCGAAACCTCCGGGATCGCGGCACAGGCGTTCGCGGTCGGCGCCGCCCGCAGCCGGCTGGGCGGATCCGGAGCAGACGGAATGCTGTGTCCGGGAACGGTCGTCGCCACCGAACTGGCCCGGGTCGCGGATGCTTGGCGGGTCGCCGAACGGCACGGCCTCGCGCTGGCCGAACTACTGTCGGCGGCGCGCGCCGACCTGGCAGCCCGGGCCAAATTCCGCAATCGGACCGAAGCAGCCTTGGCCGGTGCCCGGGCCACGGCCGCAATCCTGGCGGTCCTACCGGTGCTGGGCATCGGTTTGGGCCAGCTGATGGGGGCCGATCCGCTACGCGTTCTCCTCTTCTCGGGGATCGGCACCTATCTCTTGCCACTCGGCGCCGGCTTGGCCTGCGCCGGATTGCTCTGGGCCGATGAGATAACACGCCGGGTGGTATCCCAATGACTCCACCTGCCTGCCGTGACCGCCACCCGAACCGGCGATCTCGATGTCGATCCGCGCCCGCACGTTATCCCGGCCGCGGGCTGCTCGTGCATGGGTGCTGCCGATGACAACCGGTCCGGAATGGCCCTGCCTGCTGCTGGCCGCTGCGTTGCTCTTGGTCCCGGTCCGTGTGCCGGTGATCGCGCGGCTGTATGCCCGCCCGGTCGAGGGACGGCCGGCTTTACCCGGTACGCGCGGTCCGGCCGACCCGGTGGCGACCGCGACCCTCTTCGATCTGCTGGCGGCCTGTCTACGTGCCGGTTTGCCGACCGATGCCGCGGTCCGTGCCGTGGTGCCCACCTGCCCCGCTCGCCTGGCGGCACCGCTACAGCATGCCGCCGACCTGCTCGCCATGGGCGCCGACCCGGCCACCGCCTGGGGGGCGGCGGGGCCGGAAGCCGCGGCACCCGAGTTCGCAGCTCTGGCCCGGCTCGCACGCCGGTCGGCTCGTTCCGGATCCTCGCTGGCGGTGGCGGTGGGCGAGCTGGCCGAAGAACATCGGGCCCAGATCGAGGAAGCGGCGACCGCGCGGGCCGAGCGCGCCGGCGTGCTGATCGGCGGTCCGCTGGGCCTGTGCTTCCTACCGGCGTTCGTCTGCCTGGGCATCGTCCCGGTGATCGTGGGGCTGGCAGGCCGGGTGCTGGGCGGTGCGCTGCTGTGACCGCGCCGCCGGAACCGAGATGTACCTGCGTACGGACCGGCCGTACGCGGTCGAGAGAAGGGGATACAGATGTGGAAAGTGAGCGAATGGGGGCCGGTGCGGCGGTTGCGCACGGCCGGCGGGGAATTCAACGCCCGTCTCCTGCATGCCGCGGTCGCGGAGGAGGGAATGAGCACCGTGGAATATGCGATCGGCACGATCGCTGCGGCGGCGTTCGGTGCTGTCCTGTACACGGTGGTGACCGGCGAAAGTATCCCCGACGCGTTGACCGGGATCATCGAAAAGGCTTTGAACACAAGTGTCTAGCGTCCAGACCGGGACTTACCGGCGGTCCGGCCCCAGAGCTCCGACGGCTGCGCGTGCACCGGCGGTGCTACGGGACGACGCCGGTTCGGTGACTGTCGAGGCGGCAATTGCACTCGGGGCGCTGGCCGCCGCGGTCGCACTGTGTGTGGGTGCGGTTTTCGCCGCCGTCACCCAGGTGCGCTGTGTCGATGCGGCCCGGGAGGCGGCCCGTCTCGCCGCACGAGGCGACCGGGCGGCTGCCGAGCCTACGGCACGGCAGGTCGCCCCGGACGGAGCCGATATTTCGGTGCGCTACGAGGCCGATCGGGTGGTCGCGGTGGTCACTGCAGATGTTCCGCTGTTACCTGCACTCGAACTGCGTGCCGAGGCGGTGGCCGCGCGGGAGCCGGGGGAGGGCGTATGAAAACGGTACCCGCGCGTCTTTCCCGGGACGACGGGTCGGCAACGGTGACCGCCTGCCTCGCGCTGGCCGCGTTGCTCGCGCTCACCGTGCTCGTTACGCACGTGGGCGGGGTGATCGCGGCCCGGCACCGGGCGCAGGCGGCGGCCGATCTCGCGGCGCTGGCTGCCGCTGCGGAACTACCGGAAGGAGCCGATGCGGGATGCGCCGCTGCCGAAGCGCTCGGCCGGCGCATGAAGGCAGGAGTTGTCCGATGCGAGGTTGCCGGATGGGACGTACTGATCGAGGTCGAAGAAAAAGTACCGGCGGGTCCGTTCGGTTCGCGGGGTATACGGGCCATTGCACGTGCAGGTCCGGTCGGAGAAGGTGGGTGATCGGCTTTCGGGGAAATTTGTTAACGACGAATACCGCATTCGCTTAGGTAGAGCAATTAATGGCTCGCTACCGGAAATAGGAGTTTGTTATTGAATTGAATCGGATGCATTGCCGGCAGCTACCGATCCGTTACAGGGCAACAATCCAGTTAACATGATCATCTTCCTCTTAAATCGAACGAGGAGATGGGCAGGTTGCCGAGCGCCACCGTACGCGGCGAACGTACTGATCAGTGTGTACTCGTCAAGCAAGGCCGGATGGACAGCGGGGCTCGGCCGACTCGGCCAGAATCGCCGTCAACAAGCTGATCGCTCCGGCCTTGTCCAGCGGGTCGTTCCCGTTTCCGCATTTGGGTGACTGCACACACGACGGGCAGCCGGCACGGCAGGAACACGATTCCACGGCGGCCAGCGTGGCGCCCAGCCACCGCCGCAGCAGGGCGTAACCCCGTTCGGCAAAACCGGCGCCACCGGCCTGTCCGTCGTAGACGAACACTGTGGGGAGACCGGTATCGGGGTGCAGGTCGGTGGACACACCGCCGATATCCCACCGGTCACAGGTCGCGACCAGCGGCAACAGCCCGATCGCCGCGTGTTCGGCGGCGTGTAATGAGCCGGGGACATCGGCGGGCGCGATCCCCGCGCGCGCCAGCAGCTCCGGGGTCAACGTGTAGAGCACCGCGATCGTAGGCAACTGCTGCGGCGGCAGGTCGAGCTCGACCATATCGAGTACCTCGCCGGTGACGGCGGTACGCAGGTAACCGATGACCTGGCTGTGTACGGTAACCGTCGCCAATGCTGCTGTGACCTGCCCGAACGTGCGGCTTTCCCGGATCGAGTCGATGGTGAGGGAGGTGATCTGCCTGGCGCTGGTGGTCCAGCCCGGTGTCTCTTCGTGTACGAATGCGACGCCACCGTCCAGGTCTAGTTCGTCGACCACATAGGTCTCGCCCTGGTGCAGGTGTACCGCTCCCCGGTGCAGCGTGGCCGGCGCGCGGGCGGCGTCCGCCGTGCCGAGGAACCGCCCGGTCTCGCCGACCACGATCGCCACCGGGGTGCCGATACCGCCGCGGACATCGACCGCATCGTGCGGTGGTTCGGCAGCGGTATAGAACCAGTAGTGGCCGCCACCGTTCGACCGCCGCCGGCGAATCAGCCCCTTACCTGCGAGTTCGGCCACTATGTGATGGTCGGCGAGGCGCTGGACCTCGGCGTCGTCCAGGGGTAGTTCCATCGCCGCGCACAGCAGTTGCGGACCGAGCACATAGGGGTTGGCGGGATCGATGATCGTGGCCTCCACCGGGCGGTCCAGCAGGGCTTCAGGGTGGTGGACGAGGTAGGTATCCAGCGGATCGTCGCGGGCCACCAATACCGCCAGCGCTCCCTGGGTCCGCCGTCCGGCCCGGCCGATCTGCTGACGGAACGAGGCGACGGTGCCGGGAAAACCGGCGAGCACCACTGCGTCCAGGCCTGCGATATCCACGCCGAGTTCCAGGGCATTGGTGGTCGCCGCGGCGAGTATCGATCCGTCGTTGATTCCCGCTTCGAGTGCGCGGCGGTCTTCGGGTAGGTAGCCGCCACGGTAGGCGGCGATACGATCGGCCAGTTCAGGGGCGGTTTCCGTCAGTCGCTGCCGGGTGTGCAGGGCGATCAGCTCCGCGGCCCGCCGAGAGCGCGCGAAGGTCAGCGTGCGGGCCCCTTCGAGCACCAGGTCGGCGGTGATGCGGGCGGCCTCGGTGGTGGCCCCCAGTCGTACGGGGGCGCCGTTCTCGCCCTGTATCGCGGTGAGCAGGGGAGGCTCCCAGAACGCGACGGTGCGTGGTCCGCGTGGCGACCCGTCCGCGGTCACCGCGGCGCAGTCCGAGCCGATCAACCGCGATGCGGCGGCGGCCGGATCGGCGGCCGTTGCGGAGCAGAGCACGAACACCGGGTCGGCGCCGTAGTGGGCGGCCAATCGACGCAGGCGCCGCAGGACCAGTGCCACGTGGGAGCCGAAGATTCCCCGGTAGGCGTGGCATTCGTCGACAACCACATAGCGCAGCCGGCGCAACAGCCGTGCCCAGCGCTGATGAGAACGCAGCAGCCCGAGGTGCAGCATATCGGGGTTGGTGAACACCCACCGTGCCTCGGCCCGCACCAACTGACGGATCTCCGTCGGTGTATCGCCGTCGTAGGCGGCCACCGGGATCCGGCGTAGCGCTTCGTGGCGGGTGAGGTCGCCGACCATTCGCAACTGGTCGGCGCCGAGTGCTTTGGTCGGCGCGATATACAGCGCAGTGGCGCGCGGGTCGTCGTGTAGGGCGGTGAGCACCGGGAGCTGGTAGCCGAGCGATTTACCGGAGGCGGTCCCGGTGGATACGACCACGTGCTGCCCGCCGTGGGCGAGTTCGGCGGTGGCGGCCTGATGACTCCACGGCGCCGCGATACCTTCCTCGCGGAGCGCATCGATCACCGCGGGCGCCGCCCAGATCGGCCATTCGGCGGTCCGGGCCGCGCGGCCGGGGACCTCCGCGAGATGCGTCAGCCGCGAATCGGTATCCTCGCCTCCACGCAGGACACGATTCAGCAACGATCGCCCGTAGCTCTCCTCGGATCGGACCTCGCGAGTCATGTCGATACGCCCTCTGCCCGTCCGGATGATGTGAAACATCGGCGTCCGCCGCTCGCTGCCTGCGGTTTCGATACCCAATAGCGATCTGGGTCACAGCCGGGTACGCGGTCCGCTCGCTGGTTATCGGTAGGCAAACATACCGGAGGTTCAGATTCCGCCGGGCTATCCCTTATAGCCGCATTCGCGAGATCAATTTTTTTGCAAATTGTCGGTAACTCCGCTGTTGAATTTCCCAAAGACATGGTTCACTGGGTCTCGGTCGCAAGCTTCTGTGTTCGAGGGAACGGATGCAAAGTCCAAACCTTGGCAGGATCGATGTTGCGAACCGCTTACGAAGGCCCCGCGGGTGTCCAGAGTACAGGGGTTCGGAACGGGCCCGGTGGACGAAACTCAGTTGTCCGCCGTTCCGAGTAAGAAAAGAGAAGGAACAGAATGGCACAGGGAACTGTGAAGTGGTTCAACGCGGAGAAGGGCTTCGGCTTCATCGCGCCCGAAGACGGCTCTGCGGACGTCTTCGTCCACTACTCCGAAATCCAGGGTTCGGGGTTCCGTACCCTCGAGGAAAATCAGAAGGTCGAGTTCGAGGTTGGTCAGGGCACCAAAGGCCCGCAGGCCACCGGAGTTCGTGCGCTCAGCTGAGCGAGTACACCTCCCAGTTCGTCCCTCGATCCCGTAACGGGAGCGAGGGACGAACTATATGTGCAGTATGTGTACCTCCGCGGTCGTGAGCCCCGCGCGTTCCGACGCGCCTGCCCGAGTCGTGCGCGCACAGCGCCTGCGGGCTTTCGCTCCGGCCGCGCGGCATCCGGATATCCCGGTAACGGCCGCGCACTTTCCGGGCATCCGCGACCGAGCTCCGGCGGATGGTGTCGCGTCACACTTCTCGGGGATCGCCGGCCCGGCTCGTCCGAATTGCGCCACGCGCGGACGGACGGCCGATTACCGTCGTCGTATACCGCTCACCTCGACAAGGCACGACTTCGTGACCTACCGTGCGTGCTGTGGTGGCCCCGCGCCCTGCATACTGAACGGCATCGACGCGCCATCGCCCGATGGTCGCAACCGCTCGACCACGCGCAGCGTCAAGGTATAAACGTGTCTGGTGGTGATGTTCGTCGTCACCATCTGTTCATCCAGCCGCGTCCTGCGCCCCAGCAGCGTCCAGCGGGTCGAGAAGGAAAGGGATTCGCCGGTGGCAACACGAGACCGTAGCGCAGCCGAGGCGGGTCGTCCCGTGCGTCGTCTCGTGATCGTCGAGTCCCCGACAAAGGCTCGTAAAATCGCGCCCTACCTGGGACGGAACTATACGGTTGAGGCCTCGGTGGGGCATATCCGCGATCTGCCGCGCGGCGCCGCCGATGTGCCCGCCAAATACAAGGGGCAGGACTGGGCCCGGCTCGGGGTGGACGTCAACAACGACTTCGAACCCATCTATGTGGTGAGCCCGGATAAGAAGGGCAAGGTCACCGAGCTGAAGGGGCTGCTGGCCGACGCCGACGAGCTGTACCTCGCCACCGACCCCGACCGTGAGGGCGAGGCGATCGCCTGGCATCTGCTGGAGACGCTGAAGCCGAAGGTCCCGGTTCGCCGGATGGTGTTCCACGAGATCACCGAACCCGCCATCCAGGCGGCCGCCGCCGATACCCGTGACCTGGACAACGACCTGGTCGACGCGCAGGAAACCCGGCGCATCCTGGATCGGCTGTACGGCTACGAGGTCAGCCCGGTGCTGTGGAAGAAGGTCATGCCGCGGTTGTCGGCAGGCCGGGTGCAGTCCGTCGCGACCCGCGTGGTCGTGCAGCGCGAGCGTGAGCGGATGGCGTTCCGGTCGGCCGAGTACTGGGATATCGCGGCGCGATTGGACGCCGGCGGGGAATCCGATACCGCCAATCCGCGGGTGTTCTCCGCACGGCTGGTCGATGTCGACGGTTCCCGGGTCGCCACCGGCCGGGATTTCGGTTCCGACGGGCAGCTCAAGGCCGATTCGCGTGCCCTGGTGCTGGACGAGGCCCGCGCTCGACGGCTGTCCGAGGCGCTGCACGGTGTCGATCTGGTGGTGACCTCGGCCGAATCCAAGCCGTACACCCGCAAACCGTATGCACCGTTCATGACCTCCACCCTGCAGCAGGAGGCCGGCCGCAAACTGCGGTTCACCTCCGAACGCACCATGCGCACCGCGCAGCGGCTGTACGAGAACGGCTACATCACCTATATGCGTACCGACTCGACGACACTGTCGGAGTCGGCGATCAATGCCGCCCGCACCCAGGCGACCCAGCTCTACGGCGCGGAGTACGTGCACCCGACCGCGCGGCAGTACACCCGCAAGGTCAAGAACGCGCAGGAAGCACACGAGGCGATCCGCCCCGCCGGTGATACCTTCGCCACACCCGGCCAGCTGCATTCCCGGTTGGACAACGACGAGTTCCGGCTCTACGAGCTGATCTGGCAGCGCACCGTCGCCTCACAGATGGCCGACGCCAAGGGCACCACCCTCACCCTGCGGATCACCGGCACGGCCGGTACCGGTGAAGAGTGTGTGTTCTCCGCCTCGGGCCGCACCATCACGTTCCCCGGGTTCCTCCGGGCCTACGTGGAGAGTGTCGACGAGGAAGCCGGTGGTCAATCCGACGACGCGGAAACCCGGCTGCCGCAGCTCGCGGAGGGCGAGGGCGTGACGGCCGTCGAACTGAACCCCGACGGGCACAGCACCAACCCGCCTGCCCGATACACCGAAGCGTCGCTGATCAAAACGCTCGAGGAGCTGGGCATCGGACGCCCGTCCACCTACTCCTCGATCATCAAGACCATTCTCGACCGCGGCTATATCTACAAACGTGGTAGCGCACTGGTGCCGTCCTGGGTGGCGTTCTCGGTGACCGGGTTGCTGGAGTCGCATTTCGGCCGGCTGGTCGATTTCGATTTCACCGCCGCCATGGAAGACGATCTGGACGCCATCGCTACCGGCCGGGCCCAGCGCGGAAACTGGTTGTCCAGCTTCTACTTCGGTGGGGACGACGGCGCCGAGGGATCGGTCGCGCGGTCCGGCGGGCTCAAGAAAATGGTCGGGGAGCGTCTCGACGATATCGATGCCCGCGAGATCAATTCGATCAAACTCTTCACCGATGACGCGGGCCGCGATGTGGTGGTGCGGGTCGGCCGGTACGGGCCGTACCTGGAACGTATGGTCACCGACCCCGACAAGCCCGATGCGGAACCGACCTCGCAACGCGCCAACCTGCCCGACGATCTGCCGCCCGACGAACTGACTCCCGACGTCGCGGAGAAGCTGTTCGCGACCCCGCAGGAGGGGCGGTCACTCGGTGTCGACCCGGTGACCGGGCACGAAATCGTCGCCAAAGAAGGTCGTTTCGGGCCCTACGTCACCGAGATCCTGCCGGAACCGCCGGAGGACGAGGCGGCGAAGAAGACGGCGAAGAAGAACAACGGTCCGAAACCGCGCACCGGCTCGCTGCTGAAATCCATGGACCCGGCAACGGTGACGCTCGAGGACGCGCTCAAGCTGCTGTCGCTGCCGCGGGTGGTCGGTACCGATCCGGCCTCCGGTGAGGAGATCACCGCGCAGAACGGCCGCTACGGCCCCTACCTCAAGAAGGGGACGGATTCGCGTTCGCTGGCCACCGAGGACCAGATCTTCACGGTGACCCTGGACGAGGCCCTCAAGTTATATGCCGAACCCAAACGCCGAGGTAGACAGGCCGCGGCCGCTGCGCCGCTGCGGGAACTCGGCAATGATTCGGCCACCGGTAAACCCATGGTGATCAAGGACGGGCGGTTCGGGCCCTACGTCACCGACGGGGAAACCAACGCCAGCCTGCGCAAGGGCGACGAGGTGGAGTCGATCAGCGACGAGCGCGCCTCGGAACTGCTGGCCGACCGGCGCGCGCGGGGACCGGTGAAGAAGGCGGCCAAGAAGACCGCGAAGAAGGCTCCGGCCAAGAAGGCCGCGGCGAAGAAGACCACTACCGCGGCGAAGAAGTCGACCACGGCGAAGAAGACCACGGCGAAGAAAACAACTGCCAAGAAGGCCACCGCGAAGAAGGCGCCCGCAAAGCAGGCCGCGAGCCGCGCCACCCAGGACGGCGAATAGCAACCTCGCCGCCCCGGGGAACGACGAATAGTTGTCGTACCCGAGCCGTAGCCTGACGCGCGACACCGATCAGAAGGAGCGCCGATGGCCGGCCGCCAGGAGCACGACGACCTCATCCAGTTGCTGGACGAACAACGCGAGATGTTCCGCATCACCCTGCGGGGTATCAGCGAAGAGCAGGCAAGGCAGCGCACCACCGCGAGCGAACTCACCTTGGGTGGGCTGCTGCACCATCTGGTCAGTTGTGAACGGCTGTGGACAAAAGTGCTCGTGGACCGCGACGAGAACGCGGAACAGAAGCTGGAAGATTTCGAAGGCCAATACAGCATCGGCGACTCGGAAACCGTGGCCGGTTTGCTCGCGGAATGGGAGATCGTCGCGGCGAACACCGCGGAACTCATTCGCTCGGTGGACGACCTCGACGCCTCCATCCCCACCCCCACCAACCCGTGGGTGCCCGGCCGGGTGTGGTGGTCGGCGCGTTTCCTGATCCTGCACATCCTGCGTGAGATCGCCCACCACAGTGGGCACGCAGATATCATCCGCGAACAGTTGGACGGTGCGAACACCACCGCTCAGCGTGCTGGATAGGCCTGCCGGCCTCCGCTCGACCGGCCGAGGCCATCCGATGAGCAGGGCCCAGCGGGTCCATTAGGGTGTCGGACGTGACGGACGTCTTCGATCGGCTGGTGGGGCAGGAGACGGTAGCGGCCGAACTGACCGCCGCCGCGGTGGCGGCACGCTCCGGCGCCGCGGACTCGGCGATGACACATTCGTGGCTGTTCACGGGCCCGCCGGGGTCCGGACGGTCCGTTGCTGCATTGTGCTTCGCCGCGGCCTTGCAATGCACCGACCCCGACCGGCCAGGTTGCGGCCACTGCCACGCCTGCACCACCACGATGGCCGGAACCCACGGTGATGTGCGCCGGGTGATACCGGAGGGTTTGAGTATCTCCACCAAGGAGATGCGCGCAATCGTGCAGATCGCCGCCCGCCGCCCCAGCACCGGCCGCTGGCAGGTCGTGGTGATCGAAGACGCCGACCGGCTCACCGAAGCCGCGGGCAACGTCCTGCTCAAGGTGGTCGAGGAACCGCCCGAACGGACGGTTTTCCTGCTGTGCGCCCCCTCGGTGGACCCCGAGGACATCTCGGTGACGCTGCGCTCCCGCTGCCGCCATGTCCATCTCGTCACCCCGTCGGCGCCCGCCATCGCCCAGGTATTGCGCGACCACGACGGCTTGGACGCGGAAACCGCCGAATGGGCGGCCGCAGTGAGTGGTGGCCATATCGGCCGCGCCCGCCGCCTCGCAACCGACGACGAGGCCCGCGTCCGCCGCCGCCGCGCGCTCGACCTGGTTGCCGCGGTCTTCCGCGGTAACGCCTATCTTGCGGCAGATGAGCTGGTGAAAGCCGCCGACGACGAAGCCAAAGAACTCAGCGCCGAACGCGATGAACGCGAACGCGACGAACTCGCCACCGCCCTGGGGGCCGGCGGCACCGGCAAAGGGGCGGCCGGCGCCACCCGCGGTTCCGCGGGCGTCCTGAAAGACCTGGAGAAACGCCAGAAATCCCGAACCACCCGCACCGGCCGCGATGCCCTGGACCGCGCCCTCCTCGATATTGCCGGTCTCTACCGCGACGCCCTGGCCGTGAGCTTCGGCGACCCCACCGGCCTCACCATGAACCACCCCGATATGGCCGATCGCGCCCGCACCCTCGCCACCCGCATCCGCCCCGAGGGTCTGCTCCGCTCGATCGACGCCGTCCTCGCCTGCCGCGATGCCCTGGACCGCAACGTCAAACCCCGTTTCGCCCTGGCCGCAATGGCCGCCACCCTCCTCGCTCAAGCGTCCTGACCACCCGTTTTCGCGTTCCCCGGCCGGAGACGATAGACTCGCGACGCCGAACGGCACGCCGCCTTAGCTCAGTCGGTAGAGCGCTTCACTCGTAATGAAAAGGTCAGGAGTTCGATTCTCCTAGGCGGCTCCACTCGGAAATCAGCTCTGAAAGCTGATTTCCGCCTGCGTCGACGCCTCCGCCGGGGTGCCGCAGTGGCCACCTTGTCACGATCTATCACAACGCCTCCCGAGTCCAGGCTGCAGCTGCCGGCCCGATCGGCGAGCACTTTGCGGCGGATCACCCAGGAGCACCGGTTGGTCTATCGGGGCGAGGACGAGGTGATCCACCTTCTCTCGTGCCGCCACCACTACGGATAGATCTCCGCCGCGCCATAGTTCGGTGCCGCCCTATGCTGCTTCGGGGGCAATCGTCCCCACTTCAGGCGCTCAGCGGAGGGACAGTTCGGAAGCCCAGGTCCCGGGGCTCGGGTTCATCGGTGCTCACTGCGTCGATGAAGGTGCTTTCGCTCATCGCGATCGCCGCATGCAGACCGCCCTGAGCGCTTGCCGGCCCCGCACCCGCCGACACCCCCGCTATAGAAAGGCTGCTGACCGTGGCGCAAGCGGCGGGTACGACGGCGTATGCGTCTGCAACGGGGCCAGTTCGGTCCTGTATTCAGGTGTCAGCAACAGACCCGTCAGGCGAAGGAGTCGTCGTACTGCGCGGTGAGCGGGCCACCTGCGTCGCCGGTGTTCTGAACTCCTGCGGGTTCGATGAGCATTGCGTGCACTTCCCCGTCTGCTATCGGACAGTGCTCGACACCCTTCGGTACGACGAACAACTGGCCCGGCCGGACCCGGACGTCCCCGTCACGCATCTGGATTATCAGTTCACCGTCGATGACGAAGAAGAGCTCGTCGGTTTCGTCGTGTTTGTGCCACACGAACTCGCCTTGCAGTTTGACGACTTTGATTTCGTAATCGTTGAGCCGCGCCACCACCTTGGGCGACCAGTGCTCGGCGAACAGCGACAGCTTCGCGGCCAGGTCTACAGGATCTTTCGACATGATTCGATCGTGGCACCCTCTCCCGTCGATCACCCGGCCGGGACGGGGACTGGTGCGAGGGCGTTGCCGGGGCCGATGGATGCGCAGTTCGTCGTGGCTGGGGTGCCGGCGAAACGGTCGGTGAGGAACTGGGCGGCCTCGGCTTGGAAGCGGGCGAAGGCGGCGATGTGGTCGTGGTGCTGGTATCGGGCGTAGGTCACCGGGACGCCGCGGCCGCAGTACTGGTGGGCCAGGGCCTCGATATCGCGGGCGACCATGACCGAGTCGCCGACCGGATCGTTCTGGCCTACGGCGAGCAACAGCGGAACGGCGGGTGTGCCGGCGGTGCCCATGATGTTGTCGTTGACGGCGGCCGCGGCCGCCGGGACGTCGATCAGGGAACGGTAAGGGGCGCGGACCATTTCGGCGTCGGTGAGGCCGGGATAGCGCTTGGCGAACTGCCCGAGGCACAGGTTCTCCACGGCGGCAGCGAGCTGGGCTCCGCGTTCGGAGAGGAAGGCGGCGGTATCGAGGCCGTAGGCGCGGCGGAAGGAGACGACCATGGCCGGGATGACGCCCGCCCAGTCGGCGCTGCCGCTGACATAGGGGAGGTTGTGGGCGAGGTGGACGGGTAACCCGCCGGCGGCGGCGCCGATCAGGGCGAGTTCGGGGGCGTAGTGCGGGGCGAGCTCGGCGCCCCATTCGGTGGGCACCGAACCGCCCGAGTATCCGGTCATCCCGACCGGTGTCGATGCGGGCAGGCCGAGGATCTGTTCGGCGGCCCGGATTCCGTCGAGGGCGGCGTAGCCGGATTGCCGGCCGACGGTCCACTCCAGCTCCAGGCCCTCGTAATCGGGTACCACCACGGTGAAGCCGGCGGCGAGATAGCCGGCGATGATGGCCTGCTCCATGATGGCGCCGGGGCTGCCGGTCCGGCCGGTGAGCGTGGACGAGGGGTTGCATTGGGATCCGAGGGCGTCGTAGGCCATGTGGTACGACAGCAGTCGTGGGGGGCCGGGGACGAGTGGGCGGAGCACAGTGGTGACTGCTGCGGTGGGGGCGTTCTGCTGGGTGGTGGTCCGGTAGAGCACCTGGGTGCTGGTGATGGGTGTGGACAACTCCGGGAACGCGAACGGCGCGGGCCGGGAACGTAGGACTGCCCCCGGAGCGGTGGCGGTCAGGGGCTGGTCGTAGTCGTAGAAGGAGTCGGTAGCCGCAGGTGGAGGGCCGGCCTGTGCGGCAGCCGGGATTGCTGCCGTACTGCCCGACAGCAGCAGTGCCGCCGTGACCAGAGCCCGGATCGTCCGGGGTAGTGCCCCGGAACCGAATGCGACCGTCCTCATCGTCGACTCCGTTCCCCGGCAGCCGCCGGGCGCTACCGCGGGCAGCCTCCGGATCGGCCGGTTACCGGCGCGGTGTGACGAGTTGTGCACAAGCCTGAGCAGCGAAACGTCTTTCGGACGCCGGCTGCATTGAATCCCACCCGCACACGGGGGTCAACGAACCGGGCGCGCGGGTCGCGAACGAACACGCCGCGGGCGTGCGCGGGAAGAGACCCGTGGGTTCGACCCGGCCGGGCGGCACAGGTGCAGAACCCGAGCCCGTTCTCGGTGCGGTGGCCTACGAAATCGTCACTGCGCGCGTAGCAGGCGACTATTTCGCGTGCGGCTCAGCGGGGTCGTGTGCGGCATCTTCGAGCCAGCCTTGCAGGATCGCCAACCGCTCCGTCCGGTGACCTGGGCGAAGGCGGTTGTTGCGTTCCAGGGTGGCCAGGCCGTGGAGGGTGCTCCAGATCGTTTCGGTGAGGGTTTCGACATCGGTGGAGGCGGCGAAGGGGGCGAAGGTTGTGACCAGTTCGCTGAAGGCGTTGCGGAGCGGTTCGGGGGCGCCTTCACCGAAGGTGAGGTCGGTGGGGAGGACGAACATGGCGTCGTAGAGGGCGGGGTTTTCGGCGGCGAAGTCGGTGTAGGCACGGGCTACGGCGGCCAGAGCTGCGGATTCGTCGGGGGCGGTGGTGCGGGCGTGGTGGAGGGCGGCGGCGAGTTCGGTGATGCCGTCGAGGGCGACCGCGGTGACGATGGCGCGTTTACCGGCGAAGTGGCTGTAGAGGACGGGCTGGCTGTATTCGATGCGGTCCGCGAGTTTGCGCACGGTGACGGCGTCCCAGCCTTCGGTTTCCGCCAGTTCGCGGGCCGTACCGACGATGAGCCGGTGCCGGTCGGCTCGTTCCCGTTCGCGCCTGTTCTGGATACCCATACATCGAATCTAGCAGCGCTAGACAAAGTAGCGCCAGCAGGTTAGTGTCGCTATCAGACATAGCAATGCTAGATATGGAGTCGATCATGATCACCACTCGCCGCATCGTCACCGTGTTGTCCCTGATCGGGGCGGCATTCATCCTGTACATCGGGATCGGTTATCTGATCGCTCCCGAATGGATCGCTCCCGGCTTCGGATTGCCGGTATGGCCCACCGGTGAAGCGGCAGCGTTCTCGAATCTCAAGGGAGTTCGCGATACGGTCACCGGGATCGTCGTGCTGGTGCTACTCGCGCTGGGCCAGCGGTACGCGCTGGGGGTCGTGTTACTCGGGTTCGCGCTGATCCCGGTGGGGGACATGCTCACCGTCCTGCTCCACAACGGTTCGGCCGCCACGGCTTTCGGAATCCACGGCCTGACCGCCGCCTTCCTCGCGCTGCTAGGAGTGTTGTCGATCCGCGAGCGCGCCGGCGCCGATACGGCCGCACAGACCGCATAGAGCACTTCCGACCAGCCGAAACAAACCCTTCAGGAGTCCGCTGTGGCCACCATCATCCAAGTTCTCGCTGTGCTCGCCGTCGTCACCAATGCCGTCGTCTACGGCGCGGACGCGGTCGCCGCACTCGTCACGCGCTCGGTCAATGCCCGGCTCGACGATGCCACCATGACCCTCAGCGCCGGGTGGGGGCACTATTTCGCCGACTCGCGGATGCCACCGGTCGGCATCACCGGATTGCTGAGCGCTCTCGCAGCCGCCGTGGTGGCGGGGTTCGGCGGTTACCCGGTGGCGGCGGCAGCGGGCGCGGTCGCCGTGGTCGCGCTGGTCGCCTGGCTCGTCCTGTACGCGCGAATCGCCAAGCCGGTCAACGTGGCGCAGAAGGCGGCGGCGCTATCCGGGGTGATTCCGGCGAACGCGCGAGCGCTGCAACAGCGTTGGGAAAGCATTATCTTCCTGCGCGTGGGTTTGCAGGTGACGGCGCTGGTCGCGTCGGCAGTCGTGATCGCCGCTGTCTGACCGGCTCACGAACGAACCGGACGAGTGCCGGTTCGTTCGTGTCTGTCCTCGAAGAGGTTGTCACCCCGCGAGATCGGGGTGGGCGCGGCCGGTGACCACCGGCATATCCACGAACGTGAGAATGCCGGGCGGCGCGGCGCACACGGTAGGGATCGAGTTGACGCAGTGCGCGGCGGTGACCACGATCCCGGGGTTGCGGAGCAGCCCGGCCGTGACACTGGTCGGATGCCAGCCGTGGATGACCACCGAACAGTCCGGGTCGCCCTTGACTTCGATCTCGAAGCGTTCCCCGCCGGAGCCGAATTCCCATGCCGGGTCCAGGTTTTCCTCACCCATCAACCAGTTGACCGCCACCCGCACGACCTTGGTTTCGCCGATGAACGCCTCCCAGGCGAAACGCTGCGCGGCGACGCGGCCGGGTTCGATCACGCCGGCCGGTGAATCGATCGGTGCGGTGGCGACAGCGAGCTCGTGGCTGCTGCGGATCTCGGCGTCCGCGAAACCGAGCGTATCCAGGCACATGCGGACCGACTGTTCGAAACCGCGGGCGAGCAGGCCGAGCATCGGTCCTGCTTTCGCCTCCTCGGGGGTTCCGCCGAAGCCCATGATGTGGCGGACCACATCGGGGGCGTTGTAGGTGCAGATATCGGAGAACTCCTCGCCGCGAACGAAGGTGATCGCCGACGACAGTCCGCTGAAGAACAGGGGCTGCTGTTCGGTGGCGCCGCCGGGGTCGATACCGGTGCCGTGCAAGGTCACGCCGCCTTCCAGGGCCGCGGGTTCCATCTTCGACCGTTCTTTGTCGGTCGGCCAGAACCAGCCCAGGGGAGTGACGACATTCTTGCCGGAACGCAGAATCGCCTGAACCTGTCCGGCATCGGGCAGCAGCGGCGCGTACAGGACGCAGTCCGCGTCCAGCGCGAGGATTTCCTCGACACTGTGGGTCGCGATGACACCGGTTTTGTCCGACCCGACGATATCGCCGACGTCCTTACCGGATTTTTCCGGTGAATGAACCCAGCAGCCGACCAGCTCGAGGTCGGGATGGGCCAGGATATGTTCGATCGCGGCCTGTCCGACACCCCCGGTCGCCCACTGAACTACGCGCAAAGCCATCGTGCGAACCTACCTTCCGGAAGGACGGCCATGGGTGTACCGCCCTATCCGATGGGTCGCCGGTCCCATTCAGTGGCGAAGACACCGATCGTCACCGAGAACCGAGCGTTTCGTCCAGCCAATCGAACATCCGCTGGTCGGTGAGGGCGCGGGCCAGCGGCTGGCAGTGGTAGTTCGCGCCTTCGGCCGCAGTGAACCGGCAGCGGTGCACCGGCCCCGCAACCATTTCGGCCAGACGCCGGGACTGGCCCGGCCAGAACTGTTCGTCCTCGGGGTCGGCGATGAACAGAGGGGTGGTGATCCGGGCGGCCTCGGCCGCGCCGAGTGTGTACTCACCGATCGCGGTGAAAGTGTCGAAATAGCTGTCACACCGATACGGCCGCGCCCGGAAGTTCCAGGTGTGGGCACTTTTTCCGGAGAGCTTCAGGCCGATTCCCAGCTCGGTGTCGAACTGCTTCTTCTTGCCCGCATGGAACAGTTTCAGCAGGGATTTCGGGATATTCGACGCCCAGGAGGCCGAAACATCGACCACACCGGGATCGGCGACAGCGGCCGCGAAACGATGCTCGAAGGCCAGCGCCCGGGCGATCCAGAATCCGCCCTGGCTGATCCCGTACAGCGCGACCCGTTCGGCGTCGACGCCGGGCAGTTCGAGCAGATGGTCGAGGACCGGGGTGAGTACCGCCTCCCAATCCGGACGGAATGCCGTTTCCCGCTCGAACAGCATCGACTGCTGCCCCGGTCCGTCGAACATCAGCACGTTGTAGCCGCGGGCCAGCGCGCCGGATGCACCCGAACTCCACAGTCCGCTCAGCGCGCCGTCGCTGCCGTTGACCATGACGAATGTGGGCCGCGGCGTGTTGTCCGGCGCCGGGCGGAAGAAATAGCCGGGCAGGGTGCTGTTCTCG
>NZ_JARWNW010000271.1 GCF_029868325.1 Nocardia carnea
GACCGGTGTGGTCTGGTTCGGGCGTGAGTCGTGAGGGTGAACGGGTCTCGGTGGGGTCCGGATCAACTGGCTCGCCGGCCCCCGGGGGGGGGGCCCCGGGGGGCGGGCAAAGCAGGGGCCGGGTGGGGGGGGGGTGGGGCGGGGCGGGCGCGGCCGGGGGGGCCCCGGGCCGGGGCCCTGTCAACCCCTGGTCTTCACTCCTTCGCTCCCCCGCTCCGGACCAAGGGCGGGCCCCGACCATGGATGTGGGCGGTATCGGATATCGGTGAGCGATGCCGAAGGCAACGGTGAGCCCGGATCGAGACAGGCAGTACAGGAAAGGCCGAGGCGGAGCCTTCGGTGGATGAGGGACACCGAAGACTCCGCCTACATCGATCAGCCTACCGCCGTTCTACGGCCGCCCCGCGAATCCACAACCAATTCTCAGCTTGAGCACCGGAATTCTCAGGTCGGTCACAAACCGGTGCTCGACGCCGGTTTATCCCGCGGCGCGGTGCGACGCCCCGAGAATCGGCGCATCAGCGGGTCGTCGATCCAGTGGTAGATGGCTGCCCCCGCCACCGTGGACACGATCAGGCTCAGTATGGCGAACCCCAGCCAGCCGAGCAGCCCGAACTGTTTGCCACCGATGAGGAAGCGGGTGATCAACGCCATCACGGGGAACTGGATCAGATAGAAGGCGAAGGAGATATTGCCCAGCCAGACCATCCGCGGTGAGGCGCTGAACCCCCGGATCCCCGCCAGGTCACGCGCGGCCAGCGTGGCCACCAGCGCCGTCATCGGCGCCAGCAGCAGCGCCGACATCTTGTAGTTCGGTGGCACCACCCAGGTCGCCGCATAGGCGATCAGCAGCGCGATCACCGGCAATGTCAGCCGGGTGTTGCGCCAGCGACCCTCCAGCACCAACCGTGCCGCGAGCACCCCGAGGAAGAATTCGGGCAGCCGGGAGAGCGGGAAGTTGTAGCTGAGCCAATACGACAAGGCCACCGGGATATCCGACTGCTCGAACCAGATGGGCGCGGCATGGAGTTCGAAGTACGGCGACTCCTCCCCCGGTATCAGCCGCGGCGCGAACGTATTCGCGATCCCCTTGGGTCCGGGCACCCACAGGTAATACGCGGTATGCAGTAAAAGGATCCCCACCAGCGTCCCCGCCAGCGCCGACGGCACCCGCCGGCCCTCGATCCGGCGCACCAGCGGCAGCAGCAGCGGAAAGCTCAGGTAGAACAGGATCTCCGCAGCAAGCGACCAGGACGGCACATTGAGTCCGCCGACCGTCGTCCACTTCGGCACCCAGGTGTGGATCAGCGCGAGGTTCGGCGCCCAGACCACCGGCCGCGTCAACGGGACGCTCACCACCAGGATGAACGTGACGGCCGCGACCAGGTGGGTCGGGTAGATCTTCAGCACCCGGCGCCAATAGAACCGCGGCACCGAGCTGCCCGGCCGGAACGACCAGTAGATGATGAACCCGGACAGGACGAAGAAGAAGGTCACGCCCGCGGCGCCCAGCTGCATGGGCATGAGCTGATGGATCTGCCGGAACAGCTCCGACTTCTGGAACGGATACACCGGCAGGAACACCAGGGCATGCAACACGAAGACGGCGAACGCCGCCCACCAGCGTGCCCCGGTCAGCGACGGCAGCGACGGCCGCGCGGCCGCGGTATCGAGGACTTCCGATCCGGACTCGGCCCGGGCCGGGACCATCTTCACCGGCGGATCGCTTCGTACACGGTCGCCGCGGTCACCGCGTCACCGTGCGCCGAGGGATGGAACGGCATCCCGGCCATATCGGCCGCGGGGTCGAAGAAACCGTTCAGCCACGGCTCGTCGGAGCACAGTCCGTGGCCCGCGGTCGCCGAGCGGATATCGACGAACTCGAGGTCCAGCAGTTCCGCGGCGTCCCGTTGCGCGTTGTCGAGGCGGTCCAGGTATTCGGTCACCGCGCGGCCCCGCGGCTGCACGACCTGCCCGGCGCCGAGCACGTTCACGCACAGGTGTTCCTGCCCCGCAGGGAACAATTCCGGGTACCCGACCAGCATGATCCGTGCGTTGGGCGCGTAGTACCGCATATAGGTGATCACCTCGCGGATGCGCTTGGCGTAGAGCTGACCCGTGACGTTCCGGTACTCCGTGAACCGTCCCTGTTCGGCGGCCTCGAGCCCGCATCCGTCGACGAAGTTGAATACGCAGGACTGCAACGAGGTGATCAGCGACGCCGAATTGGTCTTGGACCAGACATCGTTCATCCCGGTCTGGATCGCAATGACCTGGGTCTCCGGACCGAATGCCTGCTGCTTTGCCGCCTCGGCCACCTCGTGCACGAGCCACCAGCCCTGCCCCGACGAGATCGTGGAACCACTGCAGGAGGCGTCCACGAACTCCGGCGTGCCCGCGACACCCATATGCTCGCTCAGCCGAGTCGGCCAGGAGGTGGCCGCGTGCAGGCACTCCTTGGTCCCCGAGAACAACTTCGGGTAGTTCGCAGTGAACGAATCACCGAGAACCACCAGGGTTTTTCCTGGGTGGCGGGGGTTTTCGGCCGGCGCCGCCGCGGCCGGTGCGTACATGGTGGTCGCGGTGAGCGCGGCCGCCACCACAGCGCTCGCCATTCCCACTCGCCACCGGAAAAACTTGCGGAACACGATTTCACCCGTCGATCAGTAGCCGGCCTGCGGATCGAAATCGGGGAGCGTGAGTGTCGGCTCGGGTTGAGCGGGTTCGGGTTGGACGGGTGGCTGCGCAGGTGCGAGAGGCTGCGGGGCCGGCTCCTCGGCCGGTGGTTCCGCGGCCGGCGGGGGCTCGACGGCAACGGGGGGAGCCGGTGGCGGGCTCTGCGGCACCGGAGTGGTCGAGGCAACGCTCGACGGCGCCTCCGTGCTGGTCACAGCGGTTGTGGAGGTCGTCGGGTGGTCGTCGTGCGATGCGGAGTCGTCGCCACACCCGCTTACGCCGAGAACCACCGCGGCGCATACGAACACGGTCACCAGGCAACGTTTCATGAAGCTTCCCAATCCTGCAGGCATTTCGGCATCCTCGACCCACCCGTCCCGGGTCGCGGAGTTGTCACCGGCGATATCGCCGGACCCGCCGGGCCCGTTACCATCCGGTACTCTGCCGTCGGCGCGACCGGTACAGTTGCCGAATTCGGCCGCACTGGGGACCCTGGACCACGTGAACCCCCCGCTCGACTCGGTCCCGTTGTATCCCCCCGAATCCGTCTTCCCCGAATCGGATTCGCTTGTCGTGAACCCGCGGGGAGTCGTGGACCTACGGGGCCGCCGCACCGGGGAGTTGCGGTATCCGCCCACGGCCACAGTAATTTTCGCGGGCATCCCCGGTGCGGGTAAGAGCACCGCGCTGCGCAAACTGTTCGGCTCCGAACCCGACGCCGAGACCGCGCCGGTGGGCCACGGCGGTTCGCTGGTCCTCGATTCGATCCAGGCCCGGAACTCGTGGCGGCCCCGGCTGGCCTGGTTGCCCTACCCGCTCTGGCGCCCGGTGGTTCATCTGGTGCATTTCCGCCGGATCTGGATCGCTCTGCGCGACCATACGGGCCCGGTGGTGGTCCACGATTGCGGCACCGTGGCGTTCACCCGGCATCTGCTGACCCGCTGGGCCGCGCGACGCGGTCGCGAACTACATATGGTGCTGCTCGATGTCCCCGCCGCGATCGCCCGGGACGGGCAGTATGCGCGGGGGCGACGGGTGGGCCGGGCCTCATTCAACTGGCATGTACGGCGCTGGAGACGCCTGCTGGACCGAGTCGAGAACGGAACGGGGCCACGGCCGCAACCGGAGTCGGTGGTGGTCCTGGACCGCTCCGGTATCGATCACCTGCACGAAATCCGGTTCGCTGCCTGACCCACCGGCTCGCGGCACCCGGCGAGCGGGCACCGGGTCCACCTCACCGCGTCTGCGTACCGGCGGAACTCAGCACAACACGGTGAGCGCGCGCGGTGCGATCCGCAGCGTGACCGGGAGGTGCCCGGCGGGTTCGCCGTCGGCAGTGGCGGGGGTATCCGGCGCCGACAATCGCACCGATTCGACCCGGTACTGGCGCACAGCGGGATGCTCGATCCGTTTACCCGCCGACAGTGCGGGAAGAATGCGCAGCATCTCCAGATGCGACACCTTGCCCACGACCGTCACATCGAGCATCCCGTCATCGCAGACGGCATCAGGGCAGATCCGCATCCCGCCGCCGTAGGTGGTGGTGTTACCCACCGCGACCAGCAGCGCCTCGGTCTCGACGACCGGATCCGGATGGTCCCCACCCAATTCGATGCGATACGGCACGCTGGTGCCGTGGGCGATCTCGGCGACCGCGGCGAAGGTGTAGCGCAACCGCCCACGCGGCCGGCGCATCCGGTTGGCGCGCAGGGTGACCCGGGCGTCGTAACCGGTGCAGGCCACCGTCGCGAACCACATCGGTTCGTGCCCGCTGGGTTCGAGCCGGCCCAGGTCTATCGTGCGGGTCCTCCCTCGGCGGACCAGGTCGGCGGCGGCGCGGGGATCGTCGCCGATACCCAGTTCCCGAGCGAGATCGTTCCCCGTGCCCGCCGGGAGCAGGGCCAGCGGGACCGTTGTATGCGCAAGCGGATCGAGAATTGTGGAGACCAGTCCGTCACCGCCGACGCAGACGACCGCGTCGGGTGGTCCGGCGGCGAGGGTGGCGCGCAACTGCTCCCGTGTTTCGGCGGCGGTGGGGGCGTGGATCTCGAGGATCTCGATCCCGTCGCCGGACAGCTGTTCCATGATCGCGCGTGCCGCGTCGCGGGCCCGGCCCTGACCGGCGGACGGGTTGGTCACCACGGCGACCGCTCGCACCTCGCGGAGATCGGCTCCGCGGCCGCCGGCCTCGGTCATGGCAGCAGTGTGCCAGGGTTGAGGATCCCGGCCGGGTCGATTTCGCGTTTCACCGCGCGTAGTACCCGCACCCCGAGCTCCCCGATCTCGTCCGGTAGCCAGCGGCGATGGTCCGCGCCGACGGCGTGATGGTGGGTGATGGTGGCGCCGGCGGCGGCGATGGCGTCCCCGGCTGCCTGTTTCGCGGCCTGCCACTGCGTGATCGGATCGTCGAGGAGTTTCGCGACGACGGTGAAGTACAGCGAGGCACCGGTCGGGTAGGTATGCGAGATATGGCACATGACCAGTGCGGGCGTGCCCTGGGCGGTCAGTGACTCGGTTAGCGCGCTGGTGACCTGCGTTTTCAGTTCGCCGAGACGATTCCACGTGGTGGCGGTTTCCAGGGTTTCGCACAGCACTCCGGCATCGAGGAGGGCATCGCGCAGGTAGGGCGCCGCGAAACGGCCGTGCTCCCAGGCCCGGGCCGGATCGGGCCCCAGTTCGGTACCACCGGCCGCACGCAACAGGTCGGCCGCCTCGGCGCTGCGTGCGGCAACATGTGCCGCGCTGCCCTCGAAAGTCGTCACCGCCAGGCACCCGGAAACCGGGGCACCGCCGACATCCTTGGAACGGGCCAGATTCAACCCGGTTTCCGCCTCGTCCGACAGCCGCAGCACGGTGGGCGGCGCACCGGCCTGCACCACCGCGCGCAATGCGGTGGCACCGGCGGCGAAATCAGGGAACGACCAGGCCATATGGTCGGTGACCTCGGGGATGGGATGCACCCGCACGGTCACCTCGGTGATCACCCCGAGCGCCCCTTCGGAACCCACGAACAATTCACGCAGATCCGGTCCGGCCGCCGAGGCCGGCGCGCGGCCGAGTTCCACTGTCCCGGTGGGTGTGGCGACCCGCAGCCGCTGGACCATATCGTCGAAACGGCCGTATCCCGCCGAGGCCTGCCCCGACGAACGGGTCGCGGCAAAACCGCCGATACTGGCGAATTCGAAACTCTGCGGGAAATGTCCGAGGGACAGACCGTGCGCGGCGAGCAGCCCTTCGGCGCGCGGCCCGGTGACCCCGGCGCCGAAGGTCGCGGTACCGGAGACCGGGTCGCAGTCCAGCAGCGCGTCGAGGCGGCGCAGGTCGAGCGCGATCACCGTCTCGAAACGATCGCGTACCGGGTCCAGTCCACCGACCACGCTGGTTCCGCCGCCGAACGGAACGACGGCGATGCCCTCTTCGGAGCAGTAGGCGAGCACATCGGCCACCTGTGCGTGATCGGCCGGGTAGACCACGGCGTCGGGGGCGTCCTGTGGGCCGGTGGCGCGCCGTCGCAGCAGGTCGAGAGTGCTTTTTCCGCCGGCGTGCCGCAGCCTGGCGACGTGTTCGGTGGTTATCTGCTGCTCCCCCACCACCCCTGCGAGTCCAGCGCGCCGGTCCGGAGACAGGACCGGCGGCCGCAGCGGCACATCGCCCTCATCACGACGTATCGCCGGTTCCCCGGAGATGCCGAACACCTGGCCGAGCAGACCGCGGATCTGCTCCGGCAACGGTGTGTGCCCGGCGGGAACTCCCCAGGCGTCCCACACCATATCGGGTCGTGCGGCGGTCGCGGCCGGTTCTTCGGGGGTGTCGCCCTGCCCAGTGGTCATGCGTTACAGTTTGACATGTTCTGTCAAGCAGTAACTAAGTGAGATGAGGTTGCCGCCCCGTGCCCCCTGGTGCAGTCCCCGAAGACGCCGGTTCCGTGGACCGGCTCATCCTGGACGCCGCACGTGACTGTGTCGCGGAATTCGGGGTCCGCCGGACCACGCTCGCCGAGGTCGCCCGGCGCGCACGGGTGAGCCGGCCCACGGTCTACCGGCGCTGGTCCGACAGCCGCGCGCTCATCGGCGAACTGCTGGTGCGCGAGCTGCGCGCGATCATCACGGCGGCCGTACCCGAATCGGGCGATGCACGTACGCGCCTGGTCGCGGGTATCGTCGGCGGCGCGGCGCAGGTGCGGTCGAACCCCCTGTTCGGCAAGATCTTCCGCACCGATACCGATCTCATGCTCACCTATGTCTTCGGCCGCCTGGGCCGCAATCAACGCGAACTGCTCGACCTGTTCGGCACCGGTATCCGCGAGGGCCAGGCCGACGGATCGGTACGCCGCGGCGACCCGGCACAGCTGGCCGCGATGGTCCTGCTGATCGCGCAGTCGGCGGTCCAGTCGGCGGCCACGGTCGCCGAACTACTCGACGGACCGGCAATGGATACCGAACTCCGGCACGCCCTCGACGCGTACCTCGCGCCCGAGACCTCCTCGTCCAGGAAGGAGTAGCGCACGGCCCGCGGACCACCGCCCCGCCCTCAGCGGCAGCCGTGCCACGAAACCATGGTCAGCAACCCTTCCGACACCACCGGCGCCGCGCTCAACGCCCGCCGGCGCGTCCGCGAACTCACCGCCCTCGGCGACGATCCCACCGTCGACCTACTGGTCATCGGCGGCGGAGTAACGGGTGCCGGCGTAGCCCTCGACGCGGCCGCCCGCGGACTGCGCACACTGCTGGTGGAGAAACACGATCTGGCACACGGCACCAGCCGCTGGAGTTCCAAACTGGTCCACGGCGGCCTGCGCTACCTGGCGAGCGGACGGGTCGGTATCGCCTACGAGAGCGCGGTGGAACGCGGGATCCTGCTGCGCCGCAACGCCCCCCACCTGGTGCGGCCGTTACCGCAACTCGTACCGCTGCTACCCGATATCGGCCTGTCCTCCCGCGCACTGATCCGCACCGGTTTCCTGGCCGGCGATCTGTTACGCACCGGCGCGCGCACCTCCGGTTCGCTGCTACCGCGCTCGCGCCGGGTGACCCGGGCCGAAGCACTACGTCTGGCCCCGACCGTGCGCCGCGACGGGCTACGCGGCGGACTGCAGGCCTGGGACGGGCAACTGGTCGACGACGCCCGGCTGGTGGTCGCGCTGGCCCGGACCGCCGCCGCCCGCGGCGCGACCGTACTCACCCGCGTCGCGGCCGAAACCGTCACCGGCGACGGGGCCACCCTCCGCGACACCCGGACCGGGGAAACCCTCACCGTCCGCGCCCGGGCGGTGGTCAACGCCACCGGAGTCTGGGCCGACGAGGTCGATCCCAGTATCGAACTGCGCCCCAGCCGGGGCACCCATCTGGTGTTCGACGCCGCGGCCTTCGGCGGCCTCACCGCCGCACTCACCATCCCGGTTCCCGGTTCCGTGGGCCGCTTCGTCTTCGCCCTGCCCGCACCGCACGGCCGGATCTATCTCGGCCTCACCGACGAGGACGCACCGGGGCCGGTCCCCGACGAACCCCGCCCGACCCCCGCCGAGATCGATTTCCTGCTCGACACAGTGAACACCGTGGTGCGAATCCCCCTCACGCACAGCGATATCCGCGGCTCCTATGCCGGACTGCGCCCACTGCTGCGCACCGGCGGTGACAGCACCGCCGATATCTCGCGCGAACATGCGGTCCTCACTTCGCCGTCCGGTGTGATCACCGTGGTCGGCGGCAAACTCACCACCTACCGCAAAATGGCACAGGACGCCCTGGACACCGCGACAGCGCATGCCCGCCTGACCGCCGGACCGTGCCGGACAACCGATCTACCGCTGGCCGGCGCCGTCGCCGGCGCGGCACGCGATCGCCTGCTCGCACCCCAACTGCTGATCGAACGCTACGGCGCCGAAGCACCCGCCGTCGCCACCCTGGCCGCCACCGACCCCGAACTGGCTACCCCCGTGGCACCGGGAGCGGATGTGCTGGCGGCGGAATTCGCCTGGTCCCTCACCCAGGAAGGCGCCCTGGACGCCGGCGATCTGCTGGACCGCCGCACCCGGATCGGCCTGGTCGCACACGACCGCGCCGCGGCCCGGGCCACCGCCGAGGCGATGGTCGCCGCCTATTCGGAGTGAGCCGCGGCGTACTGCCACTCCGGCACGGAAGCGGTCATACAGGCGCGCGGCCAGCGATCCAGTCCGTGCGCGATCTCTTCGGCCCGCACCGCGCGCAGACCGGGCGTCTCGTCGGTGGTATCGAGATAGCGGAATCCCATCCGCGCGTAATAGGGCCCATTCCAGGCGACCTCGGTAAACGTGGTCAGCGTAATCGCCGGCAGCCCGCGTTCCGCGGCCCAATGGACCGCCCGGTCGATGAGCCGCCGCCCGATCCGCTGCCCCCGGTATCCGGGCAGCACCGACACCTGGTCGATATGCGCGTTCCCGTCGACAACGCTCACGATCAGATACCCCACCGGCGCCCCGGCAGCCTCCCACACCCAGGCCCGGCCGTCGAGCACGAATTCACCGAGGACCTCTGCGGACAGCGGTTCATCCCCGGCCACCGCATCCATCCCCACCGCGGCGAACGGCTCACCGGCCCGCACCTCGATCTCCTGCAGCCGAGGTATATCCGCGACGGTGACCTCGCGAATCATGAGCACTTCCGCGAGGCAAAGCGGCAAGATTGCGAGTGTCGAGTCATGGCTGCGATCATTCCGCTCGCCACGGATCGATGGCGGGAACTCCGGCGGCCTCGAACGGCGACCGGTCGCGGGTGGCAACGGTGAAGCCTGCAGCGGCCGCCGTGGCGGCAATCATCCCGTCGGCGACGGCGATTGCGAGCCCGGCAGCGCGGGCGGCCGACATGAGGCGGGCGTATTCCGCGGTGGCGGCCAGGTCGTAGGCCAGGATGCGACCAGTGAACGCGGATACGGTGTAGTTCTCCAGCCAGTCGGTGTATTCGTCGCGGCGGCGGCCGGCGGGCATCGTAGCGATGCCGTACCGGAGTTCGCCGACGGTGACGGCCGACAGGTACAGGGTTTCGCTGGCCTGGGCGTCCAGCCATGCCGTGACCCGCTCGTCCGGGGCCTTCTTGGTGGTTTCGCTGATGACGTTGGTGTCCAGGATGATCACCGGCCGAACACCATCGGTTCGTGCGGGGTCTTGTCACGACCGAAGTAGGCGGCGTGTTCATCGTCGGTGAGCCGGTTCTCTTCGCTGATGACGCCGGCGAGCAGCGTGCCGAGCTTGATCCGTTCGGGGGGTTTTACCGCCTCGGTGAGGATTGCGCGCATTTCGGCCTCGATGCTGCGTTCGTTGCCGGCCGCGCGCTGGCGGATGGCGCGGTGGACTTCATCGCTCAAATTTCGGATCGTCACGTTCTTCATGCGCCATCATCTCCTCGCTGCGGACTACCACTGATCACAATACCGACAGATTCGCCATCAATGATGGCAATATCGAAGGGCCTGATATCACCTTCATGATAACCCCATAGGACGCTCAGCTCGACGGCTCAATTGCGCGGGGTCGCAGGCGCCGCAGGAAAATACAGCTCGCCTCTATGCTGGTGCCGTGGTCTGAGGAAGGAGCCTGGGGTGCGCGTCGATACGTCCACCATCGGTATCGCGCCGGGTGAGGGCCTGGTCGCGCGCTTCGGTGATGTCGTTATCTATCTGGTGGGTGCCAATGCGTCCACCGAGCGGATACTCGGCGCCGTCGAGGCGGTGGCGGATGCGGAGCATCCCGGGGCGGCGATCGCGCAGCGGCTCGCGGCGGTGGTCTTCGGGACCGGTTCGGAACCGCCCCCGTTCGGGCTGGTCGCGCCCACCGCGGACGGCACCCTGGTGCTGTTGCGGGGGCCGGTATCGGCATTGATCTCCGGTGCGGAGGGGTCCCGGCGACTGGTCGGGGCGCGTGCTTTCACCTGGGTGGACGAAATCGTCCGTGATCCGGTACGCACCCTGTCGGTCGGTCCGGGCGCGGACGCCCAGGTGACGCCGTATCCCCGGACCGATCTGCGCGCCGGGGTGGTGCCCGGTGGCGGATTCGTGATCCACGCGGCGGTACGCCGGAGCAAGAAACCGGGCCGGCCCGCCGCGGCCGCCGCGGCGAAACGGGTCGCCGGGGAGCCGCCCGCCACGGCACCGGCCGGTCTGGTCGCCGCCGATCCGGAACCGGCGGCGGATTCCGGGCCACGTACAGGACTTGCGAGCGCGCACCCGGCGGAGCCGCTACCCGGCACCCGGGCCTGGTCCGCGGCACCGGCGCGGCAGGCCGCGGATCACATCCGGCTACGTAAGGACGCGGGGAAATCGCGCGCGCACGCCGCCCACAACGGCACGGACGCCCCGGAGAACGGCCCGGCCGTACTGCTCGCCGAGGACGGTACGAGTTATCCGCTGGACCGCGCGTACGTGATCGGCCGCGGGCCCTCGGTCGACGAATCGGTGCGCCGCAAAACCGCCGCACCGCTGGTGCTGCAGCGCGACCGCCATATCTCGCGCGTCCACGCCTACCTCTCGGTGGACGCGGGCAAGGTTTATCTGCGCGACGCCGGCACCGCGGCCGGGACCTTCGTCTCGACCCCCGACGAACCGCGCTGGACCCGTATCGGTCAATCCCCGACCGAACTACCACCCGGCGGCCGGATCCGCATCAGCGAACAGGTCCTCACCTACCCGTCGGAGACCGCGCACGCCGGTTGAGCGGTGTGCCCGGACCACACGTCCGCGCCGCACAGCGCACAATGGCGGTATGCACCGCAACGGCCCTACCGAGGACATCGACGAATCCGCGCTCACCGTCACACCGCCGAAGACGCAGGCAGCCGGGGTGCGGGCGGTCGGTGTCGCGCTGGGGCGGGCGGTCGCCGATATGGGGGTGGTCCGCACCGCGCGCACGCTGGCGCGGGTGAACCAGGTGAACGGGTTCGACTGTCCGGGGTGCGCCTGGCCGGAACCCAGCGGGCCCCGGCGCCCCGCCGAGTTCTGCGAGAACGGGGCGAAAGCCGTCGCCGAGGAGGCGACACTGAACACCGTCGGCCCGGAGTTCTTCGCCGGACATTCGATCGCCGACCTCGCCGGGAAGTCCGGGTACTGGCTGGGCCGCCAGGGCCGCCTGACCCATCCCATGGTGCTGCGGCCGGGCGATACCCACTACCGCCCGATCGCGTGGGACGACGCCTACCGGCTGATCGCCGAGCAGTTGCGCGCACTGGACTCCCCGGACGAGGCCGTCTTCTACACCTCCGGCCGCACCGCGAACGAAACCGCGTTCCTCTACCAGCTGATGGTCCGCAGCTTCGGCACCAACAACCTGCCCGACTGCAGCAATATGTGCCACGAATCGTCGGGAACCGCACTCACCGGCTCCATCGGGATCGGCAAGGGTTCGGTGACCGTCGACGATTTCGCCGCCGCCGATCTCATCCTGATCGCCGGCCAGAACCCGGGCACCAATCATCCGCGCATGCTCAGCGCGCTCGCCGACGCGAAGAAATCCGGCGCCGAAATCGTCGCGATCAACCCGCTGCCCGAAACCGGCCTGATCGGTTTCCGCGATCCGCAGACCGTGCGCGGGCTCACCACCGGCGTCGATATCGCCGACGATTTCCTGCAGATCCGCCTCGGCGGCGATATGGCCCTGTTCCAGGGCCTGGCGAAACTGCTGTTCGAGGCCGAGGACCGCGCCCCGGGCACCGTCCTGGACCGCGCCTTCATCGAATCGCATACGGCCGGTTTCGCCGGCTACGAGCGCCATATCCGCGCGGTCGACCTGGATACCGTGTACGAGGCCAGCGGTCTCACCCCCGATGAACTCGCCCGCACCGCCGACCGGCTGGCCCGCTCCCGCAGCACCATCGTCTGCTGGGCGATGGGGCTCACCCAGCACAAGAACGCGGTCGCCACCATCGAGGAAGCGACCAATCTGCTGCTTGCGCGCGGCATGATCGGCAAACCGGGCGCGGGGGTCTGCCCGGTGCGCGGTCATTCCAATGTGCAAGGCGACCGCACCATGGGCATCTGGGAGAAGATGCCCGAACCGTTCCTCGCCGCCCTGGATCGCGAGTTCGAGATCACCAGTCCTCGCACCCACGGCTACGACACCGTCGCCGCCATCCGCGCACTGCGCGACGGGCAGGCCCGCGTGTTCTTCGGTATGGGCGGCAATTTCGTCGCCGCCACCCCGGACACCACCGTCACCGAGGCCGCCCTGCGCAACTGCGCACTCACGGTGCAGGTATCGACCAAACTCAACCGCAGCCATATCGTCCACGGCGCCACCGCGCTGATCCTGCCGACCCTGGGCCGTACCGATCTGGATATCCAGAACGGCCGGCGCCAGCAGGTGTCGGTGGAGGATTCGATGTCGATGGTGCATCTGTCCACCGGCCGGCTGGATCCGGTGAGCGACGAACTACGCAGCGAGGTCGCGATCGTCTGCGAACTCGCCCGGGAGCTGCTGGGTCCCGGACATCCCGTGCCCTGGGAAGGTTTCCGCGACGACTACGACCGGATCCGCGATGCCATCGCCCGGGTGGTACCGGGCTGCGCCGATTACAACAGCCGGGTCCGGCAACGCAACGGTTTCGTCCTGCCCCATCCGCCGCGCGATACCCGCGAATTCCGCACCGCCACGGGGAAAGCCAATTTCGCGGTGAACGACCTGAGCTGGGTGCCGGTACCGCCCGGCCGGCTGGTCCTGCAGACGCTGCGCAGCCATGACCAGTACAACACCACGATCTACGGCCTCGACGACCGTTACCGCGGCGTCCACCACGGCCGACGGGTGGTGCTGGTGAACGCCGGCGATATCGCCGAGATGGGTTTGCGTGACGGCGATCTCGTCGATCTGGTCGCGGAATGGACCGACGGTATCGAACGCCGGGTAGCCGGCTTCCGGCTGGTCGAATACTCCACGCCCCGCGGGAACGCCGCCGCCTACTACCCCGAAACCAATCCCCTGGTACCACTCGACCATGTGGCGGAGCGGTCGAATACCCCCGTATCGAAGGCGGTCGTCATCCGGCTCGAACCCCATATCCACCAGCGCAGCGCCGAATGAGCAGAGTTACCGCGCGACGCCGGATGCGACGGATCACCCCGGCCGGCGAGATCACCCGTCCCGATACCCTGGCCGTCGAAGAACCCCTGGAAATCCGGGTCCGCGGGGAATCGCTCACCGTCACCATGCGCACCCCGGGCAACGATATCGACCTGGTGCACGGTTTCCTCTTCGCCGAATCGCTGATCACCGAGGCCGCCGATATCCGCACCGCCCGCTACTGCGCGGGGACAGACGACGAAGGCCGCAACACCTACAACGTTCTCGATATCGACCCGGCCGCCCCCTTCGCCCTGCCGAAGCGCCCGTTCCTGACCACCGGCGCCTGCGGTGTGTGCGGGAAAACCGCCCTCGACGAGATCCGGCAGCGCAGCCGCCACCCACTCCCACCTCCGCAACCATTGATAGAGGCCGAAGTCCTCGCCCGCCTGCCGGACGCCCTACGCCGGCGCCAGACGGTTTTCGACGCCACCGGCGGCCTGCACGCCGCGGGCCTGTTCACCACCGACGGTGAAGCCGTGGCCGTACGGGAGGATATCGGCCGGCACAACGCGGTCGACAAGGTCATCGGCTGGGCGCTGCGGGAGAACAGGATTCCGGCATCGGATCTCGTGCTGGTCGTCAGTGGTCGCGCCTCGTTCGAGCTCGCGCAGAAAGCGGTCCTCGCCGGTATCCCGATCCTCGCGGCGGTCTCGGCCCCGAGCTCGCTGGCCGTGGATCTCGCCGCCGAATCCGGGCTCACCCTGGCAGGTTTCGTCCGCGGCGACACGATGAACCTCTACACCGGCGCGGAACGAGTCGCGGGGTCGATCCCCGGCATCTGACGTGGACAACGCTTCGGCCGCAGTCCGGTAGCTCGCCGTGGCGGATTCCGCCGTGTATCGGCGCATTCTCCGGCTGTTGCGGTCCGCAGCAACCGGTGCCCACGACCGGTCAGCGCGGTTCCCACGCCGGGTAGCCGGTGAGATCCAGATCGTCCTTCGCTTCCACTGCGAACTCATCCATGAGACCGAACCAGCGCGATCCGAGAAACCAATCACGCAGCCGCAGGCCATATGCGGTTTTCGGTGCCAGGAACGGGCCGGGACTGCTCCCGAGACCGACCTTCGCATACCTGCGCATGATCCGGTCGTATCGGGCGAAAGCCACCGTATGGTCGCCTGCTGCGGCGGCCAGTTCCCCGGCGAGCACATAGGCCCCCACTACCGCCAGACCGGTACCGAACCCGGCGAGGGTGTTCCCATAGGCACTGTCTCCGACCAGCGCCACCCGTCCCGACACATAGCTCGGCATCCGGACCCGGGCCAGGGCATCGAGGTAGAAATCGCCGAGTTCGGGGAGTTCGGCGAGCATTTCCGGTACCCGCCAGCCCATCCCGGCGAACTTCTCGGTCAGCACACGACGCTTGTCGGCTTCGTCCGCGAACTGAATCTCGGGTGCCGCGAACAGATACATCTGCTGCGCCTTCGGACCGCCGCCTACCGCAAGCCGGCCCGCGTCGTTATGGGCATACGATTCGCGCCTACGCGGCCCATCCGACTGCGCACGCCGGGGTGGTTCGCCGGCTATGGCGTAGTAGTAACCGCGGTGCCGGACGAACTGCTCTTCCGGTCCGAAGGTCAGCCGGCGCACCCGCGAGTGGATACCGTCCGCACCGAAAACCAGATCGAAGCGAGCGGCCGGACCGTTCTCGAACTCGACCTCGACACCGCCCTCGGTATCGCGAAGCGCACTGATCGAATCACCGAACCGGTAGGTGCAGTGCCGCGCACCGGCCTCGTACAGGATCGCGGCCAGGTCGCCACGCAGTATTTCGACGTCACCGCCGGTGAAATCGCCGGATATCCGCGCTCGCTCGCGCCCGCGGGCATCGACGAGGACCATATCGGTGGCGCCGGTACTACGGCGGCATATCTCGTCGTAGACGCCCATCCGCTCCAGCACCGTGCGATGCACGATCCCTTTGAAGTCGACAGCCTGGCCGCCTGGTCGCAGCGATGGGGCCCGCTCGACCACTGTGACATCGAATCCGTAGCGAGCCAGCCAATAGGCGAGCGCGGGACCGGCGATACTCGCACCGGAGACGAGAACGCTGCGGTTCTTCATGGTGAGCTCCATCCAGAATAAGCGTCCAACGGATACTGTTTCCACCGGACGCAGTGCAGCGTATGGTAGACACAATTCCACGTCAACCGAATTTCGAGAGGTACCCGATGGCGACCCCGACCGTGCTGGAAATGCTCTGGGGTATCGATCGGCCGTCGACCCGGGGACCCAAACCCACCCTGTCCCGCGCCGCGATCGTGTCCGCCGCGACCGAACTGGCCGATGCCGAAGGACTGGCCGCGGTATCCATGCAGAAGCTCGCCGACCGGCTCGGATACACCAAGATGTCGCTGTACCGCCATGTGCCGGGCAAAGCCGAGCTCACCGCGCTGATGACAGAAGCGGCCCTGGCCGGCCTACCGGAACTGGACACCACCGGCGCGCCACCGTGGCGGTCCGGGCTGCGGTCCTGGGCACTGCTGAGTTTCGAACGCTACCGACGGCATCCGTGGGTGATGGAACTGCTGACCGGCACCCGGCCGATGGGCCCCAACGAGCTCGGCTGGACCGAAGCAGCCCTCGAGACGATGGCGGATATCGAGCTGTCCGGCCCGGAGCGGCTGGACACGCTTGTCGTACTCAACGGGCACGTACGCAGCCTGGCCCAGCAATTGATGGGCCCCACAGCCGGTGAGAAGGAATTCACTTCGACAATGGCCGCGGCGCTGGAATTGGCAGGCGGCCGTTTCCCACGGCTGATCGAGGCCGTATCGGAGCCCTCCGGAACACCGAGTCCGGGCGACCGGACGCACCACCGCGATGCCGCCCTCGAATTCGGAATCGAGCGCATACTCGACGGTGTGGCAGCCCTACTGGCAGATCGCGCCATTCCGTGAACACTTCCCGTATCACATGGCCACCGGTTACATTCCCGGTAGCCGAATCCCCCGGTCCGCCGCTACACGGGCCAATTTCTCCGCCTCGTCGATGGCCACGGCGACATATGTGCGCCAGCCCTCGTCGTCACGGCGCAGCAGATATTCGTAATCGCTGTCGGTGAGCAGCGCATCGTCACCGTCGTAGAAATGCCAGCGCACCCGGACCCGCACCAGCGCGGAGGTCAGCTCGGCGAATTCCAGCAGGGTGTGATCGACCCGGGACAGGCCCAGCATCTGGTACATGGGATGCGCCTGCGCCAGGCCGCGCGCCATCTCTTCCCGGGAATGCAGCGCCCCGACGAATTCATCGCCGACGATCGTGCCCGGGACGCCCCACAGTGCGGCCGTACGCTCGGCGTCGAAGGCGCTCAGCGTGGATTGATATTCATCGAGGAATGCTTCGATGGCATCACGTGTGGACATAGCAGCACCTGGCCCGCCGGGCCATGCCGGTCGTTTCGCCTGACGACCGGCTCGGCCGCGGCCGGAGTTCGGAGCGCCCACGATCGGACGCTCCCCTCCTCAGTTGGCCAGCGCCTCCAGCAGCGCCGCCCGCTGGCGGGCACCCAGACCGCCGATCCGGCGATCCTCCGGGATCTCCGCCTGGTCCATCAGCTTGGCGGCCTTCACCGGCCCGACCCCCGGCAGCGCCTTGATCACAGCGACCACCTTGGTCTTCTTGACCAGTTCATCGCTATCGGCCTTGCGCAGCAGGTCGGCGACCGAAACTTTGCCGTCTTTCACCTGACCGATCAGTTCGGAGCGCGCCTTGCGCACCGCCGCCGCTTTGGCCAGAGCCTCCGTGCGTTGTTCCGCGGTCATCGTTGGCAGTGCCATATCTCCTCCGCTTTCACTCGTCGCTCGAACATCTGGTTGATCGGGGTCGATTCAACATCACAATACCGACACCGAACCGCCGACACACCGGCCAGACCAGCAGTCATAGCAATGATTTCTGAGTGAGTTACCGCGGCGGGCCCGGATCTGCCCCTCCGCACGCTCCGGAACTGGTCGCAATACTGACTGAAACACGTAACATCCGCCGGTTCCGCAGCGAAATTCCGGGCAGACGCATTACTTGCGCGGCGGCGATTCAACGGCGAACCGAGGGGTCAGCGAAGACGCCCGTCCGGCGCGCAAGGTATGCGCTCTGATCAGGTCTTTCTCCTTTCCACGCCAACGGGGCCCGAAAATGGGCTCCCGGCCTGCCACCCCGTTCCCGGTGCCGGATCGGCACCCGGCTGCTACGCTCGCGAACCTAGAACACGTTCCAATTCGTAGGAGTGGTGATGGCACGGGAGATCCGCGACGTAGTCGAGCAGTACGTGAAACGAGTCGGCTCGGGAACCACCGAAGATATCGTCGCGCTCTACGCCCCGGATGCCGTGATCGAAGACCCCATCGGCACCGAGCCGAAACAGGGCCACGACGCCATCCGGGAGTTCTACAACGTCATCACGAGCCTCGAACGCGAGGCCTCGCTCGCGCCGGAAACCGTGCGGATCGCCGGTAACCACGCCGCCTTCGTCTTCACACTGGTCACCAAGTTCGACGGTCAGCGGATGACCCTGAGCCCGATCGATGTCATGGAATTCGACACCGAGGGCCGGATCACCCGCATGCGCGCGTACTGGAGCGCCGGCGATATGGCCGTCGAGCCCGAATGAGCCGCGATCCGGCGGCTCTACTGCGCTGAGCCGTCGTATCGCCGACCTCGGGGCTGCCCACGGCCGGCCCCGGCCCCCATCATGCGCGCGAACTCTCCGAGATCCCGCGCGCCGGGCCGGCACCGTGGGCACCCCGGGCGTCACGCCGCGGGACCGTATCTCGTCCAGGTAGTAGAAGCATCCACCCGGACCGAGGAGACACCCGATGAGCACTACCCGTATCCCCCCGCTCGCCCCGAAGGACGCCGGGCTGCTGACCAAGGCCATGTACTGGTTCGCGCGGCGCAAGATCGGCGAAGTACCGGAACCGTTCGCGGTCAGCGGCCACCACACCGGAATCCTGCTCGCCGGCGGCATTCACGAACTCGTGGCGGAGCGGGCCTCCACCAAACTGCCCGCCAATATCCGCGAAATCGCCGTCTACCGCACGGCCTGGACCGTCGGCTGCTCCTGGTGCGTCGATTTCGGCACCATGCTGCAACGCCTGGACGGCCTGGATATCGACCGGCTCCAGCACATCGACGAATACGAGACCTCTTCGCATTACACCGACGACGAGCGGGCGGCCATCGCCTACGCCGACGCGATGACCGCGACCCCGATGACGGTCACCGACGAGCAGGTGGCCGACCTGGAACGCAGGTTCGGCAAAGCGGGCGTGATCGAATTGACCTACCAGATCGGCCTGGAGAACTCCCGGGCGCGCAACAACCACGCGCTCGGCATCACCTCGCAGGGATTCAGCACCGATTCGTGCCGGGTGCCGTGGGCATGAGCGGTCAGGCCCGGAGGCGGTAGCGAAGCGTCACCACGCAGGGCCCCGCTCATGCCCCATGGACACAGCATGAGCGGTCAGGCCCGGAGGCGGTAGCGAAGCGTCACCACACAGTGCCTTGACCGCCGGTCAGATCACCCAGCACGCGTAACCGATATGTGCGCCGCGGCCGACGAACACCTGCACCGACGGAGCGGGGCCGCCGCCCGGCTGGGCCGCCTGCAGGGTGTGATCACCCTCGTAGGCGGGAACCCAGGTGATCAGTGCCAGTCCGCCGCCCGCGGGCGGCACCGTGGCGATCGGAATGCCGTTGTCGTAGAAGGTCACCGGGGTCACCGCCTCGCTGAGCCGGGCCCGCAGGGTGTAACTGCAACCGGTGCCGTAGTTCGTGCGGATCCCGGCATTCATATCCGGGGTGACACTGACCTGGGTCACGGTGGCGGCGGCCGACGGAGCACCGAGTACGGCGGCCGTCAGGGCCGCCGCCAGTACACAGAAAACGGCGCCCGCCCGGCCGAACCGTGCGGGCGCCGGGATGTCTGCACATCGCTCGCGCCGTAAACCCCCGGCAAGCAGCTGTGTCGCCATAACCGCTCCTACATCGCACGAATGTCGAGTGGTGACGACCATACAGCGCATACGCCGCCGATAAGGCCGGAACCGGCCTCGGAACGGTTGCGGTCGGGCGTCAGGCCGACTTGTCGCGACGCTCCGCGCGCTCGCGCTTACGCGGAACGATCGTGGGCAGCACATTGTCGTTGACGGTATCCGCGTCCACGACGACCTTCGCCACATCGTCGCGGCTCGGGATATCGAACATCACCTGCTGCAGCACCTCTTCCATGATGGCGCGCAGGCCGCGCGCCCCGGTGCCCCGCAGAATGGCCTGATCCGCCACGGCCTCGAGCGCGTCACGGGTGAACTCGAGATCCACGCCGTCCATCTCGAACAACCGGATGTATTGCTTCACCAGCGCGTTCTTCGGTTCGGACAGGATCTTCACCAGTGAATCCTTGTCCAGGTTCGTCACCGAGGCGACCACCGGCAACCGGCCGATGAACTCGGGAATCAAACCGAATTTGATCAGATCCTCCGGCATCACCTCGGAGAAATGATCGGTGGTATCGATCTCGGCCTTCGACCGCACCTCGGCACCGAAACCGATCCCGCGATGGCCCGTGCGATCGGAGATGATCTTCTCCAGACCGGCGAATGCGCCCGCCACGATGAACAGCACATTGGTCGTATCGATCTGGATGAATTCCTGATGCGGATGCTTACGGCCACCCTGCGGCGGCACGCTCGCCTGCGTACCCTCCAGAATCTTCAGCAGCGCCTGCTGCACGCCTTCACCGGAAACATCCCGGGTGATCGACGGGTTCTCGCTCTTACGCGCGATCTTGTCGACCTCGTCGATGTAGATGATGCCGGTCTCCGCGCGTTTGACGTCGTAATCGGCGGCCTGGATGAGTTTGAGAAGAATATTCTCGACATCCTCGCCGACATAGCCGGCCTCGGTGAGCGCGGTGGCATCGGCGATCGCGAACGGCACATTGAGCATTTTCGCCAGCGTCTGCGCCAGATAGGTCTTACCGCAGCCGGTAGGACCGAGCATCAGAATATTGGACTTCGCCAGCTCCACGCTTTCCCCGCGCGCGTCCCGGCCCTTGTCCCCGGCCTGAATACGTTTGTAATGGTTGTACACCGCGACCGCGAGCGTCCGTTTGGCCGTGTCCTGGCCGATCACGTAGTTCTCCAGGAAATCCCGGATCTCCGCCGGTTTCGGCAGCTCGTCGAGCTTGACCTCGCTCGATTCGGCCAGCTCTTCCTCGATGATCTCGTTGCACAGATCGATGCACTCGTCGCAGATGTACACCCCTGGTCCCGCAATGAGCTTCTTGACCTGCTTCTGGCTCTTCCCGCAGAACGAGCATTTGAGCAGATCGCCGCCGTCGCCGATGCGCGCCATCGTGTGGGTCCCTACTTCCTTGTTCGCGTGCAACCATCCGTCCAGCTGTCAGCCGGCCGCGCCCGCAATGGAGCGAAATCCGGCGCTGTCACCCGGATCGAGGGGCGGTGCTGTCAACCGGGAACAAAGGTCCCTGGGTTTGACCGTACCCGGTGTGTGCGATCGGGGTCGACAACTCGGGCAGGTTTCTCATCGCGGTTGTGCGGGGTTTCACGTGGATACGGCGTTGTCGCGCGATTTCCACCGCGCGGGCCGTACGGGGCGTGTCGCACGTTCGCCGCCGCAGCGGCGCGGCCGGGTCCCGCAGCCCGGCCGGCCCGGCGTACCGCTGTCGATCGCGGTGCGCCGGACTCCGGCCGCGCTTACTTCTGAGCGCTGAGCTTCCGGTAGTCGAACACCGTATCGATGATCCCGTACTCCTTGGCCTCCTCGGCCGTCAGGATCTTGTCACGATCGGTGTCCTTGCGAATGGTGTCCGCGTCCTTGCCGGTGTGGCGGGCCAGCGTGGTCTCCATCAGCCGGCGCATCCGCTCGATCTCGGCGGCCTGGATCTCCAGATCCGACACCTGACCCTGGATCCCGCCCTCGACCGACGGCTGGTGGATCAGCACCCGCGCGTTCGGCAGGCAGGCCCGCTTACCCGGGGTACCCGCGGCCAGCAGCACCGCGGCCGCCGACGCCGCCTGCCCGAGGCAGACGGTCGCGACATCGGCACGCACGTACTGCATGGTGTCGTAGATCGCCATCAACGAGGTGAACGAACCACCCGGGGAGTTGATGTACATCGTGATATCGCGATCGGGATCCAGTGATTCCAGCACCAGCAGCTGCGCCATGATGTCGTTCGCCGAAGCATCGTCGACCTGCACGCCGAGGAAGATGATGCGCTCCTCGAACAGCTTGTTGTACGGGTTGGATTCCTTGACACCGAAGCTCGAATGCTCGATGAACGACGGCAGAATGTAGCGCGACTGCGGGCCCGCCGGGGCGAGGCCGCCCAGACCGGCGCGTGCAACGTTCGGATTGGCCATATTCGTCTCCAAGTCTATGAGTGAGCTGTCCGCTGAACACCGATCACGGCCACCGCCGCGCAGGCGGCTCCGCGAACGACGTCCTAGTTGCCCGTGCCGCCCGCCTGGCGCGCACTGGTGATCACCTGGTCGATGAAGCCGTACTCCAGCGCCTGCTGGGGGGTGAACCAGCGGTCGCGGTCGGCGTCGGCGTTGATCTGCTCGACCGGGTTCCCGGTGTGCATCGCCTGCAACTCGTTCAGCTCACGCTTGGTGTAGGCGAACTGCTCGGCCATGATCGCGATATCCGCGGCCGAACCACCGATACCGGCCGACGGCTGATGCATCATGATCCGGGTGTGCGGCAGCGCGAAACGCTTACCCTTCGCGCCCGCGGTGAGCAGGAACTGCCCCATGGAGGCGGCCAGGCCCATACCGAAGGTCGCGATATCGCATTCCGCGAACTGCATGGTGTCGTAGATGGCCATCCCGGCGTTCACCGAACCACCCGGCGAGTTGATGTAGAGCGAAATATCCTTGGTGGGATCCTCCGCCGACAACAGCAGGATCTGCGCGCAGATCTTGTTCGCGATGTCGTCGTCGACCTGGGTGCCGAGGAAGATGATGCGCTCACGCAGCAGGCGCTCGTACACGGAATCGCTGAGATTGAGCCCAGCGGTCGGAGCTGTCATGACCTCGGCTTGGTTGATTGTCACGGATACCTGCCTTCTCTCGCCGGCTCGTTGCTGTCACAAACATTAACGAAACGGGGCGTGACCGAACTCCCGATCCCCACCCACTTCGCTCATAGCGCAATATTTATGGCGACGCCTCCGGCGTCGCGGGGCCCGGGCCCGAATTAACCCAGGTGATAAAAACAAACCACCACCGCATAACACCACGCCAGCGGCACCGCGGAATGGAAACAGAACAGCGGTGGCCGGGAACCGGTGCGCCGCAGTGGAAGCAAGGTCTGCAGGCCGTCCGCTTCGTCACCGCAGCTACCGTCGCCCGTGCTGCACCTG
>NZ_JARWNW010000272.1 GCF_029868325.1 Nocardia carnea
CGGCGGTCCGTGCCCCGAGCAGCAGCTCGTGGTCGGGCGCCAGCTCCCGCGCAATCGCCGCCCCCAGCCCGCGCGCCGCCCCGGTGACCAATGCCACGGCCTGCTCCCGGCCGGTCCCTCCCTGAAACGCGGGCCCACCACCCCCCGGCGCCCGCGCCCCCCCGGGCCCCCCCCCCTCCCCGCTATCCTCGGGGGCGCTCCCCCCCCCGCGGAACGTCCCGCCGGCGATACCGCGCCGCCCGGCACCGGAGAAACCCCGGCGCCCGGCGCCGGGCATCCCACCGCTCGCCCGGCCGACGAGGAAGGTACCCGGTGAATCCCGAGAACTATCTGTTCCTGTCCGCGCTGTTGTTCACCATCGGCGCCGCGGGAGTGTTGTTGCGCAGCAACGCCATCATCGTGTTCATGTGCATCGAGCTGATGCTCAACGCGGTCAATCTCGCGTTCGTGACCTTCGCCCGGATGCACGCGAACCTCGACGGTCAGGTGTTCGCCTTCTTCACGATGGTGGTCGCCGCGGCCGAGGTCGTGGTGGGACTGGCCATCATCATCACCATTTTCCGCGCCCGCCGCTCGACCTCGGTCGACGACGCCAACCTGCTGAAGTTCTGACATGTTCGGGTCAAGCGCGGAGGCGCCAGCGCAGTGTAACCACGTAGCGCTCCCGAGCATGTCGAAAGGACGCTGATATGGATACCGCAACGCTGTGGCTGCTGCCCGCGCTGCCCCTCGCCGGTGCCGCCGTACTTCTGCTCACAGGCCGTCGCGCCGATAGTTGGGGTCATCTGCTCGCGACTTTCGCCGCGCTGGCGTCTTTCGCCGTCGCGATCGTGGCCTTCGTGGGAATGCTGGGCCGCGCCGATCCGGACCGTGCGGTGTCGGCGGATCTGTTCAGCTGGGTTCCGGTGGCCGGGCTACAGGTCGACTTCGGGCTGGCACTGGACCAGTTGTCGATGTGTTTCGCCCTGCTCATCACCGGCGTCGGCTCGCTGATCCATATCTATTCGGTCGGCTATATGAACGACGACCCCGGCCGCCGGCGCTTCTTCGCCTATCTCAACCTGTTCCTCGCGGCCATGCTGCTGCTAGTACTGGCGAACAACTACCTCGTGCTGTACCTGGGGTGGGAAGGTGTCGGTCTCGCCTCGTACCTGCTGATCGGGTTCTGGTACCACAAGCCGACCGCGGCGACGGCGGCCAAAAAGGCGTTCGTGGTGAACAGGGTCGGCGATATGGGGCTGGCGCTGGCCATGATGGTCATGTTCGCCACCTTCGGCTCGGTCGATTTCGACGCGGTCTTCGGGTCCGCGTCCGCCGCGAGCGACGCCACCCTCACCGCAATCGGGCTGCTCCTGCTGCTGGCGGCCTGCGGTAAATCCGCCCAGGTACCCCTGCAGTCCTGGCTCGGGGACGCGATGGAAGGCCCCACACCGGTGTCGGCGCTCATCCACGCCGCCACCATGGTCACCGCCGGGGTGTACCTGATCGCTCGCTCCAATCCGGTCTACAACCTCGCACCCACCGCACAGGTCGCGGTGGTGCTGGTCGGTGCGGTGACCCTGCTCTTCGGCGCGATCATCGGCTGCGCCAAGGACGACATCAAGAAGGCGCTCGCCGCGTCGACCATGAGCCAGATCGGCTATATGGTGCTGGCCGTCGGCCTCGGGCCCGCGGGCTACGCGGTGGCCATCATGCATCTGCTGACCCACGGCTTCTTCAAGGCCGGGCTGTTCCTGGGCGCCGGGTCGGTGATGCACGCCATGGACGACGAGACCGATATGCGCCGCTACGGCGGTTTGCGCACGCTGCTGCCGATCACCTACATCACCTTCGGCCTCGGGTATCTCGCGATCATCGGCGTACCACCGTTCGCCGGGTTCTTCTCCAAGGACCGGATCATCGAGGCCGCGTTCGCCGCCGAGGGTGTCGCGGGACCGATTCTGGGCACCGTCACCTTGATCGGCGCCGGACTCACCGCTTTCTACATGACCCGGGTCATGCTGCTCACCTTCTTCGGGGAGCGCCGCTGGAAACCCGATACCCACCCGCACGAATCCCCCGGTGTGATGACCGGACCGATGATCCTGCTGGCGCTCGGTTCCGTCGGCGCCGGTGCGGTGTTGGTCTGGGGATCATCGCTGCAGAACTGGCTGGCCCCGGTCGTCGGCGAACATCACGGTGAACCTGCGCTGCCGGTGCCCGTGATCACCGCGCTCGCGCTCGGGGTGGTCGCTGTCGGTATCGGGCTCGCCTACCGGCAGTACGGTCGCGCGAAGGTCCCCGCCGCCGCACCGGCCGCGGTCTCCGCTGTGACCGTGGCCGCCCGCCGTGACCTCTACGGAGATGCGGTCAACGAGGCGGCGTTCATGCGACCCGGCCAACACCTCACCCGGGCACTGGTCTACCTCGACAACCGCGGTATCGACGGACTCGTCAACGGTTGTGCCGCCCTCATCGGCGGTCTATCTGCGCGCGCCCGGCGAGTACAGACCGGATTCGTCCGTTCCTATGCCCTGTCCATGTTCACCGGCGCGGCCCTGGTGGCCGCCGCCCTGCTGGCCGTAAGGATCTGGTGAGCGCCGTGCCCTGGTTGACCGTGCTCTGGCTGCTCCCCGTGGTGGGCGCGGCAGTTGTGCTCCTGCTGCCCGCCGGCCGGTCGACCCCGGCCCGCTGGACCGGACTGGTGTTCGCTGTGGCGACGCTGGCCGTGGCGCTCGGCGTCGCCATGGCCTTCCAGCCGGGCGGGGAACAGTTCCAGTTCGTCGAATCCCATACCTGGATACCGGCGTTCGGCGCGGGCTACACCCTCGGCGTCGACGGAATCGCGCTGGTGCTCACGCTGCTCACCGCCGGACTGGTGCCGCTGTTGATCGTCGCGGGCTGGCACGACGACCGCGAGGTGGGGTCCGGGAAACGCGCCGCGCATATCTATATCGCCCTCACCCTGCTGGTCGAGGGCATGGTGCTGATGTCCTTCCTCGCCCTCGACATCCTGCTGTTCTATGTGTTCTTCGAGGCCATGCTCATTCCGATGTATTTTCTCATCGGCGGATTCGGGCCCCGCACCGACAGCGCGCCGGCGCGGCAGCAGCGTTCGCGGGCCGCGGTGAAATTCCTGCTGTACAACCTGCTCGGCGGGTTGATCATGCTGGCGGCGGTGATCGGTCTCTACGTTCTCACCGTCCAGCAGGGCCTCGGCGCCGACGGGGCGGGCACGTTCGATCTGCGCACGGTGGTGGCGGCCGCGAATGCCGGCGAACTCGGCGCCGGGCCGGCAGTGCTCAATGCCCTGTTCCTGGGGTTCATGTTCGCGTTCGCGGTGAAGGCGCCGCTGTGGCCGCTGCACACCTGGCTACCGGATGCCGCGGTCTCCGCGACACCGGCCAGCGCTGTGCTGATGATGGCGGTGGTGGACAAGGTCGGCACCTTCGGCATGCTGCGCTACTGCCTGCTGTTGTTCCCGGCCGCCTCGGATACCTACGCCCCCTTGGTGATCGCCCTCGCCGTGATCGGCATCCTCTACGGTGCGCTCCTGGCCATCGGGCAGACCGATGTGATGCGGCTGATCGCCTACACGTCGATCTCCCATTTCGGTTTCATCGTGCTCGGTATCTTCGCGATGACCAGTCAAAGCCAGACCGGCGCGACGCTGTACATGGTGAATCACGGTATTTCCACGGCGGCGTTGTTCCTGGTGGCCGGATTCCTGGTGTCGCGCCGGGGCAGCCGGCTCATCGCCGACTACGGCGGGGTGCAGAAGGTGGCGCCGGTACTGGCCGGAACGTTCTTCATCGCCGGCCTGGCCACCCTGTCGCTCCCCGGTCTCGCACCGTTCGTCAGTGAGTTCCTGGTGCTCATCGGCACATTCAGCCGCTACCAGGTGGCCGCGATCCTTGCCACCGGGGCACTGGTGCTGGCCGCGATCTATGTGCTGTGGCTCTACCAGCGGATGATGACCGGGCCGGTGGCCAAGGGCAACGAGGGGATCCGCGATCTGGTGCCCCGGGAACTGGTCGTGGTGGTGCCGCTGGTCGGCGCCCTGATTTTCCTCGGGGTGTATCCGAAGCCGGTTCTCGATTTCATCGATCCCGCGGTACATCAGACCCTCACCACCATCGGCAGTGTCGATCCACCACCGCCGGTCCCGGTACAACCGGAGGCGGCGAACAGCGGAGGTGTGCCCCATGAGCGCTGATCCACACGGCCGTGACATCCTGGCTGCCTCGATACCCGCGCCGAGTATCGAATACCACGCACTGGCACCGATTCTGATCGTCTTCGGGGCAGCGGTGCTGGGTGTTCTCGTGGACGCCTTCCTGCCACGCTCGCGCCGGTACCCCACCCAGTTGGCGCTCACCCTCACCGCTCTGGTCGCCGCATTGATCGCCGTGGTCCTCCTGTCCGGAACCAGGATGACCGCCGTCGCCGATGCGGTCGCCATCGACGGAGTGACCCTGTTCCTCCAGGGCACGCTGCTGGTGGTCGGGATCCTGGCCGTACTCTTCGTCGCCGAACGTGGACCGCTGCCCCGCCCCCGGTCCGGGCCCGGCACCTGGAGCCGCGCCGCCGCGGTCCCCGATTACGGGATGGACGCGTTCACCCCGCAGGCGTCCGCGGTACCCGGCAGCGGCGCCGAACGGTCCGCGGCGACCGCCGGTGTCACACCTACCGAGGTGTTTCCGCTCCTGCTCCTGGCCCTGGGCGGGTTGCTGCTGTTCCCGGCTGCGAACGATCTGCTCACAATGTTCGTTGCGCTCGAAGTGCTCTCACTGCCGCTGTACCTGTTGTGCGGGCTGGCGCGCCGGCGCCGGTTGCTTTCGCAGGAGGCAGCGCTGAAATACTTCCTGCTCGGCGCATTCTCGTCGGCGTTCTTCCTGTACGGGGTGGCGCTGCTCTACGGCCAAGCCGGCACGGTACGGCTGCCCGGTATCGCCCAGGCACTCGCGGCCGAAACCGGTTCGCCCACGCTCGCGCTGCTCGGTATCGCCATGCTGGCGGTGGGTCTGCTGTTCAAGATCGGTGCGGTCCCGTTCCAGGCCTGGGTGCCCGATGTCTACCAGGGCGCGCCCACGCCGATCACCGCCTTCATGGCGGCGGCCACGAAGATCGCGGCGATCGGCGCCCTGCTGCGGGTGCTGCAGGTGGGAGTTGCCGAAATCGCCGACGATTGGCGTCCGGTACTGGCCGCGGTCGCGGTGGCCACGATGGTGGTCGGTGCCGTCCTGGCGATCACCCAGACCGATATGAAACGTATGCTCGCGTATTCCTCGATCGCGCATACCGGTTTCCTGCTGACCGCGCTGGTCGCGGCGAACGACCGCGGGATCTCGTCGACGCTGTTCTATCTGTTCGTCTACGGATTGGGGACGCTCGGTGCGTTCGCGATCGTGAGTATGGTGCGCGAATCCGACGGCACCGAAGCCACCGCACTCTCGCGCTGGGCCGGTCTCGGCCGGCGCGCGCCGTGGCTCGCGACGGCATTCGCCCTTCTCCTGCTGTCGTTCGCCGGGATCCCGGTCACCGCGGGCTTCGTCGCCAAGTTCGCGGTGTTCCAGGCGGCGGCCGCCGGTGATGCCGGTTTCCTCGTGATCGTGGGCGTACTGGCGAGCGCGGTGGCCGCGTTCTTCTACATCCGGGTGATCGTGCTGATGTTCTTCACCGACCCACCGGCCGATGCGCCGGTCGTGGTCAGGCCACCGGCCACCATGGCGTCGATCGTGGTCGCCGCGGCCGCCACTTTGGTGCTGGGCATTGCGCCACAACCCTTGCTGGACATGGCCGGTCGCGCCGCGGAGTTCGTCGGCTGATCCGGCAGAGGATGCGGTGTCGATCCGTCTTTCGCGCCGAGTAGATGGCGGGGCGGCCACATACGGCCGGCCGGAGTCGACAGCTATTTACGACTCTATGTAGTAGCCGGCTCGGGGATCGAGTAGCGTTCCGTTGCATGGAACTCGTCTACAACGTTGTGGTCGTCACCCATCTGCTCGGGATGGCGGCCGTGGTCGGCGGATACGCTGCCGGGCGCCCCGGGGTCAACGAGGTGATGGTCTGGGGCGCGCGGGCCCAGCTGATCACCGGTGTGATCCTGGTCGGGCTCGCCGAATCGGTGTCCTCGCTGGACAAAGACCTGAACATGGTGAAGATCGGGATCAAGCTGGTGATCTCGGTGCTGGTGGCCGCGTTCGCGGAGATGGCGCGGGCCGATGCGAAACGCGGCAAGGATGCGGCCTGGATGCCGGATGCGGCGGGCGGTCTCGCGATCGTCAATGTTCTGATCGCGGCACTGTGGACCTGAGTCCGACTGTGCGGTAACACCAACAGTAATATATTCGAACCTCGGGTGCGGGGGCCGGGCGCGCGGTAGCGTTCGGCCATGGTGGATCCTCCGGACCTTGCGGTCGTCTCGCATCCGGCCGGCCTCACGAACGCGTGGCTGACGGCCGTGCTGGATGCCGCCGTTCTCGGCTTTTCGTATGAGCGCATCGGCACCGGACAGGTCAGTGACTGCTATCGAATCGCCGTCCATTACGCACCGGGTGCGGCCGGACCCGCGTCGGTGATCCTGAAAGTCGCCTCGGCAGACCCGACCAGCCGGCGGACCGGGGCGGCAATGGGGTTGTACGACAGCGAGGTGCGCTTCTACCGCGAGCTGGTGCCGCATCTGAGCCCGGGCCCCGTTCCTCGTTGCTATCACGCCGCCATCGACGCCGGTTCCGGCGCCTTCGATCTCGTACTCGAAGATGCGGCGCCCGCCGTGGCCGGTGACGAGATCCGGGGCGCCACGGTGGAACAGGCGCTGCATGCGGTGACCGCACTCGGCCGGCTGCATACCCTCGCCGCGGCGCGGCCGTCGCTGACCGAGGCCGACTGGCTCGAACGCGGTTCCCTGTTGAACGCCGAAATGCTGGCGCAGCTGTATACGCTGTTCCTCGCGCGGTACCGCGAATACCTGACAGGCCCCCAGCGTTCGGTATGCGATTCACTGGTCGCCGCGTTCGACGACTACCTCGAGCTGATGAGCGCGGAGCAGCGTGGCCTCGTGCACGGTGATTATCGCCTGGACAATATGTTGTTCGGGGCGCCGGGCGCGGCACGCTCACTGACGGTTGTGGATTGGCAGGGCGTGATGGCCGGACCCGCGCTCACCGATCTGGCCTATTTTCTGGGCGGCGCCCTGCCCGCCGAACTCCGCCGGGCACACTACGACGAACTTCTGCGCGCCTATCATGCGGCACTGGGTCCGGAACCGGCGCACACCCCGGAGCGGATCCGGGAAGCGGTCCGCCGGCAGAGTTTCATGGGCGTGATCATGTCGATCGCGGCTTCGGTCGTGGTGGAGCGCACCGATCGCGGCGACGAACTGTTCCTCACCATGCTGTCCCGGCACTGCGACCATATCCTCGATACCGGCGCATTGTCTCTGCTGATCGCCGGTGGCGGGAAGGCAGGCTGACCGGTCCAGGCATCCGCGGTTCACGATTCCGGGGCGGCGCCCAGCAGCGACCAAGCCTCCAGCGCCAGGTACAGCTCCGCGGACTGGCGCGGATCGGTGGTGTCGCGGCCGGTGAGATCGCGAATCTTCCGCAGCCGGTAACGCACCGTATTGCGGTGGCAGTGCATGGCTTCGGCGACCGCCGCGGCCGATCCCCCGCAGCGGTACCAGGCGTCGAGGGCCGCGATCAGGTCGTCACGTTCGGGGCCCGGCAGTTCAAGGACCGGCCCCAGGATCTGTGCGGCCGCCCGGCGGCCCGCCTCGGGTACGGCGATGAGCAGATGACCGACGGGTTCCGCACCGAAACGGACCGCCCCGGACACACCGGTGCGTACGGAGCGCGCGGCCAGCCGCGCCTCGGCTAGCCCCGCGGGAATGGCCTGCGATGCCCAGAACACGGTGCTGATCCCGACCCGGTCGGCGACGACCGAGGATATCGTCGCGGCCGCACGGTCGATCGCGGCCGAGGAGGCCGCGGACAGCAACCCGATATACGCGTCGATCTGCGCATCCCAGACCGACCTGATGCCGAGGGCGTCCAATGCCGCGGAAAGCTTTGCCGGCAACGGAGCGGTCGGTTCGGTATCGATCGCGACGACGGCGAACGCGCCCCGTTCCGGGAATCCCAGCGTCCGCAGGACGTCGAGAACCCTGGCCGGGTTCCCGGAATGGTCGTCGAACAGGGTCCGGATGAGCCGGCTCTGGATCTGGGCGTCCGAATGCGCGAGCAGAACCTCGGTATCGCGGTAGGCCTCGACTGCGGCGTCGGAGTACAGGTCGATGAGTTCCCACAGATGCGTGGCCAGATCGTGCAGCCGCGGATCGCCGGGTCCGTTCGATCGCGCGGTCAATTCTTCCCAGATGAGCCGGCCACCGAGCCGGTAGGCGTGCAACAGGGCCGCGATGGGGACGCCCTGTTCGGCCTTCAGGCGCCCGGCCGCACGGGCGGGCTGCAACCGGAACGGGTGCGTACGGGCCAGGGCACCGATCACCGAGGCCAGATTTTCCCGGCAGGTATGCGCCAACTGATCCTCGGTCAGCAGTCCGGCCTCTCCATAGGAAGGATCGGCCGCGGCGATACGGCCCACGAGGATATCGGTCAGCACCTCGACGGCGTCCGACAGCCGGCCGGCCAAGGCCGATGCTTCGGGCGCGGGTGTCACGGGCGCAGGCGTGGTCATATGTGGCAGTGTACGCAGGAAGAGTGACTCAGGCCACGCCGACATTGTGCACAAGCACAAATACCGGGGCCCAGGTCCGCAACATCGACACATACCCTTCGGTCGTGAGCACAGTCACACTCGTCGTTGTCCGGATAACCGCGCCATTCTCTTCAACGGAGTGCACCGTGCAGACAGAACAGCCCGCCGCGACCGATACCGTTATCGACGCCGCCGTCTCCGACCTTGCCGTGGGCGAGCAGAAATGGTCGCGGCTACCATTGGCCGGCAGACGCGCCCTACTCGACCGGGTTCGCGCGCTCACGGGCCGGCATGCCCAGGAATGGGTCGACGCCGCCGTGCGGATCAAGGGCCTGGCCACTTCGTCACCGTTGGTGGGCGAAGAGTGGATATCCGGACCCTACGCGTTCGCGGGCGCACTCGCCGCCGTCTCGCGCACTCTCGAATCGCTGGAGCAGGGCGTGAGTCCGCTCGCGAAGGCGAAGTTCGGTGCCGCTGGTAATCAGGTGACCGTCCAGGTGCTGCCCACGGGCCTGTACGACGAACTGCTGCTGAGCGGATTCAGCGCCGAGATCTGGCTGCAGCGGGGCGTCAGCTCGGCCGCGGCCAAGGCCAATGCCGGCCTCGCCCAGCTCGATCCGACCCGCACGCACGGTATCGGCGCGGTCCTCGGCGCGGGCAATATCACTTCGATCGCGCCGCTGGACACCGTGTACGAGCTCATCGCGCACAATCGGGTGGTCGCGCTGAAACTGAACCCGATCACCGATCCGCTGCTGCCGGTCTTCGAAAAGATCTTCGCTCCGCTGATCGACCTCGGGGTGGTGCGGATACTCACCGGGGGCGCCGATATCGGTGGACGCCTGATCGCCCACGAGCAGGTCGCCCACGTCCATATGACCGGTAGCGCCGCCACTCATGACGCGATCGTCTGGGGTACCGGCCCGGACGCCGAGGCCCGCAAGTCCGCCGGAACACCGCTGCTGGACAAGCCGATCAGCAGTGAACTCGGCGGTGTCTCCCCGACGATCGTGCTGCCCGGCCGGTGGAGCGCGGCCGATCTGCAGTTCCAGGCCGAACATATCGCGACGCAGCGGCTGCACAACGGCGGCTACAACTGTGTGGCGGCGCAGGCGGTGATCGTCTCCGCCGATTGGCCGCAGAAGGACGAATTCCTCGAGGCTCTGACCGCAGCCCTGGACCGGGCCCCGGCCCGCCGTGCCTACTACCCCGGCAGCGACGACCGGGTGGCCGGGGCGCGTAGCGCCTACCCCGACGCCCGGCGGCTGGGCGCACACGGTGAACGCACGCTGGTGACCGGGCTCGATCCCGCCGCCGCGGAGACGCTGTTCTCGACCGAATACTTCGCCCCGGTTCTCGGCGTGGTGGAACTACCCGGTACCGGGGGCGCGGTAGGCCCCGCCGCCGCCGCGGAGGCCCCCCCAACGGGGTACCGCACGCACGGGGGGGATATAGTTGTGGGGAGCGGCCACGCACACGCCCCGGGCGGCGCGCAGAGCGCCGGAAGTAATTCTGGTCGTGGGAATTTCCTGTAGCACAGTAGGTTACGACCAGGGCCGGCTGACCCGAGCGGCCGGCTCGGCCGCTGCGCTGAGCGTAGTTCGCCGGGGTGGGCGGTACATTGCGC
>NZ_JARWNW010000273.1 GCF_029868325.1 Nocardia carnea
CTCCCCCCCCCCCCGCCCCCCCCCCCACCACCCCAAACAACACCCCCCCCCCCCCCCCCCCCCCCCCCCCCCCCCCCCCCCCCCCCCCCCCCCCCCCCCCCCCCCCCCCCCCCCCCCCCCCCCCCCCCCCCCCCCCCCCCGTCGGGTATTCGGTGCCTAGCTCAGCGCTGCGCGACCGCGGTCGGCGGGATGGGCGCCGGCAGGGCGGTTTCGCCCTCCAGGTACTCGTCCACCGCCGAAGCCGCCGCGCGACCCTCGGCGATCGCCCACACGATCAGTGACTGGCCGCGGCCCATATCGCCGGCGACGAAGACGCCGGGGATATTGGTGGCCCACTTCTTGTCCCGCTGGACATTGCCGCGCTGGTCGTAGCCGACACCGAGATCGGTGAGCAGCCCGGGCTTGTCCGGCCCGACGAAGCCCATGGCCAGCAGGACGAGATCGGCCTCGAGGGTGAAATCGGTGCCCTCGACCTTCTCGAACCGGCCGTTGACCATCTTGACCTCGTGCGCTTCGAGTCCGGTCACCTTGCCATCGGAACCGACGAAACGTTCGGTGTTCACCGAGAACACCCGCTCGCCGCCCTCTTCGTGCGCCGAGGAAACCCGGTACATGAGCGGATAGGTCGGCCACGGGGTGGAGCCGGCGCGTTCGGCCGGCGGCCGCGGCATGATCTCGAACTGGTGCACGCTGGCCGCGCCCTGGCGGTGCGAGGTGCCCAGGCAGTCGGCGCCGGTGTCACCGCCGCCGATGATGACGACCTTCTTGCCGTGCGCGTGGATCGGCGGCAGTCCCTGCTCGTCGGTCACGTCATCGCCCTGCTGAACCCGGTTGGCCCAGGGCAGGAACTCCATCGCCTGATGGATACCGTCCAGCTCACGGCCCGGAATGGGCAGATCGCGGGCCTGGGTGGCGCCACCGGCGAGGACCACCGCGTCGTACCGCTCGCGCAGTTCGTCGGCGGTGATATCGACACCGACGTTCACCCCGGCCTTGAAGATCGTGCCCTCGGCCTCCATCTGCGCCAGCCGGCGGTCGATGAAACGCTTCTCCATCTTGAATTCCGGAATGCCGTACCGCATCAGGCCACCGATCCGGTCGGCGCGCTCGAAGACGGTCACGGTGTGCCCGGCGCGGGTGAGCTGCTGAGCGGCGGCCAGACCCGCGGGCCCGGAACCGACAACGGCGACCTTTTTACCGGTGAGCCGGGTCGGGTACACCGGCGCGACCCAGCCCTCGTCGAAGGCGTTCTCGATGAGTTCGACCTCGACCTGCTTGATGGTCACCGGATCCTGGTTGATACCGAGTACGCAGGATGCCTCGCACGGAGCCGGGCACAGCCGCCCGGTGAATTCCGGGAAGTTGTTCGTGGCGTGCAGCCGGTCGATGCCCTCGCGCCAACGGTCCTGGTAGACCAGGTCGTTCCACTCGGGGATCAGGTTACCCAGGGGGCAACCGTTGTGGCAGAACGGAATACCGCAGTCCATACAGCGGCTGGCCTGCCGCTGCAGGGTTTCGTGCGGAAAACCCTCCTGGTAGACCTCTTTCCAGTCCATCAGGCGCAACGGCACCGGACGACGTTCGGGCAGCTCCCGTGAGGTGTGCTTCAGAAAACCTTGGGTGTCAGCCACGAGCGGCCTCCATAATCGCCTCGTCGACGTCTTTACCGCTCTTCTCGGCCTCGGAGATGGCGAGCAGCACCTTCTTGTACTCGCGCGGCATGACTTTCACAAAGTGGTTCACCTGCTGCGACCAGTCGCCCAGGATCCGTTCGGCCACAGCGGAACCGGTCTGTTCCCGGTGCCGGCCGACAATATCGCGCAGCCAGGTGAAATCGTCACCGGACAGCGCCTCGATGGCGTCCGCCTGTTCCGGGTTGACCCGGCCGCTGAACGTGTTGTCGGGGTCGTAGACGAACGCGATACCGCCGGACATACCGGCGCCGAAGTTGCGTCCGGTATCGCCGAGGATCACGACGCGGCCACCGGTCATGTATTCGCAGGCGTGATCGCCCACGCCCTCGACCACCGCGGTCGCGCCGGAGTTGCGCACGGCGAACCGTTCGCCCACCACACCGTTGATGAACGCCTGGCCGCTGGTCGCGCCGAACAGGATCACGTTGCCCGCGATGATGTTCTCCTCGGCGACGAACTCCGCCGGGGCGTTGGGTGCCGGACGCACCACCAGGTGGCCACCCGAAAGACCCTTACCGACATAGTCGTTCGCGTCACCCTGTACCCGCAGGGTGATACCCGCCGGGACGAAGGCACCGAAGCTGTTACCGGCCGAACCGGTGAGCGTGATGTCGATGGTGTCGTCGGGCAGACCGGCGCCGCCGTAGAGCTTGGTCACCTCGTGGCCGAGCATGGTGCCGACCGTCCGGTTCACGTTCGTGATCTTGGTATCGATCTTGACCGGTTTACCGAACTCGAGCGCATCGCGGCTCTGCGCGATCAACTCGTTGTCCAGTGCCTTGTCCAGGCCGTGGTCCTGCTCCTTGGTGCGCCGGCGGTCCTGGAACATGAACGCCGTCTCGACATCGTCGAGGATCGGCGACAGATCCAGTTTGCTGGCCTTCCAATGCTGCTTGGCCTTGGTGGTGTCGAGCAGATCGACCCGGCCGACAGCCTCGTCCAGGCTGCGGAAACCGAGTTCGGCCAGCAGTTCCCGGACCTCTTCGGCGATGAACATGAAGAAGTTCTCGACGAACTCCGGCTTACCGGTGAACCGGTCGCGCAGCACGGGATTCTGAGTGGCCACACCCACCGGGCAGGTATCGAGGTGGCAGACCCGCATCATGATGCAGCCGGAAACCACCAGCGGCGCGGTCGCGAAACCGTACTCCTCGGCACCGAGCAGTGCGGCGACCACGACATCGCGGCCGGTCTTCATCTGGCCGTCGACCTGCACCACGATCCGGTCGCGCAGGCCGTTGAGCAGCAGGGTCTGCTGGGTTTCGGCCAGGCCGAGCTCCCACGGCCCACCCGCGTGCTTGAGCGAGGTGAGCGGCGACGCACCGGTGCCACCGTCGTGACCGGAAATCAGCACCACATCGGCGTGCGCCTTGGACACGCCCGCCGCGACGGTGCCGACACCGGGCTCGGCGACAAGTTTCACGTGAATCCGCGCCTGCGGGTTCGCGTTCTTCAGGTCGTGGATGAGCTGCGCCAGATCCTCGATCGAGTAGATATCGTGATGCGGCGGCGGCGAGATCAGGCCCACGCCCGGCGTCGAATGCCGGACCTCGGCGACCCACGGATACACCTTGTGCGCGGGCAGCTGGCCGCCCTCGCCCGGCTTGGCGCCCTGGGCCATCTTGATCTGGATATCGGTGCAGTTGGTCAGGTAATGCGCCGTGACACCGAACCGGCCCGAAGCGACCTGCTTGATCGCGCTGCGCCGCCAGTCGCCGTTGTCTTCCGGCTCGAACCGGGCCGGCGATTCGCCGCCCTCACCGGAATTGGACCGGCCACCCAGCCGGTTCATCGCGATCGCCAGGGTTTCGTGCGCCTCGGCCGAAATCGAGCCGTAGCTCATCGCACCGGTGGAGAAACGCTTGACGATCTCGGAAGCGGGCTCGACCTCCTCGATCGAGATCGGCGACCGCGCACCCTTCTTGAACTTGATCAGGCCGCGCAGCGAGGCCAGCCGCTCGGACTGGTCGTCGACCAGCTTGGTGTACTCCTTGAAGATCGAGTACTGCCCGCTGCGGGTGGCGTGCTGGAGCTTGAACACCGTATCCGGGTTGAACAGGTGGTATTCACCCTCACGCCGCCACTGGTACTCGCCGCCGACCTCGAGCTCGCGGTGCGCGCGCTCGTTGCGGTTCTCCAGGAACGCGACCGAATGCCGGGTTGCCACATCGGTGGCGATCTCGTCCAGGCCGATACCACCCAGATGCGACCGCAGACCGGTGAAGTATTCGTCCACCAGGTCCTGCGACAGGCCGATCACCTGGAACAACTGCGCACCGTTGTAGGAGGCGACCGTGGAGATGCCCATCTTGGACATCACTTTCAGCACGCCCTTGCTCGCGGCCTTGTTGTAGTTCGCAACCGCCTTGCGGTAATCGGCCGCCAGGTCGCCGGTGCTGCCGGGAACGCTCAGCGCGCCCCGCTCGAGCATGTCCTCGATCGATTCGAAGGCCATGTACGGGTTGATCGCGGCGGCACCGAAACCGACGAGGGTGGCCATATGGTGCACCTCGCGGGCGTCACCGGCCTCCACCACCAGACCGACCATGGTCCGGGTGCGTTCCCGGACCAGGTGGTGGTGCACCGACGCGGTGAGCAGCAGCGACGGGATCGGCGCAAGCTTCTCGTTGGATTCGCGGTCCGACAGCACGATGATGCGGGCGCCGCCGTCGATCGCGGCCGAGACCTGGGTGTTGATGGCGTCGAGTGCGCGGCGCAGGCCGTCACCGCCGGCCGAGACCTCGTACAGGCCGCGCACAACGACCGAGCGCAGGCCAGGGTGGCTGCCGTCGTCGTTGATATGGACCAGCTTCGACAGTTCGTCGTTATCGATGATCGGCTGCTGGATCGCGATCTGCCGGCAGGATTCCGGGCTCGGGTGCAGCAGATCGGCCTCCGGGCCGATATGCCGGCGCAGGCTGGTGACGACCTCTTCCCGGATGGCGTCCAGCGGCGGGTTGGTGACCTGCGCGAACTGCTGGGAGAAGTAGTCGAACAGCAACCGCGGCCGCGCCGAGAGCACGGCGATCGGGGTATCGGTACCCATCGAGCCCAGCGCCTCGGCACCGGTTTTGGCCATCGGGGAGATGAGCAGGTTCAGTTCCTCGGTGGTGTACCCGAAGATCTGCTGCCGGATGAGCACCCGGTCGTGCGACATATGCACATGCGGGCGGTCGGGCAGATCGGAGAGGTGCTTGATCCCGGCGTCGAGCCATTCCCGGTACGGATGCTCGGCGGCCAGCTGCGCCTTGATCTCCTCGTCGTCGACGATCCGGCCCTGCGCGGTGTCCACCAGGAACATACGACCCGGCTGCAGGCGGATCTTACGCACGACCTTGGACTGGTCGATATCCAGCACACCGACCTCGGAGGCCATGACCACCAGGCCGTCCTCGGTGACCCAGATCCGGCTCGGGCGCAGACCGTTACGGTCCAGCACGGCGCCGATGACGGTGCCGTCGGTGAAGCACACCGAGGCAGGGCCATCCCACGGCTCCATGAGCATGGAGTGGTACTCGTAGAACGCCCGGCGCTGCGGATCCATGTTCTCGTTGCGTTCCCAGGCCTCGGGGATCATCATCAGCACCGCGTGCGGCAGGGTACGGCCACCCAGGTGCAGCAGTTCGAGGACCTCGTCGAAGCGCGCGGTATCGCTGGCGCCCGGGGTGCAGACCGGGAAGATCTTCTCCAGGCGGTTCTTCCCAGCGGAATCTTTGCCGAAGACATCCGAACGCAGCAGCGCCTCGCGAGCCCGCATCCAGTTCTCGTTACCGGCAACGGTGTTGATCTCGCCGTTGTGCGCGACCCGGCGGAACGGATGGGCCAGCGGCCACGACGGGAAGGTATTGGTGGAGAACCGGGAGTGCACGATGCCCAGGGCGCTTTCCACCCGGTCGTCCTGCAGGTCCAGGTAGAACGCACGCAACTGCGGTGTGGTGAACATGCCCTTGTAGACGAAGGTCTGCCCGGACAGGCTCGGGAAGTACACCGATTCTTTACCGACCGCGCCCTCGCCCGCGCCGGCCTTGCCCAGTTCGTGCTCCACCCGCTTGCGGATGACATAGGCACGCCGTTCCAGGTCCATCCCGGTCAGCTGCTCGTCGGCGCCTGCGGGCGAGCCGATGAAGAGCTGCCGGAACAGCGGCATGGCATCACGGGAGAGCGCGCCGAGCGACGATTCGTCGATCGGTACCTCGCGCCAGCCGAGGACCGCCAGGCCCTCTTCCTTGACGATCTTCTCGACGCCGTAGGAAGCCCGCGCCGCCTCGCGCCGGGCCTGCGGCAGGAAGGCGATACCGGTGGCGTAGGAGCCCTCCGGCGGCAGCTCGAAATCGACGACTGCACGGAAGAAGCGGTCGGGAACCTGGATCAGGATGCCCGCGCCGTCGCCGGAGTTCGGCTCGGCGCCCGCGGCGCCGCGGTGCTCGAGGTTCAACAGGGCCGTAATGGCCTTGTCGACGATGTCACGGCTGCGGCGGCCGTGCATATCACCGACGAACGCGACGCCACATGCGTCGTGCTCGTGCGCCGGGTCATAGAGCCCGATGGGTCCGGGGGACCTGTGGCCAGGTAGTTGCGTCATGCCTCTGCCTTCGAGAAAGTCGACCTCGACGTGGGTGCGGCCTGGAGAGAACGCCCTGTCGAACGCCGGTACTGTCGAACGCTCCCTAAAGGACTGCGTTCGTACGTTGGCCGACACCAGCCGCGCTGATGGTGTTCGGCGTGCAGTCACGTCTGAAGTTGTTTCCACCTGCGGTTGTGCGCCGGTGCCCGCCGGTAACGAAGCGCTTACGCGCTCGGAACCCGGATACGGGTTTCGCCCGCTAGGCTGGCCTTGCCGATAGGTTGCCCGAACGTGCTTTCGGCCGGACATCGGTATGTGCGGCGTAAGAGCAAACGATAAGCCAGGCTCGGAACCCAACCAACCAAGGCTCCCCTAATAAATTGGGCTGCCAGGCCTTGAGCTGGGCTTCTTCATTCATTCCTCCACGTATGCGCGTTTTCTAGTGTAAAGCAGCGTTCCGGCTGAAATCGATTCCGGATCGACCCTCCGAACAGCGGCGATCCACCCGTCCGGCGCATTTCCCGATGCCTCGTCGCATCCGCCGAACCCACGCTCACCTGCATCGAAGATGAATTCCCGGCGGCGGCCATCGGCAAACCCACCCGCCCGCGGCTAACTGTCACACACCGCGATGAGATGTTCGTGACAGCGTCGTGACAAGCACAGAACATGATCCGACCGTCCGGACTGTTTTACGTTTCCAGTGGTACAGCACACGGTCAGCAAACGCTCATTCGAGTGGTTTACGCCACATTTACATACGGCAATCGCGGCTCTTTCCCGTTGCGGGAACGCACAATTCGGCCTGGCCATATACTCCGCCGGACCCGGCCGGCAGTCCTCGGCACGACATGCTCACCGTCGCCTGTGAAGATGACCACACCAGCGCGCGAGGGCTCGATGCACTGCCGTGCCGCCTGTCACGCTGAGACAACGAATCGATGACAGCTGCAGAGGTTATGGGTCCCATGAGCGTCACCGGCATGTTCATCTGGCTCGGCGGCGGACAGCCCACCGAGACCACCGACGGATATGAGCGCACCGGCTATATCGTCACCGGCACGGGTGTTGCGCTGTTCGCGCTGGTCTCCGCGGGAGTCACCGGAGCCGCCTTGGAGTACGGCGAGTGGCCGGCCGGCGCGGTGCTGCCCACGGCATTGATCACCGGGCTGCTCATGGGCCTGGTGGGCCGCGCCCTGGCCGGTGCCCAACCCGCCGCCCGGCCCGACCGGACCGCGGGCACCACCGATATTGCGGCGGTGGCGACCCGTCTCGGGGTGACCGCGCTGACCGGCCTGATGGTGGCCGAACTGGCCACCACCGTGTTGTTCGCCGGCTCGGTCGACCGGATCCTCGACGAACACGCAGTGGCCGCGGCCGCCACCACTCCGGCAGTGCGCGCTGCCCAGGACGAACTGGACCGCGCTGTCGCCGACCGGACCGCACTGGACCGCGATATCGCCGAAGCCTCGGCCGATATCGACAGTGCGCTCATCGTCGCCCGATGTGAGTTCAATCCCGGCCCGGGCTGCCCGCAGACGAAGATCACCGGGGTACCGGGCCGGGGTCCGGAGGCACATACCGCCAACGACATGCTCGACGATGCGCGCACCGCCCTGTCGGCCGCGCAGAGCCGTATCGCTCCGCTGGACACGCGCGTGGACGACGCACGAACCGCGCTGGACGACGCACGAACAGTGGCCACGGCCGAGAGCGATCGCGGTATCGGAGCCCGCTGGGCGGCCATGCACGAGCACACCACCGGTCAGACCGGCGCATTCCTGTTACGACTACTCACTTGGGCCGTCTTCGTGCTGCTGGCCGGCCTCCCGCTGATCCTGCGCCGGTGGCGCGGGGAGACCATGCAGGAGCGACGCCGCGCGGCCGCGGCGGTGGCCGACCGTGCCGAACGTGCCGCCGACGCGGCCATCGCGGAGAAAGAGGCAGAGGTCCGCGCCGAAACCGCCGCCGTGCAGGCAGACCGGCAGCTGGCCGCGGCACGGCTCGAAGCCGAGGCCGATACCGCGATCGACCGGGAACGCCAGCGGACCCGGGTGATCGCCGCGCTCGGTGGGCTGGAGATCGGGGTCACCGAGCGCACCCCCGAACCGGCCGAACAGACGGCGCTGCCGGCCGGGACGGGGTCGGGCCTGCCGGTACCGCCCGAGAAAAGCCCCGCCCGGCCGTCCCGCGGCCTGGAACTCCCGCTGGTCGGCGCGGTTCCGTTCACCGATACCGCAGCCCGCTGGATCGGCCCGCTGGTACCGGGCTTCGTGAGCTCGGCGATCGAAGACGCGCTCGACACCGCGAGCCGGCCACTGCGAACCGCCCGCCACGTCTTCACCGAAGCCGAGGAGATCACCTTCACCCTGCGCCGGGCCCGCAACGTCACGGTCGGCGACGTGGCCGCGGAAGCACGGACCGGACGCGACCGGTCACGCGACAGCGCGTCGCCACGCAACACTGTGGTGGACGCCGAGCTGACCCTGGATCCCGATGCGATCGTCTCGTCGACAACCCGGCTGGAACCCGCGACCGGTACCGCACTGCCGGGACGCACAGCGGGAGAACTGCCGGAAGGGCGCACCTCTCGGGAACTGCCTCCCGGCACTTGAACGGCGTCCCGCGCGGATCCGGACGGAGTCCACAGGGGTTGCGCCGCAGAGCGCGGCGCAACCGGTTCGACGACCCGCGCCACCCCACAGGCACCCCGGGGGCCGAATCGGGACTGTGGCCGGCCCGGTACGCAAGTGCGGCCGAATCATCCCCGGCCCGCACCCCGCCTACCGGTTAGACTCGGCCGCGTGCAGCCTGCCGCCCCAACGGCCGGCTCCGTCGGGGCGGGAGCAGATCCGGAACACCGAGCCCGGAAAACGACGGTGCCGATCCGTCCGCTGAGTTTCCGGGAACTGCTCGATGAGCCGTTCGCGCTGCTGCAGGCCGATATCCGGGTGATTGCCGGATGCGCCGCGCCGCTGCTGGTGGCCGGTGGATCGGTGGTGGTGGCGATCATCGGACTCGTCTCCCACCTGACCGGCGGATCCGACGTCGGCACCGCGCTCGCCGCACTGTGCGCGACACTCGTCGCCGCCTGGATCATCCGGACCGTGCTGCGCGGGGTCACCGTGACGACGGGCCTCGCCCGCGCGGGCGGCGCTCCGATCGGGGCGCGGGCGGCCGTGTGGCAGACCGGGCACCGCCTGGGTCCGTTGCTGCTGACCCAGGTGTCGTACACCGCGATCGGTCTCGCCGTGCTCGCGCCGAGCGTGCTGTTCCTCCCGTTCGGTTTCCTCGGCATCGTCTGGTTCCTGCTCGTCTACCCCTTCTGCTGGTTCGGCCTGGCGTGGTTACGAGCGCGGCATCTGGTGGCGGCACCGGTTCTTTTCGCCGAAAACGCCCCGGCCCGCGCGGCGCTCGCGCGCGCCGGGGTGCTCACCGGCACGCTGCGAATGCAGCGAACCGGTGTCTGGATCTGCCGGCAGCTGGTCTACGCGGTGCTGACAGCTCCCCTACTGGGCCTCGCGCTGTTCGTCAGCGATATCTCCGGCACCCATCGCTGGCCCTTCCTCGTCCTGAGCACCGGTACCGGGCTGCTGCTGGCGGCCTTCACCGAGATCGTGGAATCCGGCGCCCGGGTAGTCGGCTACCTCGATCTCCGCTGCCGCCGTGAGGGTATGGATATCCGGATTCCCGTCGCGAGCAGAGGTCCTCGGTGACCGATCCGCATCACACCGTCCCGGAACGGCCGTATCTCGGTACCGCGGACACCCACCGCGCCGCCGCCGAACACGCCGCGGCACAGGGCGATTACGACACCGCACTGCGCGAGCGATTTCGCGCGGTGCTGCGCGGGCTGGAGCAGCGCGGCGTACTCGAAGTGCGTCGTTCCCGCACTGCCCGCGAGACTTCCCATGAGGTCGCGGCGGCGCTACCGTCCGAGCTCTCCGGCGAAATCCCCCCGGCCGCCGGAGCGTTCGACGAGGTCGTCTACGGCGGCCGACCCGCGGGGGCCGACGAATACCATCGGCTGGCCCGGGCCGATCGGTTCTCCGCCGCCGCGCCGCCCCCGGCAGCCGATCCGGTGGAAATCGAGGCCGCCGCGCGCAGCTCCCGGTCGCGGCGCGGCAGCCGGGAGCTCCCCGCGATACTGCGCGACCCCCGCTTCTGGGCGACGCTGGCATCGACGGCGGTCGCGCTGCTGGTGCTCTACGCGATACTGCAGGGCTGCAGCGGTCCCAGCGCACCGGATACTCCGCCCATCGACCCACCGCCGATCGACCCACCGGACGACTACGATCCCGACCTTCCCCGCCCGACCGGTGACGATTCCGTATTCGCCGGCCCGGCCCGGCTGGTCTTCGGGATCCTGCAATTCCTGATCGCCGGCGCAGTACTCGTGTGGTGGCGCGCGCGCCGCCGCGGCGCGGTGGTCGCCGAACCCCGGCCGGTGGAGGTGGCCGCCGGCGAACTACTGTCCGGACAGGCCGGCCTGTACCGCCGCTCCGGCGACCACGCGCATATCGCCGGTGTCCTGCGGGCTGCCACGCTGCGCCGCCTGCGCCGTGCCCTCGGCATCGACGCCGGTATCTCCCCGGATGCCCTGGTGGCCGCGGTGGCCGCCAGGACAGGGGCCGACCCGGACACTGTCGGCGCCGCACTCTACGGATACGTACCGGATGCATCGAGCCTGGAACTCGTTGCCGCGCAACTCGAATGGATCGAAGCGGAGGTCGGATGACCAGCATTGACACCAGTAAGGACGGTCCCGGCGGCCCGGCAGCGCCCACGGCCGGTGCGGCCGCGGCGGCGTTCGCCGCTCTGCGCACCGAGATCGGGAAGGCGGTCGTCGGCAACGACAACGCGGTCATGTATCTCGTACTCGCCCTGCTGTGCCGCGGCCATGTACTGCTCGAGGGCGTGCCCGGGGTGGCGAAAACGCTACTGGTCCGGGCGCTGGCCACCGCCCTGGAACTCGACCACAGCCGGGTCCAGTTCACGCCCGACCTGATGCCCGGCGATGTCACCGGCTCACAGATCTACGACCCGCATTCGGCCGAGTTCACCTTCCGCGACGGCCCGGTTTTCACCAACCTGCTGCTGGCCGACGAAATCAACCGCACGCCACCGAAAACCCAGTCCGCGCTTCTGGAATCGATGGAAGAACGCCAGGTCTCGGTCGACGGACGGCCCCGCCCCCTGCCCGACCCCTTCGTGGTGGTCGCCACGCAGAACCCGATCGAGCAAGAGGGCACCTACCCGCTACCCGAGGCCCAGCTGGACCGTTTCCTGTTCAAGGTGGATATCCACCTGCCCGAACGCGACGACGAATTCCGCATCCTGCAGCGGCATGCCCAGGGCTTCGATCCCCGCGACCTCGCCGCCGCCGGATTGCGCCCGGTGGCCGGTCCCGCGCATATCGCCGCGGCCCGGGCCGCGATCGCGGAAGTCGCGATCCGTCCCGAAGTGCTCGCCTACATTGTCGACCTCTGCCGCGCCACCCGGACCGCGACGGCCGTCGCGCACGGCGCCTCCACCCGCGGTGCGACCTCCCTCATGGCCGCAGCCAGGGCTCTGGCCTGGTTGAACGGACGAGGTTTCGTGACCCCCGACGATGTGAAAACCGTTGCGGTGGCCGTCCTGCGGCACCGGCTGCAGCTGCGTCCCGAGGCCGAGATCGATGGGATCACCGGCGAGCAGGTGCTGGCCGGCCTGCTGCAATCCGTTCCGGTTCCGGTGTAATCCGTGGTCGTCACGGGCCGGTTGTTCGGAACCGCGGTCGCGGCGGCGGTTTTCGTCACGGTGGTGTCGCCGTCGTGGTTCGGAGTTCTCTTGACGACCGCACTACTGTGCGCGCTGGCCGCGACCGATCGCGCTCTCACCGCCGATAGCGCGGACGTGGTGCTGGAGCGGACGGAACTCACGGTTCTGCGATTGGGTGCCGCGGCCGAGATCGAGATCGCGGTAACCAATACGGGTCCCCGCGCGGTCCGTGGCCGGTTGTGGGACGACTGGCCCGGCAGCACCGGTGCCGCCGGCCGGGAACACCGGCTGAACCTCCCACCCGGCCACCGTGTCCGCGTGCGCACCACACTCACGCCCACCCGCCGCGGTGATCGCGCCGCCGGCCCGGTCACCGTGCGCCTGTTCGGCCCGCTGGGGCTGGCCGGTCACCAGTTCCAGCGGGTTGTGCCTGCGCGGGTCCGGGCGCTGCCGCCGTTCCACAGCGAACGATTGCTCGGCGGCAAGATCAAGCGATTGCACCATCTGGAAGGCCGGAATGCCGCGGATCTACGCGGCCAGGGCACCGAATTCGATTCGTTCCGCGAATACGTGCCGGGCGATGATGTCCGCACCATCGACTGGCGGGCGACCGCGCGGGCCACCGATGTGCTGGTGCGAACCTGGCGCCCGGAACGCAACCGGCAAGTGCTGATGCTGCTGGACACAGGCCGGATCAGCGCTGCCCGGGTGGGCGGCGGCACTCGCCTCGACAATGCGATCGAGGCGGCCTTGCTACTGGGCAGTCTGGCCGCCACGGCCGGCGATATGGTCGGCCTGCTCGCCTACGACCGCGAGGTACGCGCCGAGGTACGCATCGGAGTCGGACGGGGTGTGCAGCCGAAACTCATGCACGCGCTGGCCGGAGTCACCCCGGCATTGGTCGATACCGATTCCGAAGGCCTGGTGCGGGCCGCGATCCACCGGGCCCGCCGCCGCAGTCTCATCGTCTGGTTCACCGGCCTGGACAGCGCGGCGGTGACCGAGAACCTGCTTCCGGTACTGCCGGTGCTGGCCGAACGCCACCGGGTCCTGATCGTCTCGGTCACCGATCCGGAGATCACCGCCGCGGCCGCCGACCGCAGTGATCTGCGCGCGCTCTACCGCGCGGCGGCCGCCGAGTCCCGGCTCGCCGAACAGGCGGTTGTCCAGGAATCGCTGCGCCGGATGGGTATCGCCGTGATCGCCGCCGCCGGACCGGACCTGCCGGGTGCGCTGGCGGACGAATACCTGGAGCTCAAACGATCGGCAGCCCTGTAATCCGAGCATGCAGCGAACGCCGCTGACGTTCGGCGATCACACTGCCGAGTATCTGCACGGGCGGATAACCGCTCGGCGCCGCGGCCCCGATCCGGGCGCAGACCGCCGTAACCAGCGCCTGACCGATCTCGTGCTGCGCGCCCGGGGTGAGCGTGTCGATGCGGGTCAGGTACTGGCGCACGGCGAGCGCGAGGTCCTCGGGCAACCCGGTGAGATCGAGTCCGGCCGACCATCCGGTGAGCCAAGCCGGTGGTATCGCCAGCGCCGGTAGCGACAACTGCTGCCTGATATGCACGACCACCGTTCCGGCCAGGACATCGCCGACCCGGCGCGCATCGGGAGAGCACACCGAACTCGCCACCGCGATCAGGCCGAAGAGTCCGAGCATCCAGAAATCGACGATCGCGCCGGTCAGGCCGCGGGTGAGCGCATGGCGGAAATCCACGGGACCGCCATCGGCCCGCACCACCCGCAGACCGAGCGCGAGTTTGCCCGGAGTCGCACCGCGCAGCACGGTTTCCCAGAACACGGGATAGCCGACCAGCACAGTGACCAGCGAAACCAACATCAGTGCGGCGAACCAGGGGCTGCTGTCGTCCCCGCGCGTCACGAGCATCACCACGATGAGCAGCACGATCCCGAGCACAATCTGCAGAATCAGATCGAGCACGAACGCCGCGGTGCGGGTCGGGATCCGGGCGACCGGCAGCTGGAGCGCCACCGCTTCCCCCGTCGTGAATTCAGCCATATCGCATAGCATTCTTTCACGGCGACCGGGGTGGTAACCGGCTTCGCCGAACGCGGGGGTACATCACCGGGCGCAGCGACGGAACGGCGGAGCGGGAGGTAAGCCGATGGATGTGGACGCCTACAGCACAAGTCATCGCCAGGCCTGGTCCAGGCTGAACTACCTGACCGGTCGGCGGACCTTGACCGGTGCCGAGGCCGATGAACTCGTGCTGCTCTACCGGCAGACGTCCCAGCAGCTGGCTCGGTTGCAGACACACAGTCCCGAACCCGAACTCGTCGCCGGATTGAGTGCCGTGCTGGCCCGGGCACGCGGCAGAATCGTCGGGAGCTCGCCCGATACCTGGACCGAGATCCGGCGATTCTTCACCCATCGGTTCCCGGCCGCTGTCTACGGGGCATGCGGTTGGTGGCTCGCCGTGGCCGTCGTATTTCTCACCGTGGTGGCGGGCTTCACAACGTGGATCTCGGCGGCCCCCTCGGCGCGTAGAAGCCTTGGGCTGCAAGAGGACACCCGGGCACTCACCGCTCCCGGCGGGGCCTTCGAAACCTATTACACCGAACATCCGAACGACGCATTTGCCGCATTGGTCTGGACCAACAATGCCTGGGTCTCCGCCCTGGCGCTGTTTCTCGGCATCCTGATCCTGCCGGTGCTGTACCTACTGTTCATGAACGCGCTGAATATCGGCGTCACAGCCGGCCTGATGGCCGACGCCGGCCGGCTGGATTCACTGTTCGGCTTTCTCCTGCCCCACGGCATGCTGGAGTTGACAGCGATTTTCATCGCCGGTGGCGCCGGCCTGAAACTCGGCTGGACCCTCATCGATCCGGGACGTGCGAGCCGCGCCGGAGCGGTGGCCCGGCAGGGCCGCACCACCGCCATCATCGCCCTGGGCCTGGTTCCGACGCTGCTGGTAGCGGGTCTGCTGGAAGGTTTCGTCACGCCGAGCGCATTGCCCACACCCGTGCGGATCGCCTGCGGCCTGCTCGCCGAGACACTGTTCCTCGTCTATATCTTCACCGCCGGGCGCAGGGCGAGCGCCGAATCCGAGACCGTTGACGCCGGGCCGACCATCGGCGGACCTCGGAACTACGGATAGACAACGCCGAGCACACAACAGCGGACACCGCTTTGTGAGGTGGCAGCAACGTGACTTCGGTGATCAGTGCGAATTCCCCCATTGAATTCCGCTGGCCGCAGCGAGTCGCCGCTCTAGCTGCGGCCAGCGTTACCGTCGACTCTACACAATCGTTATGCCTACGCAACCCATTGCGTAAGAGGTCACAGGTATAAGTTCGAACCCAGCAAACTCGCAGACAACCCCCATGAGACCCCAGTCCAGCTAACTTTCAGCAGTCCTGCGCGGCCTTACAGCGGTGCTTTCATTTGCAAGTACATTTGGTTTTTACTGGTCACGGCCATATCCGTTACCGGGGTTCCACGCAACCGGAAAGCAGCCCGCGGCAACCACAGCACGAACCGCGGTTAACTCGACCGACCCATCGGCGACCAGGGCATTCGCGAAGGATTAACACGCCCGTCGGGCGGGTCGCCGAGACAAAAGAGACCCCAAGTCGGTTTATTCGCCTCAAACCTTCACGAACCCCGTATTCACCCCCAGGGAAGACCTGCGCATTGTTAACCAGCATGGTTCCAGGACGTGAACTGGGTCACCGACGCCTCCGAATTAGGCAAGCCTCAGCACTGCGGCCGCAACCGAAAATTGGTTGTGTGACCTTGGTCTCATTACGGCATATGTCCGGCACAGGGACTCGAAGCGGCCGCGACTCGGCCCATTCCACCCGGCTCGGCCCGCCTGCCCCACAGAGGCGGCATCGCCCATCCCGGATGCGGCGCGCATCCGGCATCGGAAACGAAAAAAGCCGTGGACGTGGTCCACGGCTTTTCAGTGGGCGAAGGGGGACTTGAACCCCCACGTCCCGAAGGACACTGGCACCTGAAGCCAGCGCGTCTGCCATTCCGCCACTCGCCCGAGCGACGGAAAAGACACTAGCACGGAGAAGACCACGGGGCGAAATCACGTGGTCACAGGCTTGCTGGACGGTCCTGTGACGAGGATTTCGAGGCCCGTTCACACGCGCGGGGAACTCCGTCGCCATTACGGTAGTTACAGGTATAGCCGATCGTGGATATCATGCAGAGAACGTGCTCGTAGAACGACACGCCGCATTCGCGTGTCGTCGTAAAGAATGAGGAGAGACTCACCGAAGGGAGGGCCCAGATGGGGATCGTCTCGAGATTCGAGCGCCGCCTCCAGGGCGCCGTCGGTGACGTCTTTGCCAGGGTCTTCGGCGGGAACGTCGTTCCGCAGGAAGTCGAGGCCGCGCTGCAGCGTGAGGCCGCCGATAGTGTCCAAGATCTCGGCGGTGGGCATCTGCTCGCACCCAACAGTTATGTGATCACCATCAACTCGTCGGACCACCGGCAATTCGATGCCGATCACGACCTCACGACCCGCGCATTCGCCAAACATCTGCAGGATTACATCCGTGAACAAGGATGGCAGACCTACGGCGAAGTACACGTGGTCTTCGAGGCATCCCCTACGCTGCACACCGGAATGTTCAGGACGAGCGGCCGCGTCGACCCCGACGCCGGCCGTGGAGCTGCCTCGGCTCACCGCCCGGAACCGCTACAACGACCCGCTAACCCGCAACCAGGAGCTGGCCCCATGACGCAGAACTCTGGCTACGACCCGAGCCGTGAGCACGCGGAGTCCGATCCACGCAATCGCGGGTACGCTCCCGGACCCGCGGGACGCGGGCCGCAGAACGGCGCGTACCCCGAGGACTACGGTCCCGGCGCGCAGTACAACGGCGCCCCCGACTATCAGAACGGCTACGAATACCAGCAGGGCGGCGCCGCCTACGACCAGCAGGGGTACGGCGGTCAGCAGGGTTATGACCAGGGCGGGTACGCCCAGCAGCCCGGCTACGACCAGGGGTACGACCAGCAGGGCTATGCCCAGCCCGGCTACGACCAGCAGGGGTACGCCCAGCAGCCCGGCTACGACCAGGGCGGGTATGCCCAGCCGGGCTACGACCAGGGCTACCAGGGCCAACCGGGCTACGACCAGGGTTACGACCAGCAGGGCTATGCCCAGCAGGGCGGTTACGACCAGCAGGGCTACGCACAGCCCGGCTACGACCAAGGTTATGACCAGCAGGGCTACGCGCAGCCGGGCTATGACCAGGGGTACGACCAGCAGGGTTATGCCCAGCAAGGCGCGCAAGGGTACCCGCCGGGCGCCCAGCAGGCCCCCTACGGCGCCCAGGGCGGGTACGCACCGGCGGCCGGCCCCGGATTCTCCGCCACGCTGGCGCTCGACGACGGCAGCGGCCGCACCTACCAGCTCCGCGAAGGCAGCAATATCATCGGCCGCGGCCAGGACGCCCATTTCCGGCTCCCGGACACCGGTGTCTCCCGCCGCCATATCGAGGTGCGCTGGGACGGCCAGACCGCGATGCTCTCCGACCTGGGCTCCACCAACGGAACCCTCGTCAACGGTTCACCGGTACAGGACTGGCAGTTGGCCGACGGCGATGTGATCCGTGCCGGGCATTCCGAGATCCTCATCCGTATTGTCTGATGCCGTAGGCTCGCCGTGCGGATCACGGGACGGCTCTCGCATAATAGGGCGGTCCAATCGTGATCGGTCTCGTCCGACGGTCCTATGATGTGCCGACACACGCGCGGCGCCGCGAGGCGGGCCGCCGGGACGAGCACGGCCAAGGGGTGGGTCACCACGCCGACGGCACCGGCACACGGTCGAACAGGAGGTGGAGCGCCGTGCAGGGATTGGTTCTGCAGTTGACCCGTGCCGGGTTCCTCCTGCTGTTGTGGCTGTTCGTGTGGGCAATCCTGCGTACCCTCCGCAGTGATATCTACGCGGCCTCCGGCATACGGCTCCAGAACCGGGGACCGCGCGGTTCCGCGGTACTGCCGTCGATGCGCCGAGGCCAGAAGGGCGCCAAATATCTTGTGGTGACTCAAGGTTCTCTTGCCGGTACCCGTATCACACTGGGTACCCAACCGGTATTGATCGGCCGTGCGGACGATTCGACGCTGGTCCTTACCGACGATTACGCCTCCACCCGACATGCCCGGCTGTCCCTACGCGGTGACGACTGGTACGTCGAAGACCTCGGCTCGACCAACGGTACCTACCTCGATCGCGCCAAAGTCACCACCGCAGTCCGCGTTCCGCTCGGCACACCTGTCCGGGTCGGCAAGACAGTGATCGAGCTCCGATCGTGACACTTGTTCTCCGCTACGCAGCGCGCAGCGACCGCGGCCTGGTCCGCGCAAACAACGAAGATTCCGTCTACGCGGGTGCCCGGTTGCTGGCACTTGCCGACGGTATGGGCGGGCATGCCGCCGGTGAGGTCGCGTCCCAGCTGATGATCGCCGCATTGGCGCATCTGGACGATGACGAGCCCGGCGAAGATCTGCTGGGCAAACTGAACCGGGCCACCCATGCCGGTAATTCCGCGATCGCCGAACAGGTCGAGGAAGAACCCGAACTGGACGGGATGGGCACCACGCTCACCGCGATCCTGTTCGCGGGCAAGAAACTCGGCATGGTCCATATCGGCGATTCGCGCGCCTACATGCTGCGCGACAGCGAACTGGCCCAGATCACCCGCGACGATACCTTCGTCCAATCGCTGGTCGACGAAGGCCGGATCACCCCGGAACAGGCGCATACCCATCCACAGCGTTCGCTGATCATGCGTGCCCTCACCGGCAACGAGATCGAGCCCACGCTGGTGATGCGGGAGGCGCGCGCCGGGGACCGCTATCTGCTGTGCTCGGACGGTCTCTCCGATGTGGTCAGCGACGAGACCATCGCCAACACCATGCGTGAGGGCAGTACCGACGAATGCGCCGACCGGCTCATCGAACTGGCGCTGCGCAGCGGTGGCCCGGACAATGTGACCGTCGTCGTCGCCGATGTGATCGATCTCGACTACGGCCAGAGCCATCCGATCGTCGCGGGCGCCGCCTCCGGTGAGGCCGAGGACAATCCGCCGCCGAATACTGCCGCCGGTCGCGCCGCCGCCATGCGCCCACCGGCCGCCGCGCCGCGCCGTACCGCCAGCGAGCCCGAGCCACCGCCGAAGAAATCACACAAACTGCGTTGGTTGCTGCTCGCGGTGGCGCTGGTGTTCGCCGTGGTCGTCGGGCTGGTCGTGGGCTACAAGATGATCCGGTCCAACTACTACGTGGGCGCGGACAACGACAGTGTCGTGGTCATGCAGGGCCTGCCGGGGTCGATTCTGGGTTACTCCATCCACGAGGTGAACCTGGTCGGCTGCGTCACCGCCGAGGGCGAGCTCACTCTCGCCGACAACGGCGCTCCCCTGCCGGCGGGCTGCAGTCCCTTGAAGGTCAGCGATCTCGAGCAGACCGGACGTGATCAGGTCGAGCGCGGCCTGCCGCCGGGCACTCTGGACAAGGCACGGGAGCAGATGCGTGTCCTGGCCGACCGCGAACTGCTGCCGGTGTGCAAGAAGAACGGTTCCGCCGCCCAGCCGGGCGTCGTGACCACCACGCCCGCACCGCCGCCGGCACCGGCCCCGCCCATGCCCACCGAAGCAGCACCGCCGGCGCCCGCCACCCAAGCACCCGGCCCCAACGGTGAGAATCCGGCACCGCCGGCGCCGCCGACCACCTCCGCGCCGGCGCCGACCACCACCGCTGTGCCCCAGACGCCGGGGGAGAACTGCCGGGTGACGGACTGATGTCCGCACCGGCAGCACCGTCCGCCGGGGCTTTTCCGAGTCCCCCGGGCGGTTTCGCGGCAACGCCGCCACCGACATCGCGGCGCAATACCGAGCTCCTGTTGCTCGGTTTCGCGGCGTTGATCACCACGGCGGCGTTGTTCCTGGTGGAAGTCAGCCAGGAACAGTCCGTGACCTGGGATATCGCGAAGTACGGGCTCGCCTATCTGGGTCTGTTCGCCGTAGCGCACCTGGCGGTCCGGCGGTTCGCGCCCTACACCGATCCCCTGTTGCTGCCGATCGTGGCGCTGCTCAACGGGCTCGGCCTGGTACTCATCCACCGGCTGGACCTCGCCGATCAGCAGACCGCCGCCTACAACTCCTGGGATATCCCCTCCCCCGACGCCAATTCCCAGATTCTGTGGACCGCTCTGGGAATCGTGCTGTTCGTCGGGATCCTGGTGGGGCTGCGCGATTACCGGACCCTGGCCAAGTACGCCTACACACTCGGGCTCGTGGGGCTGGTCGCGCTGGCGATCCCGGCACTGCTGCCCAGCTCGCTCTCCGAGGTCAACGGCGCCAAGATCTGGATCCGGTTGCCCGGTGTGAGCCTGCAGCCCGGCGAGTTCGCCAAGATCCTGCTGATCATCTTCTTCGCCTCGGTCCTCGTGTCCAAGCGGGAGTTGTTCACCGCGGCCGGCCGGCACTTTCTCGGGATGGAATTTCCGCGCGCCCGGGATCTGGGCCCGATCCTCGCGGTCTGGATCGTCTGCATCGGCGTACTGGTCTTCGAGAAGGATCTCGGTACCTCGCTGCTCATCTTCGGCACCGTGCTGGTGATGCTCTACATCGCCACCGAGCGGGTGGGCTGGTTGCTGATCGGCGGCGGCCTGCTCATGGTCGGATTCTTCTTCGCGTACCAGATGTTCGGGCATGTGCGGGTCCGGGTCGAGACCTGGCTGCACCCCTTCGACGACTACAACAACACCGGTTACCAGATCGTGCAGTCGCTGTTCGGCCTGGCCACGGGCGGGCTGGCCGGTACCGGACTGGGCAGCGGCCGGCCTTCGCAGGTGCCGTTCGCGAAAACAGACTTCGTCGTCACCACCATCGGCGAGGAACTCGGGCTCATCGGCCTGACCGCCGTCCTGCTCCTGTTCCTGATGCTCATCCTGCGCGGTATGCGGACCGCCCTGGCGATCCGTGACAGTTTCGGCAAACTGCTCGCTGCCGGGCTGGCGTTCACCCTCGCCATCCAGATCTTCGTGGTCGTCGGCGGGGTGACGAAACTGATCCCGCTCACCGGCCTCACCACGCCGTTCGTCTCCTACGGCGGTTCCTCGCTGCTGGCCAACTACATTCTCCTGGCCCTGCTCATCAAGATCTCCGATGCGGCACGCGCACCCGCCCCGGCCCGGCGCCGGGAACCGGCGCCCGCACCGCTGGCGGAAGCGCAGACGGTGATGGTGTCACGACGGCAAGGGGGTCAGCAGCGATGAATACACCTCTACGCCGAGTGGCCATGGCGGTCATGGCGATGATCGTGGCCCTGCTGCTCAATGCCACCTATATCCAGGTGATCAAGGCCGACGACTACCGCGCCGATCCACGCAACTCCCGGGTGCTGCTCGACGAATACTCTCGTCAGCGCGGGCAGATCTCCGCGGGCGGTGCCGTGCTGGCCAGTTCCGTCGAAACCGACGACCGGTACAAGTATCTGCGCGTCTACCCCACCGACCCGGCCGCATTCGCGCCGGTCACCGGCTTCTATTCGATGCAGTACGGCAGTACCGGGCTCGAACGTGCGGAGGATCCGGTCCTCAACGGTTCGGATGCGCAACTGTTCGGCAGCCGGCTGGTCGATCTGGTCTCCGGGCGCGACCCGCGCGGCGGCAACGTCGTCACCACGATCGACCCGATGATGCAGCAGGTGGCCTACAACGAGCTCACCAGCAAGGGCTACACCGGCTCCGTCGTGGCCATCGAACCCAGTACGGGCAAGATTCTCACCATGGTGTCCACGCCCAGCTACGACCCGAACCAGCTGTCCGGGCACGACGGCGCCCAGGGCACCCAGGCCTGGGAGAGTCTGAGCGCGGACGAGAACCAGCCGATGCTCAACCGGGCGATCTCGCAGACCTACCCGCCGGGTTCCACCTTCAAGGTCGTGGTCACCGCGGCCGCACTGTCCAACGGCGTGGCCGACCCGCAGTCCCAGTTCACCGCGGCACCGAACATCACATTGCCCGGTACCAGCACCACCCTGGAGAACTACAACGGCACCAACTGCGGGTCCGGCGCCACCGCGACCCTGCACGAGGCGTTCCGCCGATCGTGTAACACCGCGTTCGTCGAACTCGGGGTCGATGTCGGCGCGGCGGCGCTGGAGGACGAGGCGGCCGCGTTCGGTATCGGCCCGCATCGTGGAATCCCGATGCCGGTCGCCGAGAGCACCATCGGCAACATCCCCGACGACGCGGCGCTCGCGCAGAGCAGTATCGGCCAGCGTGATGTGGCGCTCACCCCCCTCGACAATGCCGTAATCGCGGCTACCGTGGCCAACGGCGGTGTGCGGATGGAACCGTATCTGGTCGATCAGTTGCAGAACCCGGACCTCAGCGAGCTGTCCACCACCGAGCCGGTGTCCGTGGGGCAGGCCGTGAGCGCCGATGTAGCGTCTACCCTGACCGATCTGATGGTCGCCTCGGAGGAGAACACCGCGGGCAGCGGCGGGTCGGGCTATCGGATCGCGTCCAAGACCGGTACCGCCGAACACGGCGCCGATCCGCGCAACACACCACCGCACGCCTGGTACATCGCGTTCGCGCCGGCCGAGAACCCGAAGATCGCCATCGCGGTCATCGTGGAGAACGGCGGCGACCGCGCGCTGGCGGCGACCGGTGGATCGGTCGCCGCGCCGGTTGCCCGGGCGGTTCTGGACGCGGGTCTGCGAGGTCGGTGAACGAGATGGATATGCGAGTGAATCTGCGGGGAACCCGATGCTGACAAACGGCGCGATGATCGCGGACCGCTACCGGCTGCAGCGCCTGATCGCCACCGGTGGGATGGGTCAGGTCTGGGAAGCCCTGGACACCCGGCTCGATCGCCGGGTGGCGGTGAAGGTACTCAAATCGGAGTTCTCCGCCGATCCCACATTCCGGCACCGGTTCCGCACCGAGGCCAAGACCACCGCGCAGCTCAACCATCCCGGTATCGCGGGAATCTACGACTACGGCGAAACCTACGATCCGCAGGGCGGCGAAACCGCCTACCTGGTGATGGAACTGGTGCAGGGCGAGCCGCTCAACACCGTGCTGAACCGGCTCGGCCGCCTATCGGTCGTGCAGGGTCTGGATCTGCTGGAGCAAACCGGTCGCGCCCTGCAGGTGGCGCATCGGGCCGGTGTGGTGCACCGCGATGTGAAACCGGGAAATATCCTGGTCACACCCACCGGACAGGTGAAGATCACCGATTTCGGTATCGCGAAGGCGGTCGATGCCTCACCGGTCACCAAGACCGGGATGGTGATGGGCACCGCCCAGTACATCGCGCCGGAGCAGGCCGTCGGTGAGGACGCCACGGCGGCCAGTGACGTGTATTCGCTCGGCGTGGTCGGCTACGAGGCCCTTGCCGGTCAGCGCCCGTTCACCGGTGACGGCGCCCTCACCGTCGCGATGAAACATGTGCGCGACGTACCGCCGCCGATGCCGACGGATCTCCCGCCGAATGTGCGCGAACTCGTCGAGGTGACTCTGGCCAAGGACCCGAACCACCGGTACACCGACGGCGGCGAGTTCGCCGAAGCGGTCGCCGCGGTGCGGTCGGGCCGGCGCCCACCGCCACCGCGTAACCTCGCCGCGACCGGTGCCACCAGTGTTATCGCGGCGCCGCAGCCGGCTTACGACGATCCGGCGACCGTCCGATACACCACTCCGGCCACCGCTATGGCCGGGCCGGCGACGGCGATGGACCACCACGGCGCGCACGAGGCCGACCCCGGCGACTACCGCGACGGTAACGGTGGTGGTGGTCTCGGGAAGAACCAGAAGTGGATGATCGCGCTGGGTATCGGCGCGCTGGTACTCGGTGGGGCCGTGCTGTGGCTGCTCTTCGGTGGCGATACCAATCCGGCGAGCACCCCCGGCGAGACCTCGTCGACGGCTCCGACCACCCGACCGGCGCCGCCCCCGATCACCACCACGTACGAGGTGACCGAGCCTCCTGTCTGGACACCCACGCAGGAGTACACCACCACCCAGCCGCCGGTGACCACCACTACCGAGCCACCCGCACCGACCACCACGACCCAGCCGCCGACCACCACCACCGAGACCACCACTGCTCCGCCGACCACCACGGAATCGACGGGCAGTGAGGAAACGGCCACCACTACACGGTCTTTCCCGGTACCGGATATCGATCTGCCGGGGATCGGCGACAGCTCCCGTGACGACGACAGCTCTCCCGACGTGCCGAGCCACCATCAAGGACAGCCATGACGACCCCGAAGAATCTCTCCTCTCGCTACGAGCTGGGCGAGATCATCGGATTCGGTGGTATGTCCGAAGTCCACCGGGCACGCGACCTCCGGCTCAACCGCGATGTCGCGATCAAGGTGCTGCGGGCCGATCTGGCGCGCGATCCCACGTTCTACCTGCGCTTCAAACGCGAAGCCCAGAACGCAGCGGCCCTGAACCATCCCGCGATCGTGGCGGTGTACGACACGGGTGAGGCCGAGGTGGACGGCGGACCGCTGCCGTTCATCGTGATGGAGTACGTGGACGGCGATACGTTGCGCGATATCGTGCGCAATGAGGGCCCCCTGCCGCCGCGACGGGCGATGGAAGTCATCGCCGATGTGTGCGCGGCGCTCGATTTCAGCCATCAGGCCGGGATCGTGCACCGGGATATGAAACCCGCCAACATCATGATCAACCGCGCGGGCGCGGTGAAGGTGATGGATTTCGGTATCGCCCGGGCGATCGCCGATGCGGCCAATCCGATGACCGCGACCGCCGCGGTGATCGGCACCGCCCAGTATCTGTCGCCGGAGCAGGCGCGCGGTGAAACCGTGGACGCGCGATCGGACGTCTACTCGGTCGGTTGTGTCCTGTTCGAAATCCTCACCGGAGAACCGCCGTTCACCGGTGATTCCCCGGTCGCGGTCGCCTACCAGCATGTGCGCGAGGATCCGCGGCTGCCTTCACTCGTACACGACGGTGTTCCGCGGGAGCTGGATTCGGTCGTGCTCGAGGCCATGGCCAAGAACCCGGCCAACCGTTATCAGAGCGCGGCAGAAATGCGCGCTGACCTGATCCGGGTGCTCGGCGGCCAGAAGCCCGGGGCACCCATGGTGATGACCGACGAGGACCGCACCACCATGCTGGGTCCGGCGCAACCAGCGGCGCGGGGCTATCACCGCCTGGACGACGACGATATCGACGACTACGGCGATGGATCCGGTGGTAATCGCCGCCGGGCATATATTGCCGCCGGTGTGGTGGCCGCGGTGGCTGTGGCCTTCGGCCTGTTCTGGATGCTGCTCGGTCCGGGGAGCCGGCCCGACCAGGTCGCGGTACCGGACCTGTCGAACCTCTCGGCCAGCGAAGCGGAGCAGAAACTGGATTCGCTCGGCTTCGATGTCGCCATCCAGGAGAAGCCCGACGGCCGGATCAGCGCCGGTAACGTCATCGCGACGCAGCCACTCGGCGGGTCGCGGGCCGACGAGGGCAGCACAATCACCATGCAGGTTTCCACGGGCCCGCAGCAGGTGCCGATCCCGCGCGTGGTCGGGCTGAGCCAGCAGGAAGCCGCGCAAGAGCTCACCAATGCCGGGCTGCAGGTCCATCCGGATGTCAAGCGCGGCCCGTCCAGTCCCGAGGACAAGGACAAGGTGATCGCCCAGGATCCGTCCCCCGGATTCGAACTGGATGCGGGCAGTCAGGTCACGTTGACCCTCGGCGCCGGCCCGGAGCAGGTGTTCGTGCCCGATGTCGTCGGTCAACTGATCGACCGTGCCCAGCCGAATCTGGAGGGCGCCGGGTTCAAGATCGAGATCCGCGAGGTGCAATCCGCGCGGCCACGGGGCGAGGTGCTCTCCACCAGCCCCGCCGGCGGTTCGAACGCCGACAAGGGGTCGACCATCACCGTGCAGGTCGCGCAGAGTGATCGGATCTCCATGCCGAACCTCGTCGGTCTCACTCCGGGCGAGGTCGTGGACACACTGCGGGAAAGCGGCTGGCAGGGCAGCGTCAACCAGGTCCGCCAGATCACCCAGATCACGCTGAACTCCGAGCAGGCGGGCAAGGTGCTCAGCCAGCAGCCGTCGGCCGGGACCACCGTGCCCTCGTCGACGACGGTCACGGTCAACACGGGCGTCCTACCGCTCGGCTGATATCTGCCGGATCCGGCTGACGCTTCCGCAGGCCCCTCACCACATTGCTGGTGAGGGGCCTGTGTGATGCGGCGAGCGATACCGGACACCACGCTGTCGCCACCCACCAGCAGTGCGCGTTCTACGGACCGCCCCGGCCTGCGATGCCGTACCAACCTCCCGAAGCGGCAACGGCCTGCCCGAGAGGCGTTGTCGCCATGCTGGTGTTCAGATGCCCGGAGGGGGTCGACCGGGTTCCGACAGGCGCCCGCCTTCTACCGGACTTTCGCTGGGTACGGGCGCACCCACCGGCAGAATGCTCAGTGGTGGAGCCGTGCAGCGGTCTCAGTGGACCGAAAGTCCCGCGACTTCCGCCTCGAGCATCTCCACAAGGCCCTCGGCGGGCCGCTCCCCGCAGATTTCCAGCCAGTTGGCGAGCATCCGGTGCCCGCCCTGGGTCAGCACCGATTCCGGATGGAACTGCACACCGTGGATCGGCAGTTCGTGATGGCGAAGCGCCATCACGATGCCGCTCTCGGTACGCCCGATCACATCGAAACCGGCCGGCAACGTACTCTCCACGACGGTCAGCGAATGGTAGCGGGTGGCGGTGAACGGGTCGGGCAATCCAGCCAGGACACCAGTGCCGATATGGAAAACCGAACTCGTCTTACCGTGCAGCAGTTCGGGCGCCCGTGTCACGGTGGCACCGAACGCCGCGCCGATCGCTTGGTGGCCGAGGCAGACGCCGAGGAGCGGGGTGGCCTGTTCGGCGCAGGAACGCACGATATCGATGCTCTTACCCGCCCGGTCCGGCGTGCCGGGGCCGGGGCTGATGAGGATTCCGTCGAAATCCCGGGCGACCGCGTCGGTATCGGTGAGTTCCGGATCGTCGTTGCGCCAGACGACCGCCTCGACGCCGAGCTGACCCAGGTACTGGACCAGGTTGAACACGAAGCTGTCGTAGTTGTCGACGACCAGAACTCGCATGCACAAAGACTACGTGGCCGATCACCGGATACGGGGACATCCCCCCTGATCACCTGGTGGGATAGCCTTGGAACACGACCTGCACGCTGAATACGAGGACATCATGCCCAAGTCGAAGGTCCGCAAGAAGACCGACTACACGATCAACCCCGCCAGCCGCACGCCGGTGAAGGTGAAGGCAGCGGGTCCATCGCCCGTCTGGTACGTCACCATCATGCTCGGCTTCATGCTGGCCGGGCTGGTCTGGCTGCTGGTCTACTACCTGGCGGCCGACCAGATCAGCTGGATGAGCGATCTCAATGCCTGGAACTTCCTCATCGGATTCGGGCTGATGGTGGTCGGGCTCATCATGACCATGCGGTGGCGCTGACCAGGGGATTACACGGGTGTAATTAATGCACACCTGTGGATAAACCTGTGGATAACTCTCGAGACGGATTGGGGAACACCGCGTGCAGCCCGAGAGCACACAACCACGCCTGGCCTGGTCGACCCCGCTGCCCGCGCTGGTCGCGGTCGCGATCGGGGGTGTGGTTCTCGCGGTCGCGGCGCTACTGACCGTCGAGGTGCCCGGTAAATTCCTGCTCGGTGTCGCCGCCCTGGTGCTCCTGGCCCTGGCCGTACTGGGTATCCGGCAGCGACCGCGGTTGTCGGTTGTCCCGGGTGAGCAGCCGCGGCTGGTCGTGCGCGGTCTCACCGGCGCGACCGAATACACGCGGGACCGGATAATGCGGGCACGGATCGTGGGGTACCGCCGCCTCGGCCGCAAATCGCCCATGCTGGAAATCGATGTCGACCATCTGGGCACCGAGCGATTGCTGATCTTCGGCCGGTGGGATCTGGGGACCAGCCCGGAAGATGTCTACGAAACACTGCGTTCGGAACTGCGCCTGCGCGGCGAATCGGCCCGCTGAACCACTCCGGCCCTGCTGATTTCCATCCTGGTAGATGTTTCACGTAAAACATCCAAGCCAGTCTTCGTCGAGCCAGTGGCAGGCCCTGTCCCGGGCACCGACCGATAGCGCCGTGGATCAGCGCAGCGACGCCGTCGCGACTCCGATCACCGCCAATGCCGCCACCGCCACAACCACGAGGGCGATCACACCGATCGACCGAGCCTGTTCCGGAGTCCGAGCCCGCAGCCATTCGGGCAGAAACATCACACCCAGCGTCGCGAGCGTGCCCGCGGCCAGCCCACCGAGATGTCCCGCCAGCGAGATACCGGGCAGCGAGAAACTGATGAACACATTGATCCCGATCACGATCAGGATGCTGTTCGGACTCTGCCGCAGCCGGATGAGTATCACCGCGATGGCTCCGAACAGTCCGTAGACAGCCCCGGAGGCGCCGGCGGTCAGGCTGTCCTGCGCGAGCAGCATCACCGCGGCCGATCCACCGAGCAACGAGATCGAATACACCGCGAGGTAGCGCACCCGGCCCAGGACCAGTTCGACATCCCGTCCCAGGACGTAGAGCGTGAACATGTTCACCAACAGATGGATCAGGCCGAAGTGCAGGAAGCCCGAGCCGAGCACGCGGAACCATTCCCCGGCGGCAACCGCCGGCGGATACATGACCCAGTTGACGAACAGGGCCGATCCCTGCTCATTGGCCGTCAGGCTGCGCGACTGTGCCGCGGTGATCGCGTACACCACGACGTTGAGCGCGATCAGCGCATAGGTGACGAACGGCGTCGCCGAGCGGGTGGCCACCGCTCCCGACGCGGTGCGGACCTTGCGTGTACTGCGCTGATCGGCGCGGACACAGTCGACACAATGCTGACCGACCGACGCGGGACGCAGGCACTCCGGGCAGGCCGGGCGGCCGCAGCGAGTGCAGGCCAGACCGGTGGGGCGGTCGGTATGCCGCACGCATACCTGTGCCGGTGGCGAGGGTGGCTGCGGGTTCACCGGAAATCCCGGTCCGAGGACGGCTGAAGGGTCCGGCCGAGTACTTCCGGCCCGGTACGACGTGTCGCGCTCACCTACCCATCGTGCCATGTGCCCCTTTTGTCCGGTGCCTACCGCCGAGCTCACGCCGACGCCGGCCGGCCCGTTGACCTGCCGGTCTGCACGGCAGGCGCGGCTGTGCCAGAGTTGAGCCATGAGCTCGAACCCACTGCGTCCGTCCGGTCGTTCGCGCTATCGGCTGCTCGCCGCCGCCGCGGTAGCCGCGGCAGGCGGTACCGCATGGCTGGTGCGCGCCAAACGCCCGCAGCCGCCCGAGCCGGCTCCTGCTCCGCCGCGTATCGGCCAGACCCGTACCGGCGCCGCAGCGGCCACCACGAACGGTGCCACCGCGACCCCGGAGAGCTGAACCGCGCCGTCAGCGGCTGACGGTCTTGCGGTACTGCCGCAGCGCGAGCGGGACGAAAACCGCGAGGATGATCACGACCCAGATCAGGGTCGTCGCCACCGGATGCTGCAGCGACCACGCGTTCGACTCGTCGACCACCGGCGAGGAGTTACCGAACAGGTCGCGGGTGGCCTGGGCCAGCGCCGATACCGGATTCCATTCGGCGAAGATCCGCAGCGGTGCCGGCAGATCCTGCAGCGGTACGAAGGTGTTGGCGAGGAAGGTGAGCGGGAAGATCACCATGAAGCTCGCGTTGTTGAACACCTCGGGCGTGTGCACCAGGAGGCCGACCACGGCCATGATCCACGAGATCGCGTACGCGAAAAGCAGCAGGAGCGCATAGGCCAGTACGGCGTCCAGTAGCGATCCGCGGATGCGCCAGCCGACCACCAGGCCGGTCAGCGACATGACCACCAGGCTCACCACATTGATCACCACATCGCTGACGGTGCGCCCGATCAGCACTGACGACGGTGCCATCGGCAACGAGCGGAACCGGTCGATGATGCCTTTCTGCATATCCTCGGCAAGGCTGAGACCGGTGAACGTGGATCCGAACACCACGGTCTGCACGAAGATGCCCGCGATGAGGAATTCCCGGTAGCCGCCCTCGAGGCCCGGAACTTTGATCGCGGTACCGAAGATATAGGCGAACAACAGGACGAACATGATCGGCGAGAGCGTGCTGAAGATCAGCACATCGGGCACTCGCTTTATCTTGATCACATTGCGCTTGGTAACGGTCAGGCTGTCGCTGACCACCATGGACAGTCGCTCACCCATACCGAGTGATTCCGCCGGAGCGCCGGCCGTTGCCACCGCGGTCATCTGGTTTTTCCTTCCATGACTTCGAGTTCACCGGTATCCCGCGATATGCCTGGCGCCGAGCTCGAGGAGCCGAGGTCGTCTTTCCGGTCGCCGGATTCCGCATCCGTCTCGCTCGGCTCGCCGGCCTCGTGACCGGTGAGTGAGAGGAAGACATCGTCGAGCGAAGGGCGGCGCAATCCGACATCCTGGATCCTCACCCCCTGCTCGGTGAGCCTGCCGATGGCGGCCACCAGCGCCTGCGACCCGTCACTGACCGGCACCACCACGCGTCGCAGGCCCGGCTCGATGTGGATATCCCCGTCGGCCAGCGGACTCAAAGCCTGCTGGGCGACCGCGAGATTGTCGATATGGTCGACCGTCAGTTCGATCCGGTCGCCGCCGACCATGCTCTTCAATTCATCCGCCGTACCGCGGGCGATCACCTGACCGCGGTCGATCACCGCGATGGCATCGGCCAGCCGGTCGGCCTCCTCCATGTACTGGGTGGTCAGCAACAGCGTGGTGCCGGCGGCGACCAATTCCTCGATGACATCCCACAGATCCAGTCGGGCCCGCGGATCGAGGCCCGTGGTCGGTTCGTCGAGGAACAGCACCGGCGGGTTGGCGACCAGGGCACCGGCCAGGTCCAGTCGCCGGCGCATACCCCCGGAGTAGCCGCGCACCGGCCGATCGGCGGCCTCGCTGAGCCGGAATCGTTCCAGCAGTTCACGGGCGCGTTCCTTACTGCGCCGCGTACCCATGTGATAGAGCCGCCCGACCATTTCGAGGTTTTCGAAACCGGTCAGATACTCGTCGACGGCCGCGTACTGACCCGACGCGCCGATCCGGGAGCGCAGTGCCCGCGGCTGGGCGAGTACATCGATCCCGGCCACCGTCGCCCGTCCGGCGTCGGGCACGAGCAGGGTGGTGAGTACCCGGACGGTGGTGGTCTTCCCGGCGCCGTTGGGCCCCAGCAGAGCGGTCACCGTACCTTCGGGCACCGTCAGGTCGAGGCCGTCCAGGGCGCGGACCTGGGGCCCGTAGTGTTTGACGAGACCCTCGGCGACGATTGCGTCGGGCATGATTCTCCTGATTCGAGTGATTATGCGGAGCGAAGTCGGTATATCGCCGATGGCGGCAGCGGGCCATCGACCGGAGCGCATGCCGCGAACGGCCGTATATCGGGCCAGTATTGTCGCGGTCGGCGGGGTTTTCATCCGATTTATCCGGTTGCCCGGTGGCGCCCGAGGTCCGGTGATGTCCGGACCCGAATCGGCGGTGCCCACACAGAAAGAGGGCCGCACCCCGGCCCGACTGTGCTCGGGGTAGCCGGTACGGGGTGCGACCGGTTTCTATACTCGTCGCGCCGGTCGGCCCGGTCGTGCGTAGCGGACTACCCGATTCGGCGGGCAGCGGTACTCGGATCCGCGCGGCGCCGGCGAAGCAGTGGGGGTGTCGAGGGTCACGGCCGGCAGTCACAGCCGCATAGTGACATCGACCTCCGACAAGTCCGGCGACTCCGGCGGTCGCGCCACGGCAGGCGGCCGGCCGGATCGGTTGGTCGCCCGGCACTGCCGTGGCCACCGCAAAGCACTGCACAGCAGCACTTTCGGCAACTTCCGGTGTACCGCGCCACGATCCGCGGGGGCGCCACATCACCGCCGCTGGGAAGCTTGTGATCTGCACCAAAAAAAGTCGGAAACTACTAGGCCTCTTGTACGCGCAAAGGTGGATCATCGCGTAGGATCGAACGCGTCGGCCCCTCCCCCCCGGGCCGACCATACGCGGGCCTCGGCTAACTCCCCCCCTTCGCCGAGGCCCGCTCTCATGTCCGGACCCGTGGCCATACCGCGTGACGGGGGCTTCCGGAAAGAATCCGCTTCCCGCCGCACGCTCCCGTGCGCATCCCCGCATCCGCCCGCGCCGCAATGGTGAGAGATTTGGAGTATCATCGTCTCATCAGATCGATGCAGTAGATCAAGGGAGATCCGCATGACCGCGTCCGTAGACGTCGCAGCCATCGACACCCACACTCCGGTCGAGCGCCGGCCATTCGGTCCCGGCACCCGAACCTGGGAAGAAGTCGGACTGATCACCTTTTCGCTGACCGCGGGCTCGGCCTTCCTGTTGCAGACCATGGAGCCCTCGATCTCCGCGGTGGTCGATGCTCACTCCACCTTCCGCACCGACCCCATCGGCCGCGCTCTGCGCAGCCTGTCCGCGGTGATGATGTGGACCTACGGTGGCGAGGAATCACTCGGCGAAACCGACCGGTTGCGCAAAATGCACGCCACTCTCAACACCACCGACGCCGACGGGAAACGGCACACCGCCCTGTCCAGCGGCCCCTGGGCCTGGGTACTGCACACCGGCACCTTCGCCTTTGCCGAGAACGCCGAATACTTTGCGAAACGGCCGCTGACCACCGCGGAGAAGGAAGACTACTACCGCGAGACACTGCAGCTGATGCGGAACTTCTATGTACCGCCCAAGGAGCTGCCCGCGTCCTATGCCGACTTCGAGAAGTTCTTCGCGGAGCAGGTGGAAAACCATCTGGAAGCCACTCAGACCGCGAAGGACTACCTGAAGGTCATCCGGACGATCGCCCCGCCCACTCAGCTGCCGCGCGCTCTGCATCCGCTGTGGCGTGCGGTGACCGGGCCGTTCGGCCGGATGCAGCACTTCGTCACCGTCGGCACCACCCCTGAAGCGGCACGGCGAAAACTGGGACTCACCTGGACCGAATCCGATGAGCGCAAACTGCGGGTCCTGGGCTGGTTCGTCGCCCGGCTGGTCCCGTTGCTGCCGGAACGGTTGCGCTATTTCCCGATCGCCTATGAAGCCCGCAAACTCGAACGCGATAAGGCCCGGCTGCGCAAGGTCATCGATATCCGGCCGCTCTGATCGACCGGCGAACGGCCCCCGGAGGAGAACCTCGTCCGGGGGCCTTCATCTGCATCGATACACTTCGGACGAGCCGAGTTCGACAGGAGTACCGACCGTGACCAGCAGTACGACCACACTTCCCGACTACGAACAAGTGGTCCGGCTGCCGCGTGAACTCGGCCCGATCACCGTCCCCGAAAGCTTCCGGGACGAGAACGACCATATGAACATCAGGCACTACTTCGACCTGTGCGTCGAAGCCGGTGGGCAGGTTTTCGACCGCATCGGGATCACCGACGAATACCGCGCGAGCCGCGGCACCGGATTCTTCACCGCCGAGCATCACATCCGCTACTACGCCGAAACCCGCATCGGTGAGGAGATTTCGGTCTACGTGCGGGGCGTGGATCGATCCGAGAAGGTGGTGCATGTGGTCGCCATGCTGGTGAACGACACCACCCGGCGCCTCAGCTGCACACTCGAGATCACCGCGATCCATGTGGATCTGCGCACTCGGGCGGCCACATCGTTCGCGGCCGATATTGCCGCCGCCATCGATCGTGAACTCGCAGCCGATGTGGCGGATTGGCCCGTTCCGGTCTGCGGTGCCATGGGGATACGCCGCTGAGCGCGAGCCGGCGAGATCAAGCCGGTTCGGCTCCGACAGCGGGATCGGACCGGCCGGCCGCCGGGCGAACCGTCACCGCTTCATGGCCGCGGGGCCGGGCCGTGCTGACGAACATCACCGGTTGCCCGGCGTGCAAAGTCCGGTAGCCGTCGGTTTCGATGCACCGGTACTCCACGAAGACCTGTTCGGTCCCGTCGTCGGGCTTGATATAGCCGAACCCTTTCTCGGAGTCGAACCAGAAGACTCTCCCCCGTCTCCAATCCGATCGGTCGATGCCGGGCGCGGCAGACTCCGAAGGGGTCATTACCAGGTCTTCTCCACTCGTGATGTCTTGGTCGACACCATCAAACGTACGCCGAGTGCCCGTTGGCGTCACGAACGGTGTCAGCGGCACGTCGGTACGGTGCCTCTGTGCCAGAAGCATCCTTCCTGACCGACACCCGCGCCGGATACAACGCCATCGCAGCGGCGTACGACGAAACTTACGCCGGCGAACTCGACTCCAGCCCTTGGCAGCGGGCGATACTCGTCGCCTTCGCCGAAGTGATCGGCCCGGGCGAACCGGTTATCGATATCGGCTGTGGCCCCGGCCGGGTCACCGGTTTTCTTTCCGGCCACGGTCTGTCGATACGGGGAATCGACCTGTCCCCGGCCATGGTGGAGCTGGCCCGGCGCCACCATCCCGATATCCGATTCGATGTGGGTTCCATGACCGCGCTCGAAATGACCGACGGCTCGCTGGCGGCCGTGGTCGCCTGGTACTCCCTGATCCATATTCCGCCTGCCGCGCGCCCCGGGGTCCTGGCCGAATTCCACCGTGTATTGCGGCCGGGCGGACGTGTGCTGCTCGGGTTCCAGGCCGGTACCGAGGTGAAGCATTACGACGAGGGATTCGGGTTTGCGGTCTCGCTGGATTTCCACCGCATTGCCCCCGAGGAGGTGGCGGCAACCGCCGAAGCCGCCGGTTTCACCGTCGATATGCGTTTCGTCCGGGCACCCGCCGGAACCGAGCCGACCCCACAGGCAGCTCTGCTGCTGACCCGCCCGAGTTGACGGAGGTTTCGACACTATCGAAAGGATCTCGAGCCCCATCATTTCGATGCGATCGAAGTGATGGGGACACCGAACCGCCGGCATCCGGGCACCGATCGAGTCACCTATCGAATTGATTCTTGACGCGATCATTTCGATAGATAACCCTGGTCAGGTGGTGTACAAGAAGAACCCGCTCGGCCCGACAGGGGATACTGTCCGGGAGAACGTCCTCCGCTACCGCACTCTGATGAACCTGGGGTATGCCGATCTCGCGCGCAGGCTCGAGGCCCTCGGCCGGCCCATCCCGGTACTGGGGCTGTCGCGGATCGAGCGTGGCGAGCGCCGGGTCGATGTGGACGACCTGATGGCGCTCGCGGTCGCACTCGGCGTCTCCCCCACCAGTCTTCTGCTCCCCGACACCGGCGATTCGGACGACCCTGTCACCGCCACCGGAATCGACGGCACCGCCGGGGATCTTCTCGGCTGGTTCCGCCTGCACACCCCGTCCGCGCATATCGGCAAGCCGGCCGGCCGGCGGTTCGTACGCGATGCCATCCGTTTCATCGCCGACGCCCGACCCCGGTGGGATATCGAAGGTCTCACCCTCGAGCAGCTCCCCGGGGTCGGCCATCAGGAATACGCCGCGGAGATCGCGCAGAAGGCACGACGAGCCGACGGCAACGACAGCCGCTGATACCCGATCTCGCAGCCGAGTACCCAGCAATCGTGGCGGGCCGAATCCGTGTACCGAGCCCGGCTTCAGGAGGTCGAACCCGCCATCAACTCGAAAACCGAGACCGGACGCCCGGCTTCGGAACTGGCCGCCCGCGCCCGACGCCAAAGCCCCTGCGCGGTACGAGACAGGGTGGCGTCCACACCGGCCTCCTCGCTGGCATCGATGATGTGCTGCGCGCCGGCATCCATCATCGCGAAGGCTGCGAGATCGCCCCACCCACCCTTCTGGGCGGCCGCCGCGTACTCGGCCATGAAAAACGGATAGGCCTCGGCGGACCGCAGCGCATACGGCAGAAATCGGTCGATATCGTTGCCGGAGCGCTGGATCAAGGCGAGAGCCTGATCGAAGGCGAGCATCCACGGATGGAAGACGATCAGCAGCGCCTGGTAGAACACCTGCGCCAACCCGTCATCCTCCCCCAGATACTCCTGCGGACTCAGTGGCCGCAACAATTCGGCGTGGGCATCGAAAACGTCCTGCGGCCCGCTGTAGAAGATGTACGACGCCGGGTGGGCGATATTGTCCCCCGCCGACATGAAGCCCCCGGAGAGAAACTGCGCCCCGTGCGAGCGCACCCACTGCCCGCCCTTGCGGGCGTTCTCCGGTGAATCCGACGACAGATTCACGATCACCTTCCCCCGCAACGCGCCGGTCGCCTGGCCGAGTACGTCGTACATCGCGGCGTAATGCGTCAAGCTGAGGACGGTCACCTCGGCTGCGGCCAGCGCCTCGGCCACCGTCGCGGCCCGGCGCGCACCCGCTTCGACCATGGCGTCGGCCTTCTCGGAGCTGCGGTTCCAGACGGTGACCTCGACACCTGCCGCCAGGAAAGCCCGCACCATGGCCTGCCCCATCGGGCCCAAGCCGATCACGCTGACCGACCGAGTGTTCTGCTGAGACATCGGATTCCCTCTTCCATCAGTGGTCGAACTGCTTGTCGGCGCCGCAACCGATACTCGTTCCCGCAGGTAGTGTGGACAAGAACGTACGTTCGGGTGGGGTTGCTCACCTCGAGGTCCGTAACGAGGTCGGGAGGTCGCGGTGACCGGTGTGAGTGATGCAGATCATGATGTGTGCGGTATGTCGGTGGCGATCGACGTCGTCGGCGGTAAGTGGAAACTGCATCTGATGTGGGTCCTGGGCGCGGGCCCGCGGCGCTTCGGGGAGATCCACCGCGCACTGACGGGGGTCAGCGAAAAGGTGCTGACCGAGAACCTCCGGCAAATGGAGGCAGCCGGAATCGTGCACCGCGAGGTGTATCCGGAGGTCCCGCCCCGGGTCGAATACTCGCTCACCGCACTGGGTGAAGATCTCGCGCGCGCCCTGCGCCCACTGGAGGAATGGGGCGATCGGCACCGCAGTCATCTGATGGGCGTCGCCTGCTGACGTACACCGCAATGGCGTTGCGCCACAACGGCCGGGTACCCGCACCGATGCGCACGGTAAAGGGGTTCGACGGTTCCGCCTCGGAAACGTCAACGCTCCCCACCTGACGCACAGGTGGGGAGCGTTTTGTGGAGCCTAGGGGAATCGAACCCCTAACCCCTGCCTTGCAAAGGCAGTGCTCTGCCAATTGAGCTAAGGCCCCGGACAGATGTACGACCGCGGTGTGTCGCCTGCGAAACAGTAGCGTTCCGGCACGTACACCGTCAAACAAGCCTACCCGGCCAGAATGGGTCGCTCACCTGCGCAGGGCGCCGGTGGCCTCGAATTCCGCCTCGCGGCCCTGCATCTGTTCGCGGTACCAGTTCTCCCGATGCCAGAGCATCAGCTTTTCGTGCAGGCGACCGATCGGTGGTACTCGGCGGGCCAGTTCCACCGCGGTGACCAGTGGAATCCGGGCGATCGGCAGCAATACCCAGGGCAACGCCGCCGGCATCCGGTACTTCCGGCGTGTGGTGGGCAGCATGTACAGGGCCGAGTAGGCGGAGTTGATCCGATAGTTGTAGTGCGCTCGCAGCCGGGCCAGACCGCGTTGCTCAGGCCGGGGCGCGAAGGCAGCCGGATAGGACTCGATGAGTTCGGCGCCCTGCTCGCCGGAGTCGTGGGCACGGGCGATCAGGGTCATCGCCATGACCCGCAGGGTGTCGGGCACGGTTTCCGGATGCCAGGTGAGCCGGACACCGAGCAGGTAGCCCATGTACTTCTGGAAGTGCAGTAGCGCCCGGAACTCCGCCGGACCGGTTTGGTAACCGAGAGCCCACAACCCCAATCCGGGGATGGTGCTGCCGGCGATCAGCGTCAGCAATTGATAGGTCTGGCTGATCGGCAGACCCCACCGTTCGGTATCCCATTCGGGGTGCCGCGCGACCCCGGCGCGCACCGAAACGTGCATGATGCGCACCTTCAAGGCGGTGGCCCGCCCCTGCGATCCGGGGGTCAGCAGCGCGCCGGGCTGGGATACGTCCATCCAGAACCGGCAGGTTTCCAGGAACCGGCGCAACGCACTGTCACCGGCGTAGCCACCGGCCAGTGACAGCGGGGTGGCTACGGCGGCTTCGGTGTACATTTCCAGCGTCTCCGCACCAGCGAAGCTGAACAGCATGGTGCCCCACCGGCGCCAGACCGCTGCCCCGCGTTCGACCAGTTCGGGATCCACCCAGTCGGGGACGGTTTCGAATTCGTCGAACAGCGCGCGCATCGACGGCGGTGGATCGGCGATGCTGTCGATACCGTCGCGTAGGGCGGTCTCCAGCAACCGCCGCCCGTTCTCGCGGCCCTCGCCGGCGCGCATCACCTCGGCGACGAACCGTTCCGCCACGGGATCCCCGGCGAACATATCCGCGCACAGCGCCTTCGCCTGTTCGTCGGCCGGGAAGAGGTCGCTGCCGGTCACGGCGCGTATCAGCCGTTCGACCGCCTGTACCCGCGGATCGGCCCGGGCCTGCCAGTAGCGAAAGCTCTCGGGGCATCGAACGGCCGGATCTTCGGTATCCGGTGTCACCACTGGTATCGACATCACTGTCCTCCCTGCCGAGCCGGCCCGCAGCAGCGCCCTGGCCGATGTCACGAGCCGGCTCCCACCACGAACCATACTTCAATGTATGGAGTAACAGTACTTGTAAGTATGGAATGCCGGAAGATCATGTCTTCGCGAGACGGTCCCGGCCCATCCCTGGGCAACCTGCGGTGAACTACCGGCGCCGGTCCGGATCACCCGATCCTCCGAGCCCGCCCAACGACTCCCCTACCATCGGTGTATGGGACTCAGCGGCGAACAGTCGGAGAAGATAACGGCGGGCTCCGACGCCGCGGAACCGCCCGCCGCTCGGACCACGCCGCGCCGGCCCAAATCGAAAAAAGCCCAGGCGCAACAGCGGCAACGCCGGCGCACCGCCCGGCTCTCCTACGACGACTGGGTCGACGGCGCCCTGAATCTGCTCTCGCGCGAAGGTATAGGAGCGATCAAGATCCAGCGGTTGTGCCAGGAACTGGGTGTCACGAAGGGCAGCTTCTACTGGCATTTCGACGATATCGAGCAACTCATGACGGCCATGGCCGACCGTTGGAGCGCAATACAGAGCCGAACCGTACGCGATCTCGCCGCGTTCGCGGAGATCCCGGTGGAGGAACGGATCGAGAAAATGGCGGCCATGTTGGTGGATCAACGCCACTGGATCGTGGAGACGAGCGTGCGGGAATGGTCACGCAGCAACCCGAAGGTGGCGGCCGCGGTGCGAAACCTGGATCAGCGCGTTTTCGACACCGTCAAACGCACCATGCTCGATCTGGGGTTCGATGAGAACCAGGCCGGGATAAGGGCGGGCGCGATGGTCTATATCGGACTCGGATTGATCCACGGCCGGGACAATCTGCCGACGCCGTCCACCGCACAGGTGTCCTCGGTCATCGAACTGCTGGCCCGGCCGTGATCAATGGCGGGCTACCGGCCCGCCGGAGACTGCGTCAGCGAGTGGTGACCTCGTGCCACGTATCGGCCTCATCCCGCTTGCGCAGCTTGCTGATACCGATGAGAACCGCAGCGACAATTCCGATGGTGAGAACGTATTTCATTTCTTCAGCCTAACTCTGTGGGACGGCGCCGGCTTATCCAGGACCGGTGGTTCCGGTACCGCGGACGAGCCGGTTTCGGAGGGAAAAGCAAACGACCTCCGAACCGTTTCCGGTGGAGGTCGTCGATATATTGCAGGGAGTGGGTCTAGGAGGACTTGAACCTCCGACCTCTTCGTTATCAGCGAAGCGCTCTAACCGCCTGAGCTATAGACCCGTGGTTTCGACCGCCGATAGAAGGTGACTTTTCCTACCGGACCCGGCCGAGAACAGAGACTACCCGAACGACCGCCATACAACCAAAACCGCTGGTCATCGCCCGGAGGTATTCGACCTCCCGCGCAACAGCCGGTGCCCTCGTCCGGGCACCGGCCGCCGCGCCGACCGGATTCAGTCGGGATCGGCCAGGGTGACCTGGATACCGCCGACCATATCGCAGCACTGGTTGTAGATGAACGTCCCGACGGTCGCCAGCGCGGTGAACAGCACCACGTTGATCAGCCCGATCACTCCGGCATAGCCGAAGACCGTCCCGGCGTCGATGAGCCCGACCGAGCCGCTGTCCGGCGACACCATATCGGTGAAGGTGCTGTTGAGCCGTTCCCAGACACCCATCCCCGCCAGGACCATGTACAGCAGCGCGACCGCGATCATCCAGACGAAGAACATGGCGATACTGATCACCAGGGTGATCTTCAGTGTCGACCACGGATCGATCCGCCGGACCTGGACCGTGGCCCGCAACGGTTCGCCACCGAGCACCGCCTGCGGTAGGCCCCTGGGAGCCGCCGCCGGACCCGTCGGCCCCGACGACGACGCCGGCGGGGTGTAGGCCGGCGGTGGGGTGTGCTGCTCGGGCGGCAGCGGATGCCGGATCTCGGAGAGATCGGGCATATCCTTTGCCAGCTCGGGCCGGGCGATACTGCGGGTAGGTCCGTCCAGGCCAACGGATTTGGCCATGGCGGCTTCCTTACGGGCCGCCTTGGCCGCCAGATCGCTGGTGGTGCGGGCATTGGTGACCCCGCCGCTCAGCCCGACCGAACGCGACTGGGCCCCGCCGACCGGCGTATGCCCGGGCCGCGGCAGATTGGACTGGGGCTCGCGCTGCGGCAACTGCGACCAGCCCTCCTGGAACCGGCCCTGGTCGCTACCGTTACCGCCACCGGACTGCTGCTTCTGATCGCCGGATCCCTGAGGACCGGGGTTCGGCGATCCGGCATTACGCGATTCGGACGCGAATTCGCCCTGCTGCTCCTGATTTTCGGGCGCGGGACCGTCGGTGGGCGCGCCGCCGGACGCATTACCGCCCGGCTGCCCGCCCCCCGCCTGGTCATTGTCCGCGGCATCGCCCGCCCGCTGGTTCGGGCGCGGCGAAATCGGGGACGGAGTGACCCTCTCGGTCACACCGTTCGTCTGCTGCCGCTCGTCGCTCGGCTGTTTCGGAGTGGTCAATGGGAATCCTCGGATCCGTTCTTTGCCGCCGATATGGATTTACTGCTCGGGGGAACCGCCACCGTCGATCTGCTCGGGCTCGTCGGCGTTACGTGCGATCGCAAGCAAGGTATCGCCCTCGCCGAGGTTCATCAATCGCACGCCCTTTGTCTGCCTACCGGCCTTACGCACCTGCCGGGCGGCAGTGCGGATAACCCCACCGCTGGACGTGATCGCATACAACTCGTCGTCGTCGTCGACGATGAGCGCTCCCACCAGGGTGCCACGCCGGGCGTCGAACTGGATGGTCAATACACCTTTTCCGCCGCGTCCCTGCGCCGTGTACTCCTCGATGGCGGTGCGCTTGGCATAACCACCGGACGTCGCGACCAGCAGGTATGTCCCGTCGCGGACCACATTCAGCGACAGCAGCGCGTCATCGGCATTGAACCGCATACCCTGTACCCCCGAGGTGGCGCGGCCCATCGGACGCAATGCCTCGTCGGTGGCGGAGAAACGGATCGACTGCCCCTGTGCCGATACCAGCAGCAGATCGTCCTCGGCGGAACACAGTACGGCGCCGACCAATTCGTCGTTATCGCGCAGATTCACCGCGACGATGCCGCCGCTGCGGTTGGAATCGAAGTCCACCAGCCGCGACTTCTTGACCAAACCCTTCTCCGTGGCCAGCACCAGATAGGCCGCGTCTTCATAGGACTTGATCCGAATCACCTGGGCGATCTTCTCGTCCGGCTGGAAAGCCAGCAGGTTCGCCACGTGCTGCCCGCGTGCCGTGCGGTTGGCCTCCGGCAGTTCATAGGCTTTGGCCCGGTACACCCGGCCTTTGTTGGTGAAGAACAACAACCAGTCGTGGGTCGAGGTCACGAAGAAGTGCCGGACGATATCGTCCTGTTTCAGGCCCGCGCCCTGCACACCCTTGCCGCCACGCTTCTGGCTGCGGTACAGATCGGTCTTCGTGCGTTTTGCGTACCCGGTTTCGGTGATGGTGACGACCACGTCTTCACGGGCGATCAGGTCCTCGTCGGCCACATCACCGTCGGCGGAGACGATCTGTGTCCGGCGTTCGTCGCCGTAGCGTTCGACGATCTCGGCCAGTTCGTCCCGGACGATCGCGCGCTGACGCTCGGGCTTTTCCAGAATGTCCTTCAGATCGGCGATTTCGGCCTCGAGCTTGGCCAGTTCGTCGACGATCTTCTGCCGTTCCAGCGCGGACAGCCGCCGCAGCTGCATATCCAGGATGGCGGTCGCCTGGGTTTCGTCGATATCCAGCAGTTCCATCAGGCCGGTACGCGCGGTCTCGGTATTGGCCGACCGGCGGATCAGCGCGATCACGGCGTCGAGCTGATCCAGCGCCTTGACCAGGCCACGCAGGATATGCGCCCGTTCCTCGGCCTTACGCAGCAGGTAGCGGGTGCGCCGGATGATGACTTCGAGCTGGTGGGCGACATACAGCCGGATCATCTGGTCCAGCCGCAGCGTACGGGGCACGCCCTCGACGATGGAGAGCATATTCGCACCGAAACTGGTCTGCAGCTGGGTGTGCTTGTACAGGTTGTTCAGCACGACCTTTGCGATCGCGTCCCGTTTGACGGTGACCACGATGCGCAGACCGGCCCGATCCGACGATTCGTCGTGGATATCGGATACCCCCGCGATCCGGCCGTCCTTGACCTGCTCGGCGATCGCGTTGATGAAGTTATCGGTGTTGACCTGGTACGGCAGCTCGGTGATGACGATGGTGGTGCGGCCGCGGGCGTCCTCTTCGATCTCCACCACACCGCGCATCCGGATGGAACCGCGTCCGGTGGTGTAGGCGTCGTGGATGCCCTGCGTACCGACGATCAGGCCGGAGGTCGGGAAGTCCGGCCCCTTCACCCGCTCCATACAGGCCGCGAGCGTGGCTTCCTCGTCGGCTTCGTGGTTGTCCAGCGCCCAATAGATGGCCTCGGCCAGCTCGTTGAGGTTGTGCGGCGGGATATTGGTCGCCATACCGACCGCAATACCGTTGCTGCCGTTCATCAGCATATTCGGCACACGGCTGGGCAGAACGACCGGTTCCTGCGTCTTACCGTCGTAGTTCGCGATGAAATCGACGGTGTCGTGATCGATTTCGCGCAGCAGTTCCATCGCGAGCGGGGTGAGCCGGCACTCGGTGTAGCGCATGGCGGCCGCACCGTCGTTACCGCGGCTGCCGAAGTTGCCCTGGCCGTCGACCAGCGGGTACCGCATCGCCCACGGCTGCGCCATCCGCACCAGGGTGTCGTAGATGGCCGAGTCGCCGTGCGGATGGTAATTACCCATGGTGTCGGCGACCGGGCGGGCGGATTTCACGTAACTACGGTCGGGCCGGTATCCGTTGTCGTGCATCGCGTACAGGATCCGGCGGTGCACCGGTTTCAGGCCGTCGCGGACCTCGGGCAGAGCGCGGCCCACGATCACGCTCATCGCGTAATCGATATAGCTGTTCTGCATCTCCTGCTGGATATCGACCGGCTCGATCCGGTCGCCCGCGCTCTCCGGCGGCAATGTTGTATCGGTCATTCGATCTCCTAGGTACTGGCGATAAACGGCGGAAGCCGCGCGTGGTATGCGCTGCGGGCGTAACCGCCGGGCCTACACGTCGAGGAAGCGGACGTCCTTGGCATTACGAGTGATGAAGCTGCGGCGAGCGGCGACATCCTCACCCATCAGGACGCTGAACAGCTCGTCGGCGGCAGCCGCGTCGTCCAGCGTGACCTGGCGCAGGACCCGGACCGACGGGTCCATGGTGGTTTCCCACAGCTCCTTCGGGTTCATCTCGCCGAGACCTTTGTATCGCTGGATACCGTCGTCTTTGTTGATCTTCTTACCGGCCGCCAGTCCCGCTTCGACCAAACCGTCGCGTTCCCGGTCCGAGTACGCGAATTCGGGGTCGGAGCGCTGCCATTTCAGCTTGTACAGCGGCGGCTGGGCCAAGTACACATGTCCCTGTTCGATCAGCGGGCGCATGAAGCGGAACAGCAGAGTCAGCAGCAGCGTCGAAATATGCTGGCCGTCGACATCGGCATCGGCCATCAGCACGATCTTGTGATAGCGCAGTTTCGCGATATCGAATTCGTCGTGGATACCGGTGCCGAAGGCGGTGATGATTGCCTGGACCTCGGCATTCTTGAGCACCTTGTCGATCCGGGCCTTCTCGACATTGATGATCTTGCCGCGCAGCGGCAGGATCGCCTGATACATCGAATCGCGGCCGGATTTGGCCGACCCACCGGCGGAATCACCCTCGACGATGTAGATCTCGGATTTGCTCGGATCCTTGGACCGGCAGTCGGCCAGCTTGCCCGGCAGGCCACCGATATCGGTGGCGCTCTTGCGCCGCACCAGCTCCCGCGCCTTCCGGGCGGCGAGGCGGGCCTGCGCCGAGGACACCGCCTTGTTCACGATGGTCTTGGCATCGGCCGGGTTGGCCTCGAACCAGTGCGCAAGGTGTTCGTTGCAGGCACGCTGCACGAACGACTTGACCTCGGTATTACCCAGCTTGGTCTTCGTCTGGCCCTCGAACTGCGGCTCACTCACCTTCACGCTGACAATCGCGGCCAGGCCTTCCCGGATATCGTCACCGGTGAGGTTGCCGTCCTTGTCCTTGAGGAGCTTCTTCTCCTTGGCATACCGGTTGACGACGGTGGTCAGCGCCGCACGGAAACCTTCTTCGTGCGTGCCACCCTCGTGGGTGTTGATGGTGTTGGCGAAGGTGTGGACCGATTCGGAGTAACCGGAGTTCCACTGCAGCGCCACCTCGAGCTCGTGACCGGGGCCCTTACCGTTGAACGCGACGACCGAGTTGTGAATCGGCTGCTTCGTCCGGTTGATATGCCGGACGAAATCTTCCAGGCCCCCCGGATAGTGGTATGTCCGGGTCTTCACCTTGTGCTCGAGCGTGGGCTTTTCGCCGCCCTCGTCGTGCTTGGGTGCTTCCGCGGTCTCGCTGACCACTTCGTCGGTGACCTCGGTGGCGCTGACCCGCTCATCGGTGAGCACGATGGTCAGGCCCTTGTTCAGGAAGGCCATCTCCTGCAGCCGCCGCGACACCGTCTCGAAGTTGTAGGTGGTGGTCTCGAATACTGCGGGATCGGCCCAGAACCGGATCGTGGTGCCCGTGGCCTTGGTGGCCTCCCCCTGGACCAGCTGGCCCGGGACGGCATCCTTGTAGGTCTGGCTCCAGTGGTAGCCGTCGGTATCGATCTCGGCTTCGAGCCGGCTCGACAGGGCGTTGACCACCGAGATGCCGACACCGTGCAGACCACCGGAAACGGCGTAGGAATCGGAGTCGAACTTACCGCCCGCATGCAGCTGGGTCATGACGACTTCGACGGTCGGGATGCCCTGGTCGTGCATGGCCACCGGGATACCGCGGCCGTCGTCGACGACCTGGACACCACCGTCGGCGAGGAGAGTGACCTCGACCTTGGTGGCGTGGCCGGCCATCGCCTCGTCGACCGAGTTGTCCACAACCTCCCAGATCAGGTGGTGCAGGCCACGCTCGCCGGTGGAACCGATGTACATGCCCGGGCGCAGCCGCACCGCCTCGAGGCCTTCCAGGACCTTGATGGAGGAGGCACCGTAATCTTTTTTGTTCGATGCGCTCGAACCTGATGCTTTGGAGTCTTTGGCAGCCACTGGTCGGTAGCTCTCCTTACTTGCTGTTCCCCGGGACGGCGGTGGGACAGCGCACGTGGGCCCGGGACAGATAAGAGGGCTGCACACAACGCGCCGAAGGTATCGCCGCTGATTTACGTTTCCATCTTACTTCGCAGCCCAACTTACAGTGCATCTGCGACACCCCTGACGGCTCCCAGGATGGGAGAAATCGGACCGGCACGGGTCCCCTCGCGATGCGACCGTTTTCGGACCATCAGATTCGTCCTGAGAGTTCCCTGAAGGCAGCCGGCCCGCATGGCCTCGCGATGCAGGCGAAACGGGGGCTACCCGTAGGTGTCCCGCGGCCCGCGGCCGCGGATATGCCGTTCCCCCTTACGCCAACTCGGTGCGGTCGGCCCCGAGATACGCAACGAGCGGACCACTCCGGGCCCGACGGCCGCGGTGATCTTCGCGAGCAGCTGTGCCTGCAGTAACCGCAGCTGGGTGGCCCAGGCCGTGGACTCGGCCGCCACGCTCAGCACACCGTTCTCGAGCTTCACCGGTTTCGCGTGCGCGGCGATATCCTCACCGACCACGCCGGACCAGTGCCCGAATACCGTTCCCTCGGCGACCTTGGTGGACCAGCCACGGCTACGCGCGATGGAAGTGGCGAGCTTGGACAGCGGCTGCGGATCGCGCTCGTCGGGTCGCGGCCCCGACCAACCACTCCGCCGGCGGGCTCCGCTCCGGGAGCTCCGGCGGGGGGACGATCGCCCCTGACCCACGGATTTGCCGCTCGCTCGCGCGGCCGCGCGTGCCTCTTCGAGTGCGCGGCGGGCCAGGTCGATTCCGCGTAACTCCGGTTCGCCCGGCGGTACGGCGCCACCGGGTGTTCCGGGCCGATCGGTCATCGTCGCGCTCCGCTCACCAGCCGAGTTATCCCCAGGGTCGGCCGGCATCTGTTCGAGTTGTACACATCCGGAGGTGATATCTCGGGATCGACTATCCATCATCGGACGTACACCCCACTTCAGGGAATAACCCCTGTTCAGGGCAGATATTTCGGCTGCCGGCGCAGGTTGCCACCGATCGCACCGGGTCAATACCCGGGTGCGGGCCGACGACCTGGGCCGATAAGTTATCCACAGGCTGTGGATAACTGTGCACGGGGAGCCGGACGGGGGATAAGGCCCGGCGCATCGGCTCACTCTACGAATGCCGCGGCCCGGGTGCAAGGTACCGGCCGCTGCGTGTTCACCCTGCTGACCGTTCGCCGGCAATGGGCTGCGGCGGGTTCTCCCCGCCAGGCTGCGCAGATTCCGCCGACGGCTCCCCGGCGAGCGCGGAGACCCGGTGTTCGGGGTCACCGGTGGTTGTCACCCGCAGGGTGGTCCCCGCCAGCTCGCCGGGCACATCCTCGGGCACGGCGGCGGTGATCAGTACCTGCTCCGCATCGGCCGCGACCGCGGCGAGGGCGGTCCGGCGGCGGCGGTCGAGTTCGGCGAAGACGTCGTCGAGCAGCAGGACGGGTTCGGATCCACCGGCCCGCAGCAGTTCGAACGCCGCAAGGCGCAGAGCCAGCGCGAAAGACCAGGACTCTCCGTGACTGGCGAATCCCTTGGCCGCGGTCTCCCCGAGCATGAGGTCCAGGTCGTCGCGGTGCGGGCCGACCAGGCAGACGCCTCGGTCGAGTTCTTTGGGACGTGCCCGGGCGATCTCGGAGAGCAGCACCTGTTCGAGTGCCGCGGGATCATCCGAGCGCGGTTCACGCTCCGGATCGAGGAGTTCGGCCGGCAGCGCGGCACTGCGGTACCCCACGGTCGCCGGGCGCGATTCGGGGGCCAGTGCGGCATAGGCGCGAGTGACGTACGGGTGCAGGTCGTGCACCAGGCGCAGCCGTTCGGCGAGCAGAACCGAGGCATGACCGGCCAGGTGGCCGTCCCACACATCGAGTGTGCCGAGATCGGCCCGCCCGGACCGGCCCGCGGTCTTCAGCAACGCCGACCGTTGCCGTAGCACCCGGTCGTAATCGGCGCGGACACCGGCCAGGCCGGGGCGGCGGGCGGTGCACAACTCGTCGAGGAAGCGGCGCCGCTCCCCCGGGTCGCCGCGCACCAGCGCCAGGTCCTCGGGCGCGAACAGCACCGTATGCAGGATTCCGAGGATTTCGCGTGGCCGGCGCACCGGTGACCGGTTGATCTGCGCCCGGTTCGCGGCGCCGCGGTTGAGTTCCACATCGATACGGAGCTCACGGCCCAGGTTGATCACATTGGCCCCGATCCGGGCCCGTTCGGCACCGGTTCGGATGAGCGGGGTATCGGCGGAGACGCGGTGGGAGCCGAGCGTCGACAGATAGCCGAGGGCCTCCAGGAGGTTGGTCTTGCCGTTACCGTTCGCCCCCAGGAAAACCGTAGGCCCTGTGGATAACTCGATCTCAGCGCGTTCCCAGGAACGGAAATCATGCAAGGTCAGAGCACGAATATGCACCGATTCACACCGTCCAACAGCCGTCCGCGAAGTTATCCACAGCTGTGGATAACTTACGTCGGCGCAGGTCGCGGCGCGGGTTTGCGGAGATATCGCTCTGTCCGGGTCCCGCTGTCACGGTGGCAACGGGAACCCCGGCGGCCGGCGTGGATCGGCGCCGGCACAGCGCTACCGAACCCACGCCCGCTCAGCCCGGCAGCCGGACCGGCATCAGCAGGTAGATGTAGTCGCTGTCCAGGGCCGGATACGCACCACTCTCGAGCGGTTCCGGCTCTTCCTCGCCGGCCGGGAGCAGCACAGCGGGACGGCTCGGCGTGGTGAACCCGAAGGTGACCCGGTCCGAATGCAACGCGGACAGACCGTCGATGAGATATCCGGGGTTGAACGCGATGGTCAACGGCTCACCCCGGAAGTCGGCGGTCAGCCACTCCTCGGCGCGCCCGGCATCGTCGCCACCCGCCGACAGCTGCAATCCCTCGGCGGAGAACTCCAGCCGCACCTGGGCGCCGCGCTCGGCCACCAGCGCGACACGTTTGATCGCCTCGGTGAGCGTGGCCACCTCCAAGGTGGCGATCGATGTGTGCTCCTTGGGCAGCAGCTGCCGGAACTTCGGGAACTCGGCATCGAGCAGCCGGGTGGTGGTCCGGCGGCCGCCGTTGACGATGCCCAGGAGGCCGTCTGCGCCCGCACCGGAGCCGAGCGAGAGCTGGACGGGCTGGTCCGAGGCGCCGAGCGTCTTGGCGGATTCGGAGAGGGTGCGGGCGGGGATCAGCACCGCGGTTTCGATATCGGTACGTGCGGGCTGCCACTGGATATGGCGTACGGCGAGCCGGAACCGGTCGGTCGCCGCCAGCACCACCTGCGGGCCCTCGATCTCCACCCGGATACCGGTCAGCATGGGCAACGTATCGTCGCGCCCGGCCGCGACGGCGACCTGGCCCACGGCCTCGGCGAACACATCCACAACGAGCTGCCCGCTGGACTGCGGAACCTCGGGCAACTGGGGATAATCCTCGACCGGCATCGTCGGCAGGGAGAACTTGGCGCTACCGCACTGGATCAGCACGCGGCTGCCGTCGACGGAGACGTCCACCGGCTTGTTCGACAGTGCCTTGGTGATATCGGCCAGCAGCTTGCCGGAGACCAGCACCTTGCCCGGTCCGGCGACCTCGGCGGCCACCCGCATCTGAGCCGATACCTCGTAGTCGAATCCGGAGACGGTCAGCCCGTCGTCGTCCGCGACCAGCAGGACTCCGCCGAGAACCGGGACCGGCGGGCGAGACGGCAGACTGCGCGCCACCCAGGCGACCGATTCCGCGAAATCCTCACGCGCGACCCGAAACTTCATGCCTGCAAGGTCCATCGCCCGAGGTGTCCTCTCCCGTTCAGTGTGGATCGGTGGCTGTGCTGCCCCCGCATATCCCGCCGCGCCGATTCCGCCGCACGGCGATGTTACGGCGGCCGCGGCGCCGGCCGACCGCCGAAGAATTCTGGCACAGCGACCGACCTAAGACCGTACCCCGTTTCGCCGCACCGGATCGGCCGCCCCTCCGTGTGGAGGATACGTCGTCGCACCGGCGCCGGACCAGCCCACACAAAGGTCCCGGGTAGCTCGCGGGCGTGCGGTGCCTATCTGTGGGCAGTCCGCGGATCGGCGAGGCGAGGGTCCGTCCACAGGTATCCCGGAAGAAAGCTGTGAACAACTCTGGAGCATGCGGTCTGCCCACGGCTGACGGAGATGGACGGGGTGCGTGATGGGCGCGTGCGGACCTGCCACGGGGCGACCGGTCCGTGCAGCTCTGTCCTCGGACCCGAGTGCCTTTCAGACCGCGACGGTCACGGGCCGCGTGGAGGCTGCGACGGACGCGGCGGGTGTCCGCGAAGTCTGCGTCCGCCCGTCCTTGTGTGGTTCCCGGGCCTCTTCGCTTCGTGCGGTGCGTTCGAGACTTGTCCACACAGCCTGTTTTCAAGAGAAATTTTCTAGATGAAGAACAGGGGTAGTAATAGGCCCTGTGGAAACTGTGGATTTCCGCTATTTCCCCAGTTCGTACGGCGTGTCCGCCTGTGGACTGGCGTGGGATAACTCGAGGATGAATCGGGGCAGCCTGTGGACAGGTTTTGTTGTCCACACAGCATCCACAGTTCATCCCCACGTTGGTCCCCAGAATCCGGGCAGTTGTGCACACTGTGTACGAATCGGTGGATAACCTGTGGATTCCTCGAGGATTCCTCGAGGAATCCACAGGCTGTCCCCAGGCCTCTGACCGGAAGTGCGCAGCTCAGTGGGTGTGGATGAAATCGCCTGTGGAAACTGTGGATAAACAGGCTGTGGACAACCTGCGCGCCCGAGCGTCCCGAAGCTGTGGATGGACTGGTGGATAACCTGTGGATTCCACAGCCGAGTGCATCCCAAAATGCCTGGTCAAAGCCTTAACAGGGTGTTAGCGACACACCTGTGAATACTTCCGACACGCCCACGATGCGCACGTACCGTCACCGCAGCACCGGCGGACGCTCCCGGCACGACTTCGCGAAGCCACTTGCGGCAGCAGAACTTCCACCGCCGCCTCCCACGGCGGTCGGCAACCGAGGGCGGGGATGGGTATGCGGCTCGGCCAGAGCCACATACCGGATGCTCACCGAGGTCGCCGCCGGGGGGATCGCGCGCCCCGGAGGAAGGCTCCGGTGGCGCAGTCCCGGGCCGAGTCGGCCGATGTCTGGGGCGTCGCCTCGACATGCCGCTCATTTCCGCCTGCAGAGGGCTGGACTCAGTTCTTGGCTACACCGACCGGCGACCACGCCACTTCCATCCGCAATGCCGCGGAACAGCACCGGCGGGCACAGGCTCGGGTTCGTCGATGCTCACCGGGCGGGCCGGTGGTTCGGCGCCACGATGGCGACGATGCCGGTCGTCCTGGCCTATGGGAAAGCGTTGTGGTTTCGGGGCCCGGCGAACCGGGCGGTAGCGCCACAGCGCATTCGGACAGGTGTGATCTGTCGGGTACCTGTGTGCGGGCGGATGGACTCGCTTACCGCCCCGGCCGGAGAATCAGCGGGAGCGCTGTTTGATACGGGCGGTGAGTTCCTGAACCTGGTCGTAGACCCGGCGCCGCTCCGACATCTCCTTGCGGACCTTCTTCTCCGCGTACATGACCGTTGTATGGTCACGGCCGAACGCCTGACCGATCTTCGGCAGCGAGAGATCGGTGAGTTCCCGGCACAGATACATGGCGATCTGGCGGGCCTGAGCCAGCGGACGAGCCTTACCCGGCCCGGTCAGCTCCTCCATCGACGTATTGAAGTACTCGGCGGTGACGCCCATGATCGTCGACGCGGTGATCTCGACGTCCTGCGATTCGGGCATCAGGTCGCGCAGCACCACCTCGGCCACCGACTGATCCAGCGGCTGGCCGTTCAACGACGCGAACGCGGTGACCCGGATCAACGCGCCCTCGAGTTCGCGGATATTGCGCTCCACCCGGCTGGCGATCAACTCCAGCACATCGTGCGGTACATCCAGGCGATCCATCCGCGCCTTCTTGCGCAGGATCGCGATCCGGGTTTCCAGCTCCGGTGGCTGCACATCGGTGATCAGCCCCCATTCGAACCGGGTCCGCAGCCGCTCCTCCAGGGTGGCCAGCTGCTTCGGCGGCCGATCCGAGGACACCACGATCTGCTTGTTCGCGTTGTGCAGCGTGTTGAAGGTATGGAAGAACTCCTCCTGTATACCTTCCTTGCCCTCGATGAACTGGATATCGTCGACCAGCAGGATGTCGGTTTCGCGGTAGCGGCGTTTGAACGCCACCTTCCGGTCGTCACGGAGACTGTTGATGAAGTCGTTGGTGAATTCCTCGGTGGAGACGTACTTGACCCGCATCCCCGGGAACAACCGCTGTGCGTAGTGGCCGGCGGCATGCAGCAGGTGGGTCTTACCCAAGCCGGAGGCACCCCAGACGAACAACGGGTTGTAGGCGCGGGCGGGCGCCTCGGCGATGGCAACCGCCGCGGCGTGGGCGAAGCGGTTCGACGCACCGATGACGAAGGTTTCGAAGGTGTACTTGGCGTTCAGGCTCGCCGACGGTTTGGCCGTATCACCGGAATCGGAGCTCTTGGCGAAGAAGGTCGGCCAGGAATCCCGGACGTTGACCACAGTCTCGTCGTCGCGGTGGCTGTCCGGTGCCGGATCGATACCCGAATCGCGGACGCTTTCGCGCAGACTGTCCCGGTCGGGGTCGCGCAGCGGATCCCGCGGCGCGGTATCGGCAGCCGGAATATCGGGTGCGAAAAGTGTTTCCTGGGCCGGGCGGGCGGTCCGGCGTGGCGGCAGGTTCGGGTCGAGATCGGCGACCGGCTCCCGGGCCACAACGCCCGGTTCGCGGCCGTTGCCCACCGTTTCGCCGAGGTCGGTGCGGCCGGGCGGGTAGCTGTCGGGATAGTCGGCGCGCGGATACTCGCGGTCCCGGTCGTACTCCGGTTCCCGGGTGTACTCGGCCGCCGGTGGATAGTCGCGGGGATAGGCCCGGGGCGTGGCATAGGTTTCCACGGTCGGCGGGTCGGTCTCATGTGATTCGGCGCGCGCGAAGTCGTTGTCGTGCGTGCGGAACTCGGTGCCCGGAACGGATTCCGCGCCGTGCGGCAACTCGGGCAGGGTCGAGCGCCGCACCGGATCGGCGCCGGCCGGTTCCGTGCCGCGCGGGCGGGCGGGGTTACGGGGCAGTTCGCCGGTCAACGGTAATTCGGCTTCGTGTGAGAAATCCGCGGCCTGCAGGCGTGGCTCGTCGGGCTGCCTCGGCCCACCCGGGAAATCGGGACCGTGACCGCGCACGAGCCCGCGCGCGGGATAAGTGCCGGCCTCGGGATCCCGGATCGGTTCGGGCCGCCACGGAGGTTCGGTCGCCGCGGGGGTGAAACCGGTGGGCGCCCGCCCCGGCCCGTTACCGCCGAACGTCTCCGGCCGGGGGTTGACGGGCTCGGGGCGGCTGGTCATCCGGGCATGCCGCGGCGGCCCGGGTTCGGATCCGGCGGTGGGTAACGGTGCGGCGATCCGAACGCCGAGACCCTCCACCTGGGGACCGAGCCGGCGGCCCAGCGAGCGCAGGATGGGTTCACGCAGATCGCGCTCGATGGCTTCCTGGGCGATCGAGGACGGAACCGAGAGCAGGGCGAAACCCTGGACCACCATCAGCGGTTTCACCAATTTGAGCCAGGCCTGCTGGGCTCGGGTCACCGCGCCGATGGCACCGTCGGGCGAACCGGTGGTCAACTCGGTGACCACCTCCGGCCACACGGTGGCCAGTACGTTCTGCTCGTCGTCCATCCAGTGTCCTCCCCGGGAGTCGGTTGCTCGGCGCAGACGTCCGGGGCTCGCGGTGCGTCTACTGTACTGGTTCGTTCCAGTGACACCGCATACGTCGCTCACCGGAGCTGCCGCATCCGACGGATACGGCGCCCGGGGCGCGGCCCGGAACCCCCTCTTCCGGCTGCGGCGTGGCACCGTCGGCCCTACGAATATGCCATTCACAGGGTATTTCCACACAATTATCCACAGATGTGGACAATCTCCCGGGACCGCCGTTGCGGTCGCGCGCTGCGCCGGACCGGGTGCGGGTGCTCGACCTGCGGCCCGTCTCCGGGCACAGGGCCCGAGGGTGACTATCGCCACCGCCGACGGTCGCCGGTCGGATGGTCGCGCGCGCCGGCGATCGCCCCCTGGGGGGTGAGTTTGACCCGGTAGAACTGGATAAGTACCCTCGTACAGTCACCCTCGGCGTGGTGACCGTCCTGTGCTGACCACCTTCCAGGGCGGTGACGCCGAACCGACATCGAGAGAATTCCGAAAGCTTCGGGCGCCGTCGGGTGCCCACCAATTCGAGGAGTGTTGACCGTGGCCAAGGGCAAGCGGACGTTCCAGCCGAACAACCGTCGTCGGGCGCGGGTCCACGGTTTCCGTCTCCGGATGCGGACCCGTGCGGGCCGCGCCATCGTCTCCGGGCGGCGCCGTAAGGGCCGCGCCAGCCTCACCGCCTGATTTCCGACCGAGCTCGGTGCCCGATGGCCGGTCCGCCGAATCCCGTGGCCTACGCCGCCGGTAACGCTGCCGGTCCGGCGGCTTCGATGATGTCCGGGTGCCCGGGTGCTTCCTGAGCCGCATCGGCTGCATCAGCGTGCCGATTTCTCCCGGACGGTACGGCGCGGTCGGCGCGCGGGAAAGCGTGACCTGGTCGTCCATGTTCTGGTGGACCACCCGGATCCGGGAGATTCCGGCGTCCGGGTCCGGTTCGGTGGCCCGCGATTCGGGCTGATCGTCAGCAAGGCGGTGGGTCCCGCGGTTGTCCGGCACCGCGTGGCCCGCCGCCTGCGTCATATCTGTGCCGAACTGACCGCGGATATCTCCGCCGAGGTGGATATCGTGATTCGCGCTCTCCCCGGCGCCGCCGGCGCCGACAGCGATGAGCTACGCCGCCAGCTGCGTAGCGGATTACGCAGGCTCGACCTCCCGGCGGCGGCCGATGCGGGCACCCCGCTATGAGCGCCCGTACCTCACCGATGGCCGCCGTCGCCCGATGGCCGGCAAATATTCTGATCTTCTCGATCGAGCTGTACCGGACCTACGTCTCCCCCACCCGGATGCCGGTCTGCCGGTTCACCCCCACCTGTAGCGAGTACGCGGTGACCGCCCTGCGCACCCGTGGACTCATTGTCGGCGTCGGACTGACGGTCGTGCGATTGGCCAAATGCGCGCCCTGGCACCCTGGTGGATGGGATCCCGTGCCGGAGCGGCAGCGCAGTGTCGGCCACGACGACCCGCGGACCGAAGCTTGTAAGCGATCACCGCACGCGGTGATCGGTGACACTACCGACGGGAGTGCATAGAGCCGTGCTCGATTTCATCTACTACCCGGTGTCCTGGATCCTCTGGTTCTGGCATCGGGTATTCGGCTTCGCGTTCGGGGCCGATAACGGCCTGTCCTGGGCGCTGTCCGTGGTTTTCCTCGTCTTCACGCTGCGTCTGGTGCTCTACAAGCCGTTCGTGAGGCAGGTCCGTACCACCAAACAGATGCAGGAACTGCAGCCGCAGATCAAGGAGCTGCAGAAGAAGTACAAGAACGACCGCCAGAAGATGGCGCTGGAGATGCAGAAGCTCCAGAAGGACCACGGCTTCAACCCGCTCATGGGCTGCCTGCCGATCCTGGCTCAGGTGCCGGTCTTCCTCGGTCTGTTCCACGTATTGCGTTCGTTCAACCGCACCGGCACCGGGTTCGGCCAGCTCGGTATGGATCCGTACACCAACGCACATACGCCGAACTACGTCTTCAATGTCGACGATGTCCAGTCGTTCCTGAGCGCCCGTATCTTCGGTGCACCGATCTCCGCGTTCATCACCGCACCGTATGAAGAGTTGCAGGCTTTCGCCGATTACGGCGGTACCCCGAGCCGGGTCAGTATCGCCGCGGTCGCGATCCCGCTCATGGTGATCGCCGCGGTCGCGACTCATTTCAACGCACGCGCGTCGGTCGCCCGGCAGAGCGCCGAGGCGGCGGCCAACCCGCAGGCCGCCATCATGAACAAGCTGGCGCTGTGGGTTTTCCCGTTCGGTGTCCTGATCGGTGGTCCGTTCCTGCCTATCGCCGTCCTGCTGTACTGGGTGTCCAACAACATCTGGACCTACGGCCAGCAGCATCTCGTCTTCGGCCGGATGGCCAAGGAAGAAGAGGCCAAGAAGCAGGCGAAAATGGAGAAGCAGGCGCAGAACGCCCCCAAGCCCGGCGCGAAGCCTGTCGACACCCGGAAGAAGCAGCCGGCCAAACCGGCAGAAGGTTCTGTGGATGCGGCCGCCGACGGTACGGCCGAGGCGAACGGTTCGAGTCCTGCCAAGACGAACGCCAAACCCAAACAGTCGGGCCAGCGCCGCCCGGGTGGTCAGAAGCGGTCCGGCAACCGGGGCCGCGCCAACCAGAAGCGGCGTCGCTGACCCTTCCCCGCAGCCCCCTTGTGATCGGGACATGCGGCCGACGGGTGGTCGGTGTCCCGGCGAGCAGATAAAGGAAACATATGACACTCGAGACCGAAGGTGGCGACACCACCGCCAGCGCATCCTCGACCGTGGTCGAGCCGGACGCCGTGGATTCCGCGGGCGACGCCGAGGAAGCGCTCATCGAAGAGGGCGAGATCGCGGGCGACTATCTCGAACAACTTCTCGATGTGCTCGACTTCGACGGTGATATCGACCTCGACGTCGAAGGTGATCGCGCGGTGGTCAGTATCGATGGCGGTAAGGATCTGTCGAAACTGGTCGGGCACAGCGGTGAGGTACTCGACGCGCTCCAGGAACTGACCCGGCTCGCCGTGCAACAGGCGACCGGCGTGCGTAGCCGGTTGATGCTCGATGTGGCGGGCTGGCGAGCGAAGCGGCGCGCGGACCTGAGCGCACTGGGCGCGGCGGCCGCGCAGCGTGTCCTGGACACCGGCTCGCCGGAGCAGCTCGCCCCGATGACTCCGTTCGAACGCAAGATCGTGCACGACGCGGTCGCCGCGATCGACGGGGTCGCCAGCGAGAGCGAGGGCGTGGAGCCGAACCGGCGCGTTGTCGTCATACCGGACTGAGTCCCCCGCACCGGCCGAGTAGCCGAAAGAGCGGCGGATACGAAGGGCCCGAGTCGCAGGCACTCGGGCCCTTCGTGTGTCCAGGTCCGGCTGGTCGAGAACGGTCCGGTGGTAGGGGGCTACGGTGAGAGAACGAAGTGGGTCTATCCGCTCGAGCTCGTCGATCACGATCGAACAGAAGGGTGTTTCACGTGGAACCAGAACCCGGCGATTCGGCGGCCGTGGTGTCGCAGTCGCTGCCGCCGGCGGAAGCGGAATCCGTCTTCGGCGAGCGCGTGGGATCGGCGTGTGACTACTGGACCGCTCTCGCCACCGCCGGCGTGGAGCGCGGACTGATCGGCCCGCGAGAAGTGCCCCGCCTCTGGGAACGGCATATCCTCAACTGCGCGGTCGTCGGCGAGCTGATCGGCGAGGGAGCCTCGGTGGTCGATATCGGTAGCGGTGCGGGGTTGCCCGGAATCCCACTGGCCCTCGCTCGGCCGGACCTTCGGATCACCCTCGTGGAGCCGCTACTGCGCCGAACGGTTTTCCTCAAGGAATTCATCGACGCGGCGGGACTCGATATCACTGTGGTGCGGGGTCGCGCGGAGCAGCCCGGGGTGATCCAAGAAGCGGGCGGAGCCGATGTCGTGACCTCCCGAGCCGTCGCGCCGTTGGCGAAGCTGGCGGAGTGGTCGGTCCCGCTACTGCATGAGCACGGACATATGCTCGCGCTCAAGGGATCGAGTGTCGCCGAAGAGCTGGAACGCGATCGCGCGGCAGTGGAACGAGTGGGGGCCGGTAACTTCGCCGTGCTGGAATGCGGTGCCGGGATCATCGATCCCCCCACAGTCGTTCTCTCCGCCGAACGCCTGCGGCGTTCGGAGCGGCCCTCCAAGCGGCCGAAGAGACGCACCCGAGCGCAGCAGCGGTTCGAAACCGATCAACTCTGATCCTGTCCCCGTTCTCCCCCGCTCCCCCACTGCGGCGTCGATGTTTCCCGTGAAACATCGGCGCGGTTTGCCGCGCACCGCGCGGTCTCGGGATCTTCCTTCCGGCGCTGAGGTCCGGCCGGCTGTTCCGGTATAGGGATCGGGATGCCCGCCGGGATCAACGCACTGAGTGCCGGGTTAGTGGGAAATGGCGCCGCCGGGAGTTGCGCCGCAAGGACGGCGCGGGCGGTCCGATGAAGTGACCCGACCTTGCGTCCCGAGGTTCCAATGGGGCCGTGGATGCATGGCGGGGGTACGCCGTACGCCCGGGCCTCTGTGCGCGGAGTGAATGACGCTATCGCGATGCGCCCGGTCGGCCGGTGTTCCCAGGCGGCCCGGCCGTTGGCCGAGTATGCGCCGCCCGCTTGCGAACGACTCGCACCAGCGCATCCGCGGCAGGTGGTCGCGGCCATTCGATGCGTCGAGTCGGGGATGAATCGCCGCGGGTGTTCCCCCGGCGAAAGCTGATGTTTCACGGGAAACATCGGGAATTCCGAGAGCGAACCGGTCCGCCACGACTGTGTTGGAGATGCGTGGAGCCGACGTCGACCAGAGGGGTATGCGCCGAGCAGGCTTCGTCACCGTGACGAAGGGCGCGTGGTCGTTCGGTCGAATCGTGGACACAGTTCTGCGCCGGTACGCGTCAGGTAGGCGGCCCCCACATCGGGGTTCGGTGTCGTAACTGCCTCGGACACGCGGGCATTTCGTGCCGGACGTAATGAAAGGCGAAGCCTGCTCGGAATCTCTTCGGTTGCCAGACAGCAGCAAACAGGCTGATGGGTGGTGACTCGGTGTCCGGGGGGTCGCTGACACTGCTGGCGCGATTCGGTCGAGGGTGGCTCCGGGAAGAACGGGAACGTCGGCGTGGGATGAGTACCGGCGCCGTGGAACGCTCGATGTTTCACGGGAAACATCGCCCCTATGGTACCGGCGAGGCGCCGAACGTGCTTCCGGGCGATGAATTCGGAACAGTTCCGCGTGTCGCGGGCGCGTCGCAGCGATTCAGCTTTCTTCTCGGGCCCGCTGCTGGCAAGCTATTGGACGTCGGGCGTGAGCGTCGGTGCCACGGAGGAATCTCGGTGTTGCAGCGGTGCAGCTCCGTTCGACCGACCGGCGGCTCGGTGTCCGCGTCGGAGGAGGTAGCTTCGCGTGACCACGCAGTGCAGCGAAGTCACCCGTCCCACACGGATGTCGCAGTCGTGGTCGTGGATCGTCGTTCGGTCCAGCACGGCTTGTTTCGACGACACGGCGCCGGCGTCTGTCAGGCCACGTGATCTTGCAGTTCTCGCGTTAGGAGCGGTCTATGTCGAACGGTTCAGCGAATGTTTCACGGGAAACATCGCGCGTGCCGGGAATGCTGGATGGCAGCAATATCGGCCCCGAGGCATTCGGAAGCACACCGTATGGCCATATCTCCCCCACCGAGACGCCGATCGCTGCCGAGGCGCACCGGGCGAGCCAGTTAATGCATCCAGGAAAGGTGACAGTGCCGAAACCTCATGAGCAACGCATCATCACTGTAGCCAACCAGAAAGGCGGAGTCGGCAAGACTACGACAACGGTCAATCTGGCCGCAGCCCTGGCACATCAGGGGATGAAGGTGCTCGTGATCGATCTCGATCCGCAGGGTAACGCCAGCACCGCGCTCGGCGTCGAGCATCATTCCGGTATTCCGTCGACCTACGAACTGTTGATCGGCGAGATCAAGGTCCAGGACGCGATCCAGCAGAGCCCGCACAGCGATAATCTGCTGTGCATCCCGGCAACGATCGATCTCGCCGGCGCCGAGATCGAGCTGGTCTCGATGGTGGCTCGGGAGGCGCGACTCAAAGGCGCTATCCAGGAAGCAAATATCGCCGGGTACGACATCGATTTCGTGCTGATCGACTGCCCGCCCTCGCTGGGTCTGCTCACGATCAACGCCATGGTCGCGGCCAAGGAAGTGCTGATCCCGATCCAATGCGAGTACTACGCCCTGGAGGGCGTGGGCCAGTTGATCCGGAATATCGGCTTGGTCCAATCGCATCTGAACCCCGAACTCCATGTATCGACCGTTGTTCTCACGATGTATGACGGCCGGACCAAACTGGCCGATCAGGTGGCCGAAGAGGTGCGCAGCCATTTCGGGGACGTTGTGCTGCGGTCCGTGATTCCGCGCAGCGTCAAGGTCTCCGAGGCGCCCGGATACGGTATGACAGTTCTCGATTACGACCCGGGGTCCCGCGGCGCCCTGAGCTATCTGGATGCCGGGCGGGAAATGGCCGCGCGTGGCGCGGCGCGGCAGGCGGCGCTCACGGAAGGCGCTCAGTGAACGGATCGGGCACGGCTGTGGATGCGGGTAATGGAAAGGGTAGGCCGGTGAGTCAGTCGAAAAAGGGTGGGCTGGGACGCGGTCTCGCGGCATTGATTCCGACCGGCCCGGCTCCGGTGGCGACCGGGCTGGGCGCCGAGGCCGCTGATGCGGTGATCGGTCTGGACCCGGGGCCGCGCCCCGCCTCCACCTACCTGCACCAGGTTCCCGAACCCGTGGAGAGCGCCGATCTGACCTCCGCCGGGGATGCGGTGTACCGGGAAATCGCGCCCGGAAAGATCGAGCCCAATCCGAAGCAGCCCCGGCAGTATTTCGACGATGAGGCGCTCGCCGAACTGGTCCACTCGATTCGCGAGTTCGGTTTGATGCAGCCGATCGTGGTCCGGGAGCTGGAGCCGGGTGGCGACCGCTATCAGCTGATCATGGGTGAGCGACGCTGGCGGGCCTGCCAGGAGGCGGGGCTGGAGGTTATCCCCGCCATCGTCCGGGAGACCAACGATGACGCCATGCTGCGCGATGCACTGCTGGAGAATATCCATCGCGTGCAGCTCAACCCGCTCGAGGAGGCGGCTGCGTATCAGCAGTTGCTGGAGGAATTCGGGGTTACCCAGGAGGAGTTGGCGTCACGACTAGGGCGCTCGCGGCCCGTCGTCACCAATATGATCCGGCTGCTGAAGCTACCGATCCCGGTGCAGCGCCGGGTCGCGGCCGGGGTGCTGTCCGCCGGTCATGCGCGGGCACTGCTCGGTCTGGAGGGCGGTGCCGACACTCAGGAGGTGCTGGCCGCCCGGATCGTCGCCGAGGGGCTGTCGGTGCGGTCCACCGAAGAAGCGGTGAAGCTGGCGAACCGGGAACAGGAACCGGCCAAACCGCCCGCGCCACGTCGGCCGCCCATCCACTCCCCCGGTTTGCAGGATGTCGCCGACCGGCTGTCGTCATCTTTCGATACGCAGGTCTCGGTGAGTCTCGGGAAGCGGAAGGGCAAGATTGTTGTCGAGTTCGGGTCGGTGGACGATCTGGAGCGGATCGTCGGAATGATGCTGCAAACTTCGCTGAACAATTGAAATTTCGGCTTGTTGTCCGCATAACCTCTGCCTCGGCCAGGAAACGTCACTGTGACGGCAAATGGATCGAGGGGCCGATGCGCCGAGGCAGTCCTTGACCGAAGACTTAGTGACGCGGAATGAGGCAGGTTCGCTTGATCGCATATTCTTGCTGGCGAGAAACCATTGATGCGGCGTGAGCATAGACGAATCGGATAGCTGGAGGCTGAGCAGAGCGGTGTCGACCAGCGTCACAGGATTAACCCTGGAAAGCATCAGTCGGCTGCCGGCGCATGCCCGTCGGTGTGTGTTCTGGGAAATCGACCCGGCGGTCGCCGCGGACTCCAGTGGTTTCAGCGATCCGGTATTCGAGAAGGAAGCCTGGATCTCGACCGTGATGCTCGAATGGGGTTCCTGTGGGCAGCTCGCGACGATCGATGACAAGACTGTCGGCTGTGCACTCTATGCGCCACCCCGGGTAGTGCCGCGGGCCGGCCTCTTCCCCACCTCCCCGGTGAGCCCCGACGCCATCTTGCTGACCACTCTCGGCACCGAGTACCCCGACCTGGACGGCGATATCGCCTACCGGATGGTGCAGGGGGTCGTCACCGATCTGGTCCGCCGTGGCGTGCGCGCGCTGGAAGCGTTCGGTATCCGCGGAGCGCACGCAAGCACCGCTCTCTCCGACCGTCCGACCGGGACAATGCGCCTCATGGAACGAATCGGTGTTCCGGGGCGTGGAGCCCGGCGTTCGGTCATGGAGTGCAGCCCGGAGAACTGCATGATCGACGCCGACTTCCTGCAGGAGGTCGGGTTCGAGGTGGTGCAACCACATCACCGTTTCCCCCGGTTACGGCTGGAACTCGATACCGATCACGGCTGGAAAGAGGACGTCGAACGAGCCCTCGACCAGCTGCTGGCCGCCGCGTCGATGACCGTGCCGACCCGGATCCTCACTCTCTGAGGCCGATGGCCGGGGAATTCGCTAACCGCTGTCGGCGGCGGCGAGTTCCTCGGCCAGAAGCTCGGCGAAAGTGTATGTGCCGGTGGGCTGATCGTCCTGACCCAGCAGGTAGAGCCGCTTCACCGAGATCAGGATCGCTTCCGCGATGACATCGCGCATCCGCGGATCGGCCAGCACCGACGCATCGTACTGGTTGGTGACATAACCGAGATCCACCTGCACCGTCGGCATCTTGGTGAGGCGCAGCAGATCCCAGGTACGCGGATGGGTCCGGCAATCCTGCAGTGAGGTCCGGGCCACCACTTCACGTTGGATGAATCCGGCGAGCACCTGGCCGATCATGGATACCGACCCGTGTGAATTGCCGAAATAGAACCCGGCCACACCGTTGGCCATAGGGCTGGAATTGGATGCGCACCGCAGGGAGATCATCAGATCCGCGTCGAAAGCATTGGAGGTTTCGGCGCGTTCCGCATCGGTGGGGTTGCTCCCCCACGGACGGGACAGGAACGTTTCCATCCCGGTGGCGGCCATCCGGCCCTCCAGCCGGCTGGCCAGATCCCACAGGATCTCCTGTTCGTACACCTCGCCGAACTCGGTGGGAACGCCACGGCCACGATCGGGCCCACCCAGACCCGGATCGATGACGATACGTTTACCGGTGAGCTGCGGGCCGGCGCGATGCACCACTTCTTCCTCGGCGATCCGATGCGGATTACCGCCGGTGACCCGGGCGCCGAGCAGTTCGAGCGAACGCAGCGTGTCCGGACCACAGATACCGTCGGCGGCCAGCCCGATTTCGCGTTGGAACGAGGTCAGGCCCTCGTGGGTGTGCGGGCCGAAGAAACCGTCCACCCGGTGCACATAGAAACCGAGGTCCTGCAGCCGGCGCTGCAGCGTCGCCACATCGTCGCCGTACAGCGGTGCCGAGAGCTGGTAGATGAGGGTGCGGGCACCCAGACGATAGGACGCTTCCTTCAGCGCACGATACGTCGCGGGACCGATCTCACCGTCGACCAGGAGTCCGCGGTGCTGCTGGAAGGCACGCACCGCGGAATCGAGCTGATAATCGAAGGTGGCTTCGGTGTCTTTCCAGTACTCGTCCGAACCATTGCCATTGGTCTGCGCGCCGTTGTGCGCGTGCAGGAACCCCAGACTCGCCAGGGTGCTCCGAACCTCTGCTACGGCTGGACCGGTGTCGCCGTGACGAAGTCGGTGCATGCGTGAGGGCCCTTCCTTCCGTCAATCCCGGGTACCCACTCATGCGATGGCGTACACCCTCGCACGACGGAGCGTGGTCGATTCTGTCAGACCCGGACCGGGATTCGACAATCTTGGTCAGGGCATACTACGGCGCGTCGCCGCGTGACGGCCGCCGGATGGCCTATTCGAGACGTCAGATGACGTCTTCGATTTCCCGCAGGAGTGCGGCCTTCCCCTTGGCTCCGACGATCTGCTTCACCGGCTTGCCACCGGCAAACAGGATCATAGTCGGCACGCTCATGACCTGGTAATCGCGGGCGGTATCGGGGTTCGCATCGATATCGAGTTTGGCGACAGTGAGCTTGTCGGCGTGCGAGCCCGCGATCTCCTCCAGCACCGGAGCGACCATCTTGCACGGTCCGCACCAGGTGGCCCAGAAATCGACCAGCACCGGCTTCTCGCTCTGCAGGACAGCATCGGCGAACGAGGTATCGGTGACGGTGACCGTGTTGGTGGTCTCGGACATGGCTGTTCTCCTTGGTTCTCCGGACGCCCGTGCGCCCGGGGCTGGGGCGGGCAACCGAGCCCCGCGGCTCAGTTGCCCGGTGAGCCCTGCGGACTCAATCGGCTGCGGAAACGGCGACGGGCTGGTCGGCGTGCGGCAGCGTATTGCTGGTGATATCGCCCTTTTCGGCCAGCCAGCGTTCGGCGTCGATGGCGGCGCGGCAGCCGGTGCCGGCTGCGGTGATGGCCTGCATATAGGTGTGGTCCACGAGGTCACCCGCGGCGTAGACGCCGGCGACCGAGGTCGCGGTGCCTGGATCACGCACCAGGACATAGCCTTCCGCGTTCAGATCCACCTGGCCGCGGACGAGTTCGCTGCGCGGGTCGTGACCGATGGCGACGAACAGACCGGTGACCGGCAGCTCCGAAGTTTCTCCGGTGCGGGTATCGCGCAGGGTCAACGAGGTGACGCTGGTCTCACCGTGCACATGGACCACTTCCGCATTGGTGCGGAACCGGATCTTCTCGTTGTTCTTGGCGCGTTCGAGCATGATGCGCGACGCACGGAATTCGTCACGCCGGTGGACGACGGTGACGCTGGAGGCGAACTTGGTGAGGAACAGCGCCTCTTCCATCGCCGAATCGCCACCGCCGACCACCACGATGTCCTGGCCCTTGAAGAAGAAGCCGTCGCAGGTGGCGCAGGCGCTGACACCGCGACCGAGCAGTTCCTGCTCACCGGGGACATTCAGATAGCGGGCGGCCGACCCCATGGCCAGGATCACCGCATGTGCCTCGTAGACATCGTCACCGACGGTGACCTTCTTCACCGCACCGCTCAGATCGATGGCGTCCACGTCTTCGGTGCGGATATCCGCACCGAAGCGTTTGGCCTGCTCACGCATCTGTTCCATCAGATCAGGGCCCATGATTCCGTCGCGGAAACCCGGGAAATTCTCGACCTCGGTGGTAGTCATCAGGGCGCCGCCGAACTGGGTGCCCTCGAACACCAGCGGCTCGAGTTCGGCGCGGGCGGCGTACACGGCGGCGGTGTAACCGGCCGGCCCCGAGCCGACGATGATCAGGTCGCGAACTGGCGTGCTCATGGGACCCTTCCGGAGAATCTGATGGGGACGTTTCGGTCAACAACAGGGTAGACGGGCTTTGTTCCCGGCGGGGGGGGGGGGGGCGGGGGGCCGCCGCCGCCCCGGCGGGGGGGGGGG